>DLPA01000003.1 GCA_002479815.1 bacterium UBA7470 | reverse complement strand
CAACGGCGGCATGGACGCACCTGCAGGGCATCTGCCGCTCGAAAGGCGTAGTCACCAATCACAACGCGCGTGGTTTCATCCCCCAATTCGGTGCTTGTCGTTGGGTTGGGTGTGGACATGGGCCATCGCTGTTTTTATTTTCCAATACAAAAACCAGCGAAAATCTCACCCAGCAAGTCGTCGGCGGTGAATTCGCCAGTGATGTCGCCTAGGGCGGTTTGGGCCAAGCGCAATTCTTCGGCCAGCAGATCGAGGTGCAAGTTGCCCGTGTGTAGCCATTGCTCGGCATTCGCCAAACGGTCGCGCACGGCAGCCAAGGCGCGGAGGTGGCGCTCGCGGGCCATGTACAAGCCTTCAGGCGCTGCTTGCCAGCCGACAGCTTGTAGCAAGCGTTGGCGCAAGTCGCTAAGACCAGTGCCCGCTTTGGCGGATAGCACCACATCTTGCGCGGCAACTCGGGCCAAGGTGGACGAGCTTGCGGCATCGCATTTGTTCCAGACATGAATCTTGTCGATGTGCGCAGGAATGGCCGCTTCAATGGCCGCATCAGCCGCCGCATAGTCGGCCTGCTCGGTGCGGGTCAGATCGTGCAACAAGAGCACAGCATCAGCGCCATGAATTTCGTTCCATGCGCGGGCAATGCCGATGCGCTCGACTTCATCGCTGCTGTCGCGCAAGCCGGCGGTATCCACGACGTGCAGCGGCACGCCTTCGATTTGTATGGTTTGCTCCACTTTGTCACGGGTGGTGCCGGCAATCGGTGTGACGATGGCGAGTTCAGCCCCCGCTAGTGCATTGAGCAGCGAGCTTTTGCCCGCATTGGGCTGCCCCGCAATCACGACACGCATGCCTTCGCGCAGCAAGGCCCCTTGGCGGGCACGCTGCTGAATGGTCGTGTGCTGTTGCTTGAGTTTGAATAGCTGTCCTTGCGCGTCAGATTGGCGCAGGAAGTCAATTTCTTCCTCAGGAAAATCCAGCGTAGCCTCGACCAGCATACGCAAATGAATCAGGCCATCGCGCAAGGCATGAATGTCCTGCGAAAACGCACCGCTCAAGCTGCGGCTGGCACTGCGGGCGGCTGCTTCGGTGCTGGCCTCGATCAAGTCCGCGATGGCCTCGGCTTGGGCGAGGTCGATTTTGTCGTTTAAAAATGCCCGCTGGCTGAACTCGCCGGGTTGGGCCAAGCGCAGACGCGGCAACACAAGGGCAGCGACTTCTAGGCAACGCGCCAACAGCAGTTGCAAGACCACAGGGCCACCATGCGCTTGGATTTCTAGCACGTCCTCCCCCGTAAACGAGTGCGGCGCTGGAAACCACAAGGCCAGCCCGTGGTCGATGGGCTGGCCTTGTGCATCGGGAAACGCGAGGTAAGTGGCTTCACGGGCGCGAAGGGCGCGGCCTAGCCATGCTTGCACGAACGCACCCAGGCCAAAGCCAGACACCCGCACGATGCCCACAGCCCCCCGTCCGGCGGCAGTGGCAATCGCAACAATGGGGTCTAGGCTTTGCGTCAACACCTCGGCATCTGCATCATCTAAAGCAAGGCATCAAGACTTGAAGTCAGGAATGGTGAACTTGACAGGGACACCCATGCGGTGGTTGATGAAGGCTTGCTGAATGATGGTCAGAATGTTGTTAGTAATCCAGTACAACACCAAACCCGCTGGGAAGAAGAAGAACATCACCGAAAACACCAAGGGCATGAGCCACATCATTTTGGCCTGCAAGGGATCAGGCGGCAAGGGGTTCAACGCGGTTTGGAACACCGTGGTCAAGGTCATCACCAAAGGCAAGATGTACCAAGGATCGGGCGAAGACATATCCGTAATCCAGCCTATCCACGGCGCATTGCGCATCTCCACGCTGGACAACAACACCCAGTACAAGGCGATGAACACAGGGATTTGGATCATGATCGGGAAGCAGCCGCCCATCGGGTTGACTTTCTCCTCGCGGTAAATCCGCATCATCTCCATTTGCATTTGCTGTGGGTTGTCTTTCAGGCGCTCGCGCATTTCCATGATGCGTGGGTTGATGGCCTTCATTTTTGCCATGCTGCGGTATGCCGTGGCATTGAGCCAATAAAACGCCGCTTTGATGAGCACCACCAGAAGCACAATCGCCCAGCCCCAGTTGCCCACGACGCTATGAATTTTTTCCAGCAACCAGTACAAGGGTTTTGCCAACATGGTCAACCAGCCATAGTCTTTGACCAGTTCCAAGCCAGAAGCCACGGTTTCCAGCACCTTTTCAGCCTGAGGGCCGATGAACAAACGTGTTTGCGCGGTTTGGCGACCATCGGGTGCAATGGCAGGCATGGCGGTGATAAAGCCTGCGGAATACAGATTGTTCTCAATTTTGCGAACAAAGTGTTCACGCTCTATGCCATCGCCCAACAGCCATGCACTGGCAAAGTAGTGCTGCACCATCGCAACATAACCATCGGTGGCGGTTTTTTGAAAGGTGGCTTTGTTTTTGTCAATGTCTGGAAACTCTACTTTTTGGTATTTTGCGGCCTGAGTAAAGACAGCAGGCCCTGTGAAGGTGGAGTAAAACGGAGTTTCGCTGGCGTTGGTACTGCCGTCACGCACCAGTTGCACATACAACTGCGGCTTGATTTCGGCGCTGGTGCTGTTGATGACTTCGTGCGAGACCGCAATATCGTATGCACCACGGCGCAGGGTGTAGGTTTTGACCAGCTTCACGCCATCATTGGCCGACTCAAAGCGCACCACCAACTCGTTTTGGCCCTCTTTTAACTCGGTATCCCCGTTCACCCACACCATAGGCGTTTTGTGGGTCGGCAAGCCATTGCCTCCGATCAATCCGGTTTGAGCCACATAGGTGTGCGTTGGGGTTTGCGTCAGTAAGGTCAGTGGCTTGTCTTCTTGACTCTTGCTCGACAGGGTGGCTGACTTGTGCTGCAAAATATCAGCGCCGATCACCGACCCGCCTTCTGAATCGAAACTCAGTCTCAAGGCATCCGTCGTTACCACGGTCGTCGTGCGAGGCACCGAGGGTGCAGCAGATTTGGCAGCACCCACCGTTGCAGCAGAAACGGCTGTTTCAACCGACGTCGCAGGGACATCACCATTCGACTTGCCAGACGCATCTGCTTTGGCAGTTGCACTGGAAGGCGAAGGGAAAAAAGTCGCAGGCTTCCCGTTGTGCAACTGCCACTTGTCCCACAACAAGATCATCGAAAAACCAAAAACCATCCACAGGATGGAACGCCGGATATCGGTCATGAGGGTTGTTCCTTCGAAGACTTAGAAAGAAGGCGTGTGAATAACTTAGGGGGTTGTTCGGGCACAGGATCATGCCCACCCGGACACCAAGGATGACAACGCAATAAACGATGGGCGGTTAAATAGCTGCCAGCCAGCGCACCGTGACGCTCTAGCACGCCCAAGGCATAAACAGAACAAGTCGGATCAAAACGACAGGACGACCCCAGCCAAGGACTCAACAGCAAACGGTAGGCCCGCACCACGCCCATCAAAAAGCGACGTGACCATGAACGCAGATCAGGTGACATGAATGACGGCAGAGACATTGCGAGGCCCCTGAACTGCGGTGGAGCGAAGATAACGCGCGTACAACTGCACCAACTCCTGTCGCACGGCATTTTTGAGTTGCTGAGATGTCGCACTGATGAATTGCTGACGAGAAAAACCGCTGCGCAGTCGAACCACATACGCACAAGCGGCCTGAGACACCAACTCAGACGTGCGCGCTGTTTCATAAATCTGTCGCCGTATCGTATTGCGAGTCACGGCTCGCTTGGCCCACCGCTTGGGCAACAGCACGCCCATCCAAAAATCACTGGACGCAGAAAACAACGCACAAGCCCGATCTGTATCAAGACGAACACAGTGCAATGCAAAATGAGAGGTACGAGCCACGGGAGGTCCCGACAGGACGAATTGGAACTGCGCTTTGGCGGTCAGGTGCAACAAGGTTGTGTATTTTCCGCAAGCACAGCATGAAGCCGAGGCTGGCTGAATGCGTGAACGACGATGACGGCGGCGATAACGACGATTACCGACGATTACAGGCCCAGACGCTTGCGACCTTTGGCGCGGCGAGCAGCGATGACGGCACGGCCACCACGGGTCTTCATGCGAACCAAGAAACCGTGAGTACGGGCACGACGAATTTTAGAGGGTTGATAAGTGCGTTTCATGATAGTAAAGGGCCTAAATGTGGCAAAGCTCTTGATTATCTCAAAAAAACGTGCCTAAAGAAAATTTCAAACGAATCTGAACTCACATTCCCAAGAAAACACCCTCAAAACACTGTGCATTTATCCAAACACATTTAGAAAATATGTGGATAACTTACACCATACGACTACAATGACAGATTGTCTTTAAATCGTCTGGCTGCGAGAGATGGGCGGCTTTTTTGCCTCATCTGTATTGAACTACCTTTAAATTACCTTTGATCTATGGCTCTGGATACTTCCGAGACCCCGCAGCACGAATTGTGGCTGGCCTGTGTGGAACGGCTGGCCCAGGATATGCCCGAACAACAGTTCAATACGTGGATTAAACCACTGCAAGCCAAGGTGGCCGACGATTTGAGTCGTGTCACGATTTTGGTGGCCAATCGTTTCAAAATGGACTGGATACGGACGCAATATGCGTCGCGTCTGGCGCAGATTTTGAGCGCACTGGCTGAAAACGAGGTGGTGGTCGATTTGGCCTTGGCCCCGCGTGAGGCTCAAGTTCGCAGTTCCATCAGCGCGGTGAGCACGCCCGTGCATTCAGCATCATCACGCGCTGCTGCGCCACACGAGGCTGGCGAGGCACACGCCACCACCGCTGCGGTCGCCGCTCCAATTGCGGTCGATACCTTTGCATCGTCCAGTCGTCATCCGCATACAGGGCCGAATGGAGAACAACGCCATCGCTTGAATCCAGACCTGACATTTGCCAATTTAGTGGAAGGCAGCGCCAACCGCATGGCGCGTGCCGCCGCCATGCACGTCGCCCGCAGCCCCGGCCAGATGTACAACCCCTTGTTCATTTATGGCGGTGTAGGCCTAGGCAAAACCCACTTGGTGCATGCAATTGGCAATCAACTTCTGGCCGATGACCCCAATGCCAAAGTGCTCTACATCCATGCCGAGCAGTTTGTGACCGATGTCGTCAAGTCCTACCAACGCAAAACCTTTGACGAATTCAAAGAGCGTTATCACTCGCTCGATTTGTTGCTGATCGACGACGTGCAGTTTTTTGCCAATAAAGACCGCACACAAGAAGAATTTTTTAACGCTTTTGAAGCTTTGCTGGCGAAAAAAAGCCACATCGTGATGACCAGCGACACCTATCCCAAAGGACTCGCCGATATTCACGAACGGCTGGTGTCGCGCTTTGATTCGGGCTTGACCGTGGCGATTGAGCCACCTGAGCTGGAAATGCGCGTGGCTATTTTGCTCAGTAAAGCAGAAGCGGAAGCGACAGAGTTGCCTGAGGAAGTCGCATTTTTTGTCGCCAAAAACGTGCGCTCTAACGTGCGTGAGCTTGAAGGTGCTTTGCGCAAGGTGCTGGCGTTTTCTAGGTTCAATCAGAAAGAGATTTCGATTCAACTGGCTCGTGATGCCTTGAAAGATTTGCTGTCGATCCAAAACCGTCAAATATCGGTCGAGAACATACAAAAAACGGTGGCCGATTACTACAAGATCAAGGTCGCTGATATGTACAGCAAAAAGCGCCCCGCTAACATTGCCCGTCCTCGCCAAATTGCCATGTATTTGGCAAAAGAGTTGACTCAGAAAAGTCTGCCTGAAATTGGCGAGTTGTTTGGAGGCCGCGACCACACCACCGTGCTGCACGCAGTGCGCAAAATCACCGCCGAACGCGCTCAGTTGTCGGATTTGAACCAACAATTGCACGTGTTAGAGCAAACGCTCAAAGGGTGATTCGCAGCGACCTCCATTGCAGCATCGACGTTTGTCGATTCGTCAACTTTTCCCTTTACTCATCTCCCCGTCATTTCCCCCGATTTGAGGTTCAATATGATCGTTTTTAAATCCAGCCAAGACAAAATCCTCACGGCCCTGCAATCGGTGGCCGGTATCGTGGAGCGGCGCTCCACCATGCCGATTTTGTCCAATGTGTTGATTCAAAAGTTGGATGGTGGCGTGCAACTCACCACCAGCGACTTGGAAATTCAAATTCAAACCAAAACCGATTTGGGCGGTGACGATGCACCGATGGGGATCACCGTCGGCGCACGCAAGCTGATCGAAATTCTCCGTACCATGCCGTCGGATCAAACCGTCAGCCTAGAGCACAGCGATGGCAAACTGGTGCTCAAAGGCGGCAAAAGCCGCTTCACTTTGCAAAGCATGCCCGCCGAAGACTTCCCTTTGGTGCAAGAGTCGTCGCAGTTTGGCCCCAGCTTTACCATTCCACAACGGATTTTGAAGGGACTCATGAGCCAAGTGGCCTTCGCCATGGCGGTGCAAGACATACGCTACTACCTCAATGGGATGCTGTTTGTGGCAGAGGGCCAAAAACTCAGCTTGGTCGCCACCGATGGACATCGTTTGGCCTTTGCCAGCGCCAGCTTGGATGTGGAAGTGCCCAAGCAAGAGGTCATCCTGCCTCGCAAAACCGTGCTGGAGTTGCAACGACTGCTCTCTGATAAAGATGGCGACATTCATATTCAGTTTGCCAACAATCAGGCACGCTTTGTGATTGAGGCCATGACCTTTGTCTCTAAGTTGGTGGAAGGCAAATTCCCAGACTACAACCGTGTGATTCCTAAGAATCACAAAAACAGCGTCACCTTGGGACGTGCGCCCCTGCAAGCCACGTTGCAGCGCACCGCCATCATGACCAGCGATAAGTTCAAAGGGGTGCGCGTGAGCTTGGCCCCGGGCTTGCTGCGCTTGGCGAGCCACAATGCCGAACAAGAAGAAGCGGTCGATGAGTTGGACATCGACTACAGCGGCGACAGCATCGACATTGGCTTTAACGTCACCTATCTCATTGATGTCTTAAGCAATATGAGTCAAGACATGGTGAAACTAGAGCTGACCGACGGCAACAGCTCCGCCCTCATCACCAACCCTGAGGATGCGAACTTCAAATACGTCGTCATGCCCATGCGGATTTGATCTGCATCTCTTGCCTTGTACCGATGCGTCATCCCTTGAGCCGCGCCTCCACTTTTTGAACAGATTGACCTTATGAGCGACTCTCCTCAAACCGCGACTGAACCAGACGATTCCGCCCGCCCACCCGCCATCGATGCCCATCAACCCGGGGCCAGTGAAGGCTATGGAGAAGGGGCGATTCAGATTTTGGAAGGACTGGAGGCGGTACGCAAACGCCCGGGCATGTACATCGGTGATACCGACGATGGCACCGGCCTGCACCACATGGTGTTCGAAGTGGTGGACAACTCCATCGACGAAGCGCTGGCCGGGCACTGCTCCGAAATCAGCATCACCATTCATACCGACGAGTCCATCACCGTCCGCGACAACGGTCGCGGTATCCCGGTGGACATGCACAAGGAAGAAGGTGTCTCGGCAGCAGAGGTCATCATGACCGTCCTGCACGCCGGCGGTAAGTTCGACGACAACAGCTACAAGGTCTCCGGTGGCCTCCACGGCGTGGGCGTATCGGTGGTCAACGCGCTCTCCAAAGAGCTGATCCTGACCATCCGCCGCAGCGGCAAGATCTGGGAACAGACCTACGTCCATGGTGTACCGCAGGCCCCGCTCGGTCCGGTTGGCGATAGCGAGGGTACCGGCACGCAGATCCACTTCAAGCCGTCGGACGACACCTTCAAGAACATTCACTTCAGCTGGGACATCCTGGCCAAGCGACTGCGCGAACTGTCCTTCCTCAACTCCGGCGTTGGCATCGTCCTCAAGGAT
>DLPA01000071.1:3108-4368 GCA_002479815.1 bacterium UBA7470 | reverse complement strand
TGCATGCGCACCGGCGGCAACATCTACTTTCTCGCCAAAATCGGGGCCACCGATGGCAAGAGCTTTCAGCAAATGGCAGGCAGCATGACCGGTATGACCGAAGAGGAATACCGCGCCATGATGTTGGCCGGTGGTCGCCGCATTGATGGCAACCGCGTGATCGGTGAAAACGGCGATGCCCAAGCGCATCGTCAGCCCCAAGGTGCAGCAGGCAGCACTGCACAAGCACCCCACAAATCAGCAGGAATTTGAACATGGCACGCATCACCGCCTCGGTGTTCACCTCACACGTCCCCGCCATTGGTGCGGCGATGGATTTGGGCAAAACCCACGAAGCCTATTGGCAGCCCTTGTTTGCAGGCTACGAGTTTTCTAAGCAATGGATGAAAGACAACAAGCCTGACGTGATTTTCTTGGTCTACAACGACCACGCCACCGCGTTCAGCTTGGACTTGATTCCCACGTTTGCCATCGGCACGGCAGCAGAATTCACGCCTGCCGATGAAGGCTGGGGGCCGCGCCCCGTGCCCAAAGTCATCGGCCACCCTGAACTGGCGAGCCACATCGCGCAAAGCGTGATTCAGCAAGACTTCGACCTGACCATCGTCAACAAAATGGACGTCGATCACGGCCTCACCGTCCCGCTGTCGCTGATGTGTGGCGAACTCGATCCGGTGAAAGACGCATGGCCCTGCCCCGTCATCCCCTTCGCCGTCAACGTGGTGCAATACCCCGTGCCCAGTGGTCGCCGCTGCTTCAACCTCGGCCAAGCCATACGCAAAGCCGTGGAGAGCTACGACGAGAATTTGAACGTCCACATTTGGGGCACAGGCGGCATGAGCCACCAACTGCAAGGCGCACGCGCGGGCCTCATCAACCGCGAATGGGACAACGCATGGCTGGATCAACTCATCGCCCACCCCGAAGCCGCCGCCGACACCCCCCACATGGACTACGTGCGCGAAGCGGGCAGCGAAGGCATCGAGCTGGTGATGTGGCTCATCGCCCGTGGCGCTATGGCTGATATAGCTGATCCCGCTAGAAAAATAAGCGTCAAACACCGTTTTTATCATGTACCCGCCAGCAACACCGCTGTCGGCCATGCCATTTTGGAGCATGTATAAAAGTAGGCTGTTGCTCAGTATGGATTCTTACCGTTTACCGTTTATCGGCATAAAATTGACACATGAGTATCGTCAATTTCAAATGTGCCGACACCGAAATTTTGTTTACCACTGGAAAAAGCAAACGGTTTGCGCC
>DLPA01000071.1:0-2967 GCA_002479815.1 bacterium UBA7470 | reverse complement strand
TGCATGGGGATAGGCAAGGGCAACACAGCATCCGCATCAATGAACAATGGCGTTTGTGTTTTGTATGGACACCCCAAGGTGCGGTGGACGTTGAAATTGTGGACTACCACTGACAGCAGGAGCGTGTGATATGAGCATCAAAAACAGCATGAGACCCGTTCACCCGGGTGAAGTCTTGCGAGAAGACTACCTCATCCCACTGGGCATGAGTGTCAATGCCTTAGCCAAACGCCTATGTGTTCCCGCCAGTCGCATCAACGATATTGTGCTGGAACGCCGTGGCATCACCGCCGATACCGCTTTGCGTTTGGCCTATCTTTTTGGCAGCGATGCACAAAGTTGGCTCAATTTGCAAACCATGTACGACTTGCGCGTTGCTGAAATTGCCAAAGCCGCCACCATTGCACGAGAAATTGAACCATTGGCGGTTTGATGGCCTTCTTTTTTCTGTTTTTTTCATCTACATACAAGGATTGACCCAAATGACCATCAAAGTTGCCCTTGCGGGGGCGGGCGCGTTCGGCATCAAACATCTGGACGGCATCAAAAACATAGACGGCGTGGAAGTCGTCAGCCTCATCAGCCGCGACTTGGATAAAACCAAAGAAGTCGCCGCCAAATACGGCATTGCCCACGTCACCACCGACTTGGCCGACAGCTTGGCTCTGCCCGAAGTCGATGCCGTCATCCTCTGCACCCCCACCCAAATGCACGCCAGCCAGAGCTTGGCCTGCTTGAAAGCGGGCAAACACGTTCAGGTGGAAATTCCGCTGTGCGACGTGCTGGCTGAAGGGGAAGACGTGGTGCGCGTGGCCGAACAAAGCGGCTTGGTCGCCATGTGCGGCCACACCCGCCGCTTCAACCCCAGCCACCAATACGTCCACCAAAAAATCCAAGCGGGCACGTTCCACATCCAGCAAATGGACGTGCAAACCTATTTTTTCCGCCGCACCAACATGAACGCGCTGGGTCAGCCCCGCAGTTGGACGGATCATCTGCTGTGGCACCACGCCGCGCACACCGTCGATTTGTTCGCCTACCAGTGTGGCAGCCCCATCGTCAAAGCCAACGCCCTTCAGGGTCCCATCCACCCCGCACTGGGCATTGCGATGGACATGAGCATCCAGCTCCAAGCCGCCAATGGCGCGATCTGCACGCTCTCATTAAGTTTCAACAACGACGGCCCACTGGGGACGTTCTTCCGCTACATTGGCGATAGCGCGACCTACATCGCCCGCTACGATGACTTGTTCAATGGCAAAGACGAGAAAATCGACGTGAGCCAAGTCGATGTCTCCATGAACGGCATCGAACTCCAGGACCGCGAATTCTTCGCCGCCATCCGCGAAGGCCGCCAACCCAACGCCAGCGTCGCCAGCGTCCTGCCCTGCTACCAAGTGCTGCACGACTTGGAACAGCAGTTGAATGCGGGGTAAGCCTTCAACATCTATAGCAAAAAAGATGAGCTGCTTACGCAAGTAATACGGGTGTTTTGGCCAATTTAGCGCCTAAAAATAGGCCAAAAACCCTAAAAAATCAGCCCCAACCCCGTTCTTGCCGCCCGCAAACGGGGTTTTTTCATATCTGGAGGGGTATTTTTTCAATAAAACGGCGTGTTTTTTAAGGTGAAATATGCCATATGCATCGTATTAATTGCGTGAGCAGCTCACTTTTTTTACTACTGTTTTTGATAGCTTGGCGAAAGCAAACGCTGCATCTCGGCATGCCGCTGGGTTTTGGGCATCTCTGCCCACCGGCGCACGGCGGCATAGAAGCGGGCAAGATCCGCATTCTCGCGTGCGTACAGCGCCAGAAAAGCGGGCACGGCATCGTGGTAGCTGCCTTGCAGCGCCAGCGTGGCATTGTTGGCCTCGGCCACCCATGTGTCATAGCCGCTGTAACCGCCCCATTGCGCCTTGAGCAGCGCATATTGCGCCCGAAATTCCGCCATGACCGCTTGCTTTTGTTGGCGTGGCTGAGATGCAAAATCAGAAGCATCCATCGCCTTCAAGTCTTGCACTTGAACAGGTTTGGATTGATAAATTTGCAACAGGCGCTGGCGCGTGGCGGCGGTCAGTTGGCGAAAGTCTTGTCGCCGTGCGTCCTGCATTTGCATCTGCGCGCTCTCGCGCTCGGCTTGGTCAGCACCATAGCGGGCCAGCCAGCGTGGGGCGGCGATGTGCTCGACGGCGGTGGCAAAGGCTTCGTTGAAGGCCGTATCGTCGGGCACGTAGATGAGTTGGTGGGCCAGCTCGTGACAGATCAAGCGCAGCAAGTCCAGTTCGGGATAGGCGATCATGGTGTTGAGCAACGGGTCACCGCCGAGCACATTCGTCCAGCCCAAGGTGGAGTAGGCGGGCACGGGATAGACGGCTACCTCCAAACCCGGATCGTCTTGCCGCAACTGCGCTGCGAGGGCTTGGGCTTCTGCGTGGGCAAAATAGCCTCGGTAGCCCACACAGCCCAACACGGGCACGCACCAAGTCTTGAGGGTCAGCGACAACTCCGGCGCAGCCACCACATTCCACACCACGGCACGGCGTTGCAAGTCGGCGTAGCGCGTGTAGCTGGCGTTGTCGGGCAGCCGCATCTCTTCAGAAGCAAAGCGGCGCATGGCTTGCGTCAGGCGCAGCTTGTCGCGCAAGGCAGCGGGCGTGCGCTCGTCGTCCACATAGGCCACCACCGGCTGCGCTGCCCGCATCACGCCCCAATGCCCACTCAAGGCCTGCCAGTAATAGGCCCAGCCGTCACGCGCGGGCTGCCCCGTCACATAGGAACTGGCGCAGCCCGAGAGCAGGCAGGCCAAGGACAGCATCCCCCATCGACATGAAAGATGACGAACTCGATAGAGGAAACGGATGATATACATATCAAATATATATAAAATGAGTCATGCACTATGAATGTGATCCAGCGAAAGCCTCGACCAATATCGCCAAACACGGGGTTCAAACAGTTCACTTGAAG
>DLPA01000172.1 GCA_002479815.1 bacterium UBA7470 | reverse complement strand
TGGGCACAGTGCCACCGCGTGGACGCGGTGCTGGCGGCCTTGGCCCAAGCGCAAGTGCCCGCCGGAAAAATTTACACCGTGGCCGACATCGCCGCCGATCCGCATTACGATGCACGCGGGATGCTGCAAGGTCTGCCCCAAGCCGATGGCACTGCCCTGCTCGTGCCGGGCATCGTGCCCAAGCTGTCGCGCACGCCCGGCGGTCAGCACCGCGCAGCCCCCGACTTAGGCCAAGACACCGATGCCGTGTTGCGCGGCATGGGCCTGAGTGAGGCACAAATTGCCGACTTACGCGCCAAGCGCATCGTGGCCTAAGAAAGAAGATGTATGACCGACTCCCGCTTTGATTTGGCTGTGTGCATAGGCCGCTTCCAGATTTTTCACAACGGACAACTGGCGCTGGTGCGCTTGGCCTTGAGCGTGGCCCCGCGCTGTGTGGTCGTGCTCGGCTCGGCGCACCAAGCCCGCAGCCCGCGCAATCCATTGACATGGCGCGAGCGGGCCGAGATGATCCGCTTGGCCTTGCCCGAAGCCGACCGTGAGCGGGTGCGCTTCGTCCCCGTGCGCGACTTCTACCACGGTCAACGCTGGGTGCAAGCCGTACACGCGCTGGTGGAAGCGGAATGGGTACAGCAATCAGAAGCGCCCATCCGCAGTGCCCGCATTGCCCTCGTCGGCCACCACAAAGATGCCACCAGCGCCTATCTGAACGACTTTCCCACATGGACGCTGTGTGCTCTGGCGCGGCAACATGGCGAGTTGCACGCCAGCGACTTGCGCCGCAACTACTTCTCCAGCCCGACAGACGCGCTAGAAGCCACCCTCGCGGCCTTGATTGAACACGTCCCACCCAGCACCACCCAGTTTTTACGCGCATGGGCGCAGCTTCCCGCCTATGCAGACATTGCCTACGAGTGGCGACAACTGGCGGAAGAAAAAGCCAAGTGGGCCAGCGCCCCCTATCCCCCCGTGTTCGTCACGGTCGATGCCGTGGTGCGTTGCGCCGACCATGTGCTGTTGATACAGCGGGGACGCTCGCCGGGCAAAGGCTTGTGGGCCATTCCGGGTGGTTTCATCGACACCCGCGAAACGACCTACCAATCGACCTTGCGCGAATTGGAAGAAGAAACCAGCCTGCGCCTCTTGCCACAAGACATGGCTCATGCCTTACGCGCCGCGCATTTGTTTGACCACCCCGACCGCAGCCAACGCGGGCGCGTGCTCACCCACGCCCACTACTTCGATCTGGGCGCACGCCGTCTGCCCGACATCCAAGCCGCCGACGATGCGATGGCGGCACGCTGGGTTCCTGTCTCTGAACTGGTGGAGATGGAAGCGCAATTCCATGACGACCACTTCCACATCCTCGACTACTTCTTGGGTTTGACCTGAGTGGCTTGGTTGAACTGCTTTGCCCGCAGACGTATTCCGTTCTCGTTTGAGGGTGGTAAAATTAATAGCAAAAAAGATGAGCTGCTTACGCAATAAAATAAAGCAATACAGCCTAAATAATAGTTAAAAAATAGGTGAAAAATGATGAAAATAGAGCTTCAGCAGCGCCCATGTGGTTCAGCAACTGCAAAAAAGCCTTCTAAAAATCTGATTTCGATGATTTCTGGTCTTTTTTATAAAGCGATATAGGCTGTAAGCTTTGTAAAAATTGCGTAAGCAGCTCACTTTTTTCACTATCTTTTTTTATAACAGAAACGATCTAAAGCCTAGGAAATGGGGGGCTGTGTTCGTTACATTACGGGCGCATGAACGCTCAAACTCAAATGTTGCTTCAGTCCGGCCCCGCAGGAACCCTCGAAGTCGCCATAGACCAGCCCGCTTCTGACCCGCGTGGGGTGGCAGTGGTGGCGCATCCTCACCCTTTGTTTGGGGGAAGCTTGCACAACAAGGTGGTGCAGACGCTGGCGCGGGCGTTTGTGCAGCAGGGGTGGCGCTGTGTGCGCTTTAATTTCAGAGGCGTGGGACAAAGCACAGGCGTTCACGATCAAGGGCAAGGCGAGTTGGATGACTTGCTGGCGGTGGTCGCTGCCCAAGCCCCGCAAGGGCCTTTGTGTTTGGCGGGCTTTTCGTTTGGCGGCTTTGTCACCAGCCATGCGGTGGCGCAGTTGCACGCCCAACGTGCCATCGCGCGTGTGGTGTTGGTGGGAACAGCGGCCAGCCGTTTCACGGTCGCCCCCATTCCTCAGGAACTTCACTTGCAAACCTTGGTCATCCACGGCGAGGCCGACGACACCGTGCCGCTGGCGGCGGTGATGGATTGGGCCAGACCGCAACGTTTGCCAGTGACCGTCGTCCCCGGTGGGGAACATTTTTTTCATGGGCAATTGCCGTTGCTCAAGTCTTTGCTTGTTCGGCATATTGCTTGATGTTTTTATTCGTAGATTGATTGTTGTCGATGTTGAATCAATGGATGCCTTCTCGTTGGGCTTGGGCCGCTGTGTTGGCGTGTACCTCTTGTGTGTCTGCGTTGGCACAAAGCCTACAACCGCCAGAAATTGCGGCCAAAGCCTACTTGCTGTACGACGTGACGGCCCATCAGGTCTTGGCTACCAAAGATGCGGATATGCCTGTGGAGCCGGCTTCTTTAACCAAGTTGATGACGGCCTATTTGGTGTTTGACGCGCTCAAAGCCAAAAAGCTGGATTTGAATCAAAAATTGGCCGTGAGCGAACGTGCATGGAAAATGCCCGGCTCGCGTATGTTCATTGATCCCAAAATGCAAGTCCCAGTGGAAGACTTGCTCAAGGGCATGATTGTGCAGTCGGGCAATGATGCGACGGTGGCCTTGGCCGAAGGCGTGGGCGGGACGGTCGAACGCTTTGTGGAGCTGATGAATCAGCAAGCCAAAGCTTTGGGGATGAACCAAACCCAGTTCAAAAATCCTGAAGGACTGACCGCCCCCGGTCACATCACCACCGCACGCGACTTGGCGACTTTGGCGACGCGCTTGGTCAAAGATTTCCCTGATCGCGTCGGCTATTACGCCATTCAACGCTATCGCTACGCAGGTACGCCAGCGTCCAACGACACCAATCGGAATCTGTTGTTGTTCCGCGACCCCAGTGTCGATGGCTTGAAAACAGGGCACACCAACGCGGCCGGGTATTGCTTGGTGGCGACGGCTCGCCGTACCGTCGCTGATTTGGGGGAAGGCCCCGCCGGACAACGCCGCTTGTTGAGCGTGGTGTTGGGGGCCAGCAGTGAAAACGTGCGGGCGACTGAGAGTCAAAAATTGCTTAATTGGGGCTATACCGCTTACGAGCCGGTGCGTTTGGCGCAAGCAGGCCAGGCCATCGTCACGCCTGTGGTGTGGAAGGGGCGCAAGTCGCAAGCCAAACTCGGCCTGCCTGAGGGCGTGATCGTCTCGGTACCGACAGGCAGCAGCAAGCAGCTCAAAACCGAGGTGGTGCGCCCCGATCCTTTGATGGCTCCGCTGCAAGAAGGGCAAACCGTGGGCACACTCAAAGTGATGCAGCCCGATGGTTCTGTGGTCGTCGAGGTGCCGCTGAAGGTGCTAGAGACGGTGGAAGAGGCCGGCATTTTGGGGCGTGCATGGGATGCCATTCGCTTGTGGGTGAAGTAAAACGGCTTAAGTCTTGGCCACATCCCGCGTGTTCATGCTATATTTGAGGGCTTTTCGCATTTTTGCTGGAAAGTTTTTTGTTTTAGACGTTTAGGGACGTTTCAATGCCAACCATTAACCAACTGATACGCCATGGACGGGAGGTCGAAAAGACCAAATCCAAAAGCCCGGCCATGGAAAACTGCCCCCAGCGTCGTGGCGTGTGCACCCGTGTGTACACCACAACGCCTAAGAAGCCTAACTCTGCGCTGCGTAAAGTCGCCAAAGTTCGTTTGACCAACGGCTTTGAAGTGATTTCTTACATTGGCGGTGAAGGCCACAACTTGCAAGAACACTCGGTCGTGCTCGTGCGCGGCGGTCGTGTGAAAGACTTGCCCGGTGTGCGTTACCACATTGTGCGCGGTTCGCTGGACTTGCAAGGCGTGAAAGATCGCAAGCAAGCGCGTTCTAAGTACGGTGCAAAACGTCCGAAAGCCAAGTAATTGGGTTTGCGGTCGGTGGCCTGTTCGGGTTCACCGTGAGTTCACCATTCGGTGTTTGCATATGGGTGGCACACCTGTGCAAACGAAGTGACCCAGTACATTGCTTTAATTGATATGCAGTGGGGTCGAGTAAGTGAGAGTCTCGCCAATTCATAGGCTCTTGCGGTGTCCGGTACACAACGGATGCCAACTGAAGCAACAGAGGTAAAAAATGCCACGTCGTCGCGAAGTCCCTAAACGTGAAATCCTGCCGGATCCAAAGTTTGGCAATGTTGAGCTGTCCAAATTCATGAACGTCATCATGGAAGGCGGCAAAAAAGCGGTTGCAGAGCGCATCATTTATGGCGCTTTGGAACAAATCGAGAAAAAAACAGGCAAAGACCCCTTGGAGTTGTTTGGCGCGGCCATCAACAACGTCAAGCCTTTGGTAGAAGTGAAGTCCCGCCGCGTTGGTGGTGCAAACTATCAAGTGCCTGTGGAAGTTCGTCCCGTGCGCCGTTTGGCGCTTTCTATGCGCTGGATCAAAGAAGCAGCCCGCAAACGTGGTGAAAAATCCATGGCGCTGCGTTTGGCTAATGAGCTGATCGAGGCCAATGAAGGTCGTGGCGGTGCGATGAAAAAGCGTGACGAAGTTCACCGCATGGCCGAAGCCAACAAAGCATTCAGCCACTTCCGCTTCTGATCTGATATTCACACGAGTTTCACTCTTACTCGTTAAGCTCATCAGAAGCAGGCCCGCAACTCCTATCTGGGGTAGCGGGCTTTAGTTCATCATCATCGGAGAATTTTTCATGGCACGTACCACGCCACTTGAACGCTATCGCAATATCGGTATTTCGGCCCACATTGACGCGGGCAAAACCACCACCACAGAACGTATTCTGTTTTACACCGGCGTGAACCACAAAATCGGTGAAGTTCACGACGGTGCAGCCACCATGGACTGGATGGAACAAGAGCAAGAGCGGGGCATTACCATCACATCCGCTGCCACGACCTGCTTCTGGAA
>DLPA01000010.1 GCA_002479815.1 bacterium UBA7470 | reverse complement strand
CGGGGGAAGGTTTAAAAAGCATAGTGAAAAAAGTGAGCTGCTTACGCAATCAATACGGACAATTTGGCTGAATTGAGGGTTTAAAACAAGCGATTTTGTCTAAAAAATGTCTTCCCAAACCGCAAAAAGCCCGTTTTGGGGATCGTAAAACGGGTTTAGAGGTGATTTTTTGGGTTTTTAAGCCTGATTTTTAGCGTCAAAACAGCCAAAAGTAGCATATCAGCTGCGTGAGCAGCTCATCTTTTTTGCTATTATTTTTGGTCTGTGGTGGCGACTTATGAGGCGTTTGAGCACACCAAGGGCAGTTCGGCGATGGCATCTAGGCCTTGAACGCAGCCCAGCGGCGCACGGTTTTCTAAGGTCAGCCCACCCCCTAAAGCCAACACAATGCCGTGACAAATCGCCAGCCCTAAGCCTGAGCCTTGTCCATCATCAGGGTTGCCTTTGGCAAACGGTTGAAATAAGTGGGGGCGCAAGTGTTCGGGAATGCCCATGCCGTGATCGCTTACGGTCAGCACCGCACTGGGCTGTTCGCCTGTGTGCTTGCACGACAAGTGCACACGCAAGGCCGCCCCGATGGGGCTGTGACGCAAAGCGTTGTGCAATAGATTACGCGCCAACTCACGCAACGCCCATTCATGCGCATGAACGTGGACGGCGTGCTCAGGCAGATGCAGTTCAAAATCCAAGTGCCGATCGGCAATCAAAGGGGCAATGTCCAGCGCCACATGGCGCACGACATCGGTCCAATCCGTGATGGGTACTTCTGTGTGTGCGCCTTGCGTTTGGAGTTGTTCCGCTTTTGCCAGGGCCAGCATTTGGTTGGCCAAGATCGTTGCATCGTCGACCGTGTGTTCAATTTCTGCCAAGGCTTGCAAGGGTGGTACATCGCCACGGCGTGCCGATTGCACTTGGGTTTTTAAGACAGCCAAGGGGGTGCGCAGTTGATGCGAGGTGTCGCGCACAAAACGTTTTTGGTGCGCCAATAAATGGCTCAGACGGGCCATGTGTTGATTGGTAGCTTCTAACAGGGCGAGCAATTCTTGCGGTGCTTGGGCGGTGGGCAAGGGGGATAAATCGCTTTCGCTGCGCACGGCCAATGCCACCCCCAATGCACGCACGGGTCGGGTGGCCCTTTGCACCACCCCAATCACCAAGCCGGCCATCACACCCAGCAAAGCCAATTGCCGCCAAATCGTGTCCACCAGCAGTTGACGTGCCAAGCGCTCACGCAGCTCCAAAGTCTCTGCGACTTGTACGGTTGCCATGCCCATGCCTGTGGCACTGGCGACAGGTTGCAACAGCACCGCAACACGTACAGGCGCACCCTGATAGTGGTCGTCGTAAAAATCGACCAAGGCAGCATAGGTGCTTTCGGTGGGCAATTGACCACGCCACGGCGGAAAATCAGGAAAACCCGACACCATCTCCCCATCAAACCCGCTGACGCGATAAAAAAGGCGACTCCGGTTATCCGCTTCAAAGGCCTCTAGTGAGGAGTACAGCAAGGCGGCGTGCAAACGTGCCTGATCGCCGTCGGCAATGACTTGCAATTGCTCCCCGATGGCCTTGGCGGAAGCCAGCAGCGTGCGGTCATAGGCTGTATTGGCGGCGGCCAAGGCCTGGTGATACAAGACAGCGGCATTGACCAGCAATACCAAGAACACAGGCAGCAAAATGCCCCACAGCAGCTGCGCCCGCAAAGAGCTGCTGCTGCGCATCCGCCACCGAGCGAGCGCATGACGCAAGCGATCCAGCGACCGCATCATGTCTGTCCAGGGAAGGCTTTGAGCAAATACCCCAAGCCGCGCAAGGTGACCAGTTGGATGCCCGTGCTGCTGAGTTTCTTGCGCAGACGATAGGCCACCACTTCGATGGCTTCGGGCTGCACGTCCAACTCCCCCGGAAAAACGCATTCAAACAGGCGTTCTTTGGCAATGGCGTGACCGGGTTTGCTCAACAAGGCGCGTAACAGCGTCAATTCACGCGGCGGTAATTCCCACGCTTGTCCCTGAAAATAGACCGCGCCTTCGGCCTTATCGATTTGCCACCCATGCCAAGCCGCAGAAAGGCCATGTGAGAAATCTGGTGCATCAGCAAGCTGCACCGCGCTTGCAGCAGGGGGCGCCGGTTGGCGCTCTGCGAACTGACGGCGCAGCAGGGCCTGAATGCGGGCTTCGAGTTCATCCAGATCAAACGGTTTGGGCAAGTAATCGTCTGCTCCTGTGTTCAGCCCCAGAATGCGGTCGCCGACCGTGCCTCTGGCGGTCACAATCATCACTGGGGTGCGCCATCCGGCTTGGCGTGCGGCCGTCAACACCAGCAAACCGTCTTGCCCGGGCAGGCTCAAGTCCAGCAGCACCACATCTGGCGTGGTGCGCTGCCATACGTTCCAGGCCGCTGACCCATCGGCGCAGGTGACGACCTCAAAGCCTCGGCGCGTCAGGGTGCGTACCAAGCTGGTTTGCAGCGTCAGGTTGTCTTCAATCAGCAAAAGTTTCATCACGCTGCATTATCGTGCGCCACGCTTGAGGGAAAACCATGAGGCCGAGGACAGCCAATTGACAGCCAAAAAACCGAGGATCAAGCTTTCTAGCGCCTTGCTTGAATTGTGTGTTGTTCATCTGGAGACAAATGTATGCGTCGTGATACTTTTTTGAAGTCGTTGGCCGCTTTGGCTGCTGCTGGCAGCTTACCGATGCAGTCGGCATGGGCTGCGGCGAATTTGAAGATGATGATTCCTGCCAACCCAGGTGGCGGGTGGGATACCACAGGCCGCGCGCTGGGCAATGCACTGCGCGAAGCCGGTGTCGCATCGGCCGTGACTTTTGAAAACAAAGGCGGGGCAGCGGGCGCCATCGGGCTGGCTCAGTTTTACAACGCCAGCAAAGGCGACCCCAATGCGCTGATGGTGATGGGGGCGGTGATGCTGGGTGGCATCATCACGGGCAAGCCCCCTGTGTCTGTCACACAGGTCACGCCGATTGCGCGACTGACCACCGAATACAACGTGTTTGTCTTGCCTGAGAACTCTCCCTACAAAACCATGAAGGATGTGGTCGAGCAACTCAAAAAAGACCCCGGCAGCATCAAATGGGGGGGTGGCTCACGCGGAGCGACCGAGCACATTGCCGCAGCGATGATTGCGCAGGCCGTTGGCGTACCGGCTTCGAAGATCAACTATGTGCCTTTCCGTGGGGGTGGCGAGGCTACGGCGGCCATTTTGGGCGGCAACGTCACTATCGGTGGCAGCGGCTACTCCGAGTTCCAGAGCTATATCGAATCTGGCAAGATGAAGGCCATTGCCGTCACTTCGGGCAAACGCTTGGCGGGGATCAACGTGCCGACGCTGAAAGAACAAGGCATTGACGTGGAAATTGGCAACTGGCGCGGGGTGTACGCCGCTGCAGGCATCACCCCTGCGCAGCAAGCCGCGTTGGCCGATATGGTCGTCAAAGCCAGCAAAACCAAATCGTGGCAAGACGCATTGAGCAAAAACGGCTGGACATCTGCCCTGTTGACAGGGAAAGAGTTCGCCGACTTTGTGGACAACGACTTTGCAGCTTTGCGCGCGACGATGGTGCGTGCGGGCATGGTGTGAGTTTGGAATTCCATCATGTCTGACGAGGTCGCTTCCCCTGCCCCATCTGCATCTGCAAGCACTGCCATTTCTGTCGCCGTAGAAACAGCCATTGGCGTGGCTGTCTTGTGGGTGGCTTTGGTGATGATGTGGGGCGCGAGTCAAATTCCTGCCGACGCAGGCTATGCCGGTGTGGGCCCTAACTTCTTACCGTGGTTGGTGGCAATGGCACTGGCCGCCTGCGGTCTGACCTTGGTGTGGCAAGCCCGTACCGGCGGATTCACGCATTTGCCTGAGCCGTCGGGGGCGGCGTCTGGCGACTGGCCCGCGTTGGCGTGGGTCGTGGCGGGTGTGGTCGCCAATGCGTCGCTCATCGAGCGTTTGGGCTTCATCATCAGCTGCGGCTTGTGCTACATGTTGGCTGTGCGGGGGTTGCGTTGGGCCGAAGGCAAAACTGCTTGGGGCTTAAGACGTGCGATGATTGATTTGCTGACAGGCCTTGGGATTGCTGCTCCCGTTTTTTGGTTGTTCACCAAAGTCCTCGCGGTGAATTTGCCAGCCTTGACTGGTACAGGCTGGCTCTAAGCGCCGCAGGAGACGTGTATGTGGGACATTTGGAATCAGCTCTTAGGCGGCTTTGCCACGGCAGCGACCCCCGTGAATTTGATGTGGGCTTTTATCGGTTGTGCGCTTGGCACCGCGATTGGGGTCTTGCCCGGTTTAGGCCCTGCGGTGACGGTGGCGATGTTGCTGCCCATCACCAGCCAAGTCGAGCCTACGGCGTCAATGATCTTTTTTGCGGGCATTTACTACGGGGCCATGTACGGCGGCTCTACCACCTCGATTTTGCTCAACACCCCGGGCGAAACAGGCACGATGGTGACGGCCCTTGAGGGCTTCAAGATGGCGAAAAACGGTCGTGCAGGCGCGGCTTTGGCTACCTCTGCCATCGGCTCCTTCGTTGCCGGCACAATCGCTACCGTCTTGGTCACGCTATTTGCGCCCATCTTGGCGACTTTCGCCGTCAAACTAGGGCCACCCGAGTATTTTTGTTTGATGCTCTTGGCGTTTACCACCGTGAGCGCGGTCTTGGGTGACAGCACCCTGCGTGGCCTGACCGCTTTGTTTCTTGGGCTGGCCTTGGGGCTGGTGGGTATGGATCAAATCTCCGGCCAAGTGCGCTATACCGGCGGCGTGATGGAGTTCATGGACGGCATCGAAGTGGTATTGGTGGCGGTGGGTCTCTTTGCCGTCACTGAGGCGCTGTACAACGCGCTTTACGAGGGCAAGAGTGTGTCCAGTCTGAACACCCTCAACCGCGTCCACATGGACAAAACCCAGTGGCGGCGCTCATGGCCCGCATGGTTGCGCGGCACAGCCTTGGGGTTCCCGTTCGGGTGTATTCCTGCGGGGGGTTCTGAAATTCCTACGTTTTTGAGTTATGCCACCGAGAAAAAGCTGGCCTCACCCGACCATCAGCAAGAGTTTGGTACGACGGGTGCGATTGAAGGCGTGGCAGGGCCAGAAGCGGCCAACAATTCGGCGGTGACAGCCACCTTGGTACCTTTGTTGACGCTGGGCATTCCCACGTCGGTCACAGCGGCGATTTTGCTCAGTGCCTTGCAAAACTATGGCATTCAAGCCGGGCCGCAATTGTTCCAAACGTCCAGTACGCTGGTCTGGGCCTTGATCGCCTCGCTCTACATCGGCAATGTCATGCTGCTCGTGCTCAATCTGCCCTTGGTCGGCTTGTGGGTGAAGCTGCTCAATATTCCCAAAGCGCCTTTGTATGCCGGTATTTTGATTTTTGCGACCGTGGGCGTGTACGGGATGCGTCAAAGTTCGTTTGATCTGTACTTGATGTTGGGGCTGGCACTGGTGGGTGTCTTGATGCGCCGTTACGATTTCCCGACTGCTCCCGTCATTGTGGGGCTGATTTTGGGCCCGTTGGCGGAGGCACAACTGCGCAACGCCTTGTCGATAGGCGAAGGCAGTTGGCGCGTGTTCATCGACAGACCCATGTCCCTGACCCTGCTCATCATCGTGGCCTTGGTACTCGTCGCGCCGCGTTTGTTGGCACGGCATCGACGGGCATGAGCAATCAGCGTCAAGAGCGGGTGGGGTTTGTTCTGCATCAACTCTACCGCACCGGTTGTGGCCGTCTTTACAGGCAACACAGGAGAGGCATCACGATCAATCAGACTGCTACGATTGCGCCTTTTCTATCAATAGGCGTTGATGTCGCCACATTGGGTGTCAAGCCCCGACTGCTATGGATCACAGAACTCTTGCATACAGCCTATTGGCTGGGGACGGCATCGAGATTGGTGCTTTGCACAACCCTGCTCAAGTACCCTCCTGCTGCCATGTGTCGTATTGCGATGCCATGTCGGAAGACGACGCGCGACGATCGTTTCCTGAACTGGCAAACCTGCCTTTGGTTCACGTCAGTCACATTGTCAATTTAGATCATGATGCGCTCACCGCATTTGCCGATGCCAGTCAAGACTTTGTGATCTTAAACCACGTCATTGAGCACGTGGCCAATCCTATACGAGTCATTATTGAATGCTTTCGTGTACTGCGTGACGGTGGAAAGCTGGTCATGTCAGCGCCTGATATGCGGTTTTCTTTCGACCGTGATCGAGCCTTGACCACGCCAGCGCATTTGTGGGCCGAGTACGAGGCGGGCGTGACAGAGGTCAGCGATGCCCACTACGAGGAGTTTTTGCGAGCTGTGCACCCTGAAGCCCTTGCCGATCCTGCGGTATTTGCAGGGGCCATGATCTCCGTGCGCGATCGCCGTGAACATGCCCATGTTTGGAACAGCGACACGTTTCGTGCCTTGTTGCAAGACGTGGTGCAACGTCAGCAGATACAAGCGCATTTGTTGGCTGAAAGTGTCGGTGACGATAATGCCAACGAATACTTTTCCATCTGGCAAAAAGGGCCACATCCCTCCGCGCACGAGCTGATGCGTTGGCATCCTGTGAATGCGGTCGCAGCTTTAGGGCCGATCTTGAAGCATTGGACGGATTTGCGTGGGCAAATCCGCAGTTTGAGTCATACCTTGCATCAAACCAATCTGGCCCAACAAGCCCTGTTGCAAGAGAATGCTCAGTGGCAAGCGCAAGCACAGCATACGCAAGCGCAACTGCAAATTGTCCAAGACAAGCTCGGTGTGCTGCAGCAAGAGCAAGCGGCTTTAGAGCAGAAGCGACTCGCTTTAGAGCAGACACTGACACATTCCCAGCAGCTTGTCACCGACAAAGACCGGCATATCGCCAATATCGAAATTCAGCTTCAGGCCGCTCACCACACGGTTGACGACTACCAGCGCATCATAGAAGTCATGCAGCATTCTCGTTCATGGCGTTGGACCAAGTGGTTACGGCGCACCAGTTAAGCCACAACTGAGTGCTGCGCGAGCGCCAATGACGGGTTGTTAAGTTGTTGTTTTATAAGTATTTTTTATTAGGGTAATAAAAAATATACCAACAAAATTGCCAAAAAAATTCAAAGTGTCTCCCCTTGTCACCAGAAAACAACACCATGCAGCATCAGGCCGTATCACTTAATGGTTTTCACACGGTCAGGACGGTTTGAGCGGTGACTGGCTGTGGTTGACGACGGCATAACCCATGAACGCCCATGAACGAACGCGGCTCTATCGGCCTGTTGGGGGCTGTGAGCATGGGCGGCTTGTGGGCATTTTTGGCATGGCTTAAACCCAACAAAAAACCCGCCATTGAAGCGGGTCTGGTGTGGTTATGACGTGCAGGTCAGGCGCTTGTAAATGCGGGGCATCGGTGCAGGTGCATCACGAACTCACGGGCCAATGGCAAGCCTGATAGCTCGTTGCGGCTGTCAGTGTTGGTGCAGCGCCAGCGGTCAGGGCTTGACCCTCTGAGGTGGCGACAGGCAAAACAGGCAGACATTCC
>DLPA01000057.1:5114-8291 GCA_002479815.1 bacterium UBA7470 | reverse complement strand
GTCTTGGCCGTCATTGGCTTGCACGTAGGTGGCTTGTACGCGCTGCAAAGTGGCTTGCTGCGCCGAGCGGTAGAAGTGGTCGTCCCTGTGGAAGTGCTGGCGCAGATCATCCCACCTGAGCCGATTCTGCCCCCCCCGCCGCCACCTCCGCCCCCTTCCAAGCCCGTGGTGAAAACAGCACCAACTCCACAGCCCAAATCCCCCCTGCCGCCACCGCCACAACCCGTGGCCGTGGCAAACGCCGAACCCACCCCCAACGCGGTGACGGGCACGACACAGGTGCAGCCCCCACCCCCGCCCATTGCCGCGCCTGTCGCTCCTGCGCCCGTGGCTCCACCCGCGCCCCCCGCACCGCCCAAGGTGGATTTGCCCAGCAGCAATGCCGACTATTTGAACAACCGCCCCCCGCCGTATCCACCCTTGAGCAAACGGCTGGGCGAACAGGGCAAAGTCATCTTGCGCGTTTTGATTGATGTGGATGGCACGGCCAAGCAAGCCGAAATCCGCAGCAGCAGCGGTTACGACCGTCTCGATCAAACCGCCTTGCAAACGGTGCTGTCGTGGAAATACGTGCCCGGCAAGGTCAACGGCGAAGCCAAAGCGATGTGGTTCAACGTGCCCATCCACTTTGTGCTGGAGTAGTTTTTAAACAAAATCGGCATCTGGCGCTTTTAATACAAGCGTGAGCAGCTCACTTTTTAATACTGATTGCATAGAAAGCTTGAACATGAATTCTGAATTTGGTTTGATGCACGTTTGGTCGCAAGGCGACTGGGTGACGCGGGCCGTGGCGCTGATTTTGCTGTCCATGTCCTTGGCCTCGTGGATCGTGATCTTGGTCAAAGTCTTGGATTTGCGGGCGTATCGGCAGCAAATGAAACGCATTGCGGGCTTTTGGCACGCCACCGACTTTGCCGCTGGCTTGCGCACCTTGGGCGATGAGCCTGCCAACCCATTCCGCGCCTTGGCCGAAACAGGCCGCGATGCCGCACACCACTTGCAGCGCACGCCCGATCCGCTGTCGCGCCAACGCCCCGAGCCGCAATTGCACGATCAAATGGATTTGAGCGATTGGGTGACGCGCGAATTGCGCCAGTGTTTGGACGAATTCACGGCCCGTTTGCAAGGCGGCTTGGCGATTTTGGCTTCGGTCGGCTCCACCGCGCCCTTTGTCGGGCTGTTCGGCACAGTTTGGGGCATTTACCACGCACTGCTCGGCATTGGTGCGGCGGGGCAAGCCACCATCGACAAAGTAGCTGGCCCCATCGGAGAGGCCCTCATCATGACGGCTTTGGGATTGGCGGTCGCGATTCCGGCGGTGCTGGGCTACAACGCCTTGGTGCGCGGTCACAAGGGCGTGCTGCATCACCTCAAACGCTTCGCGCATGATTTGCACGCCTTGTTCGTGACGGGTTCACGAGTGGGCACGTTGGCAGCGGGTCAAGTGGTGAACTTGCAAGTGGTCAACGGCCCCACTGCGCCCAGCCCCAACCCAAGCGCATCGCGCACAGGAGCCTAAGCCATGTCGCACGGTCAATTTTCTGACGACGGCGACGACAACGACTTGCTGGCCGAAATCAACATGATCCCTTTGATTGATGTGATGTTGGTGCTCCTGATTGTGTTCATCATCACCGTGCCTGTGATGAAGCACGCCGTCCACATCGACCTGCCACGCGCCAGCAACGAAAAAGAACAGCCCAAGCCCGAAACCATACGCCTGAGCGTGAACGCCCAAGGCGTGTATTACTGGAACGAGCAAAAGTTAGACGACGACAACGCGCTGCAAGGCCAATTGGCGGCAGCCGCTGCACAACAACCCCAACCCGAGCTGCACATACGTGGCGACCGCGAGGTGCGCTACGAACGTGTGGCCCAAGCGATGGCCGCCGCCCAACAAGCGGGTGTCAAGAAAATTGGATTTATCACGGAGCCAGCCCGATGAGCACCCTCAGCCTTTCCCGTTCTGCGGTATTTCACACCCATACCCCAAGCCCTGCCAACACTGTGGACGCGCGACCTATCTCTCTTAACGATGAGCGACTGTTGGACAGCCAGCAACTGATGCAAGGCCAAAAAACCATCGCCATCGTTCACAACGGCATCACCTACCGCCTGCAAGCGACGCGCTTGGGCAAATTGATTTTGACGAAGTAAGACATTTGCTTTCATCGTGGGGCGACACCAGCGCGCTCGGTATCCACCGACCCTGTGTCGTTTTTAGCCTAGCCAGGTCAGGCGGCATCACAGCCACCACAACCCCAGCCATGCTTTTTTTCTGACTCTCTTCCTCACAATCCCAAGGCGGTGATCCCCGCTTTGGCGATTTGGGCATCTTCAGAAGACTTCACGCCGCTGACACCCACCGCACCGATGCAAACCCCGTCTTTGAAAATGGGAACACCGCCTTCCAACATTCCATCTATCGTCGGTGCGCTTAAAAATGAATAGCGACCACCGTTAATCATGTCCTCATAGCCCTTGCTTTCACGCCGACCCAGTGCGGCTGTATGGGCTTTGGCAGGTGCAATATGGGCGGACAAGGGTGCAGCACCATCCAGTCGTTGCAGCCACAGCAAATGACCACCGTCGTCCACGATCGCAATCGTCACCGCCCATTGATGGTGCAGCGCTTCAGCCTCGGCAGCGGCGGCAATGGCCTTGACATCGTTCAATTCCAGACTGGTGCGTGTTTTCATGTCAGTTTCCTTTGGTTTGTATACAAAGTTACAAGCTTAATGAAAACCGTCAAAAAAATCCTTCGCTTTTACCGAAGAAATAGTCACGAAACTTTTCACTTCTTCTACGGCTCTGAGTGCATACTTCGCAAGAAGAGAAAAATCTGTACAATTTTTGTCAGATTTGTTTTCCCATCTCAATTTTGGAGATTATTCACATGAGCGACAACGTCTACACCTACGGTTATGGCACTCAAGTGTCTGCTGAGCAACGCAATAAGGTCTTGCGCAACACGTATTGGCTGCTGGCTTTAAGTCTTCTGCCTACTGTGGCAGGGGCTTGGCTGGGGGTTGCCACCGGCATCACTCAAGGATTGACAGGCTTTTTGGGTCTGATCGTGTTCATGGGTGGCGCATTCGGTTTCATGTACCTGATTGAGAAAAACAAAGAATCTACCAAAGGCATTTACTTTCTGTTGGGCTTTACCTTCTTCATGGG
>DLPA01000057.1:0-4974 GCA_002479815.1 bacterium UBA7470 | reverse complement strand
GGTACGGCGGGCGTATTCTTTGTGATGGCCAGCTTGGCGACCGTTATTAAGCGCAGCCTAGAAGGAATGGGTAAATGGTTGATGGTCGGCGCGGTGGTCTTGCTGGTTGCGTCTGTCGTCAATGTATTTTTGGGGAGCAGTGCTTTGATGATGGCCATCAGCACTCTGGTGATTGCAGTCTTCAGTTTATTCATGCTGTACGATCTCAAACGCATTGTCGATGGTGGCGAAACCAACTACATCAGCGCGACTTTAGGCTTGTATATGAGCTTGTTCAACGTGTTTCAAGCTTTGTTGGCCTTGTTGGGTATGGGCAGCAATAACGACTAGATCACTTTCTCTCCACCAAAGGCCGACTGTGAACGCACAGTCGGCCTTTTTGTTATTTTTCTGCATCAACAGAAAAATGCCCTCAGCGCGTACTCAGGCTTTCCCCCTACAATCCACGCGTCATGCCACTCACATCTTCCTCTTTTGACCAACTTGCGGCCCGCGTTGAACGACTGTTGATACGCTATGAGGAATTACATCGCACCAATGAATTGCAGTATGAGCGCATTTGTGCGCTTGAGCTTGAGCTTGACCTATATCGTTCTCGCTACGCTGCAGCGCGAAGCCGAATCGACGACCTGATTGCGCGCTTGCCCACCGCCTCCTCTGTGCCTGGCAGCGATCCTTCTTCCCCGAAAACGCCTGCATGAAACCTGTCGATATACGCATCATGGGACACGACTACAGGGTCAGTTGTCCTGAAAATGGGGAAGCCTCGTTAAAAGAGGCGGCAGCGCTGGTGGATCGTGCCATGACGACAATCCGAGAGGCCGGCATGGTTCGCTCACATGAGCGCATCGCCGTCTTGGCTGGTATCAATCTGGCGTATGAGTTAGTACAACTTCGTGTTGAAGTTCAAGATCTGCAGCAAAAAGTTCAATCTCAAGCTCAAGAGGCGCAAGCAGAAATCAACCACCATACGCTTTGTGCAGATCTGATACGCCGACTTGATCACGCGCTTAGTAAAGATGGTCACTTACTTTAAGACCTTGTGATGTCAGTTTAAAAGCGCAGTCAACAGGCTTACAATCGCGTTCGTCTGTGGAGTTTGTTGGATCTCTCATGTCCTTGAACCAATGCTCATTGAGCCCGGGCTTGGTACATCGGCAGGCTGGTGTGAGCGTCTCGCGTCAGATGAACCCGAAGCCTGTCTGCCCTCGCCCACCTGAACCCCGGTTCAGGCCTTAAGATCCAGCCATTCACTCCACAGACACCCGCCCTCTGGTGTGCGCTGGTTTTTTCACTTTTATGCCTTTTCATTCCATGTTGCTCGAACCCATTTTGATGTTGGAATTGGCTGTTTTGGGTTTGGGAACGGGTTTCCTTGCGGGCTTGCTCGGCATAGGGGGCGGTATGCTGATGGTTCCGTTCATCACGTATATTTTGTCCGCTCGTGGACTACCTTCAGATTTGGCGGTGAAGATGGCCATTGCGACCTCCATGGCGACCATTGTGTTCACTTCTATTTCCAGTGTACGTGCCCACCATGCCAAGGGTGCTGTGCGCTGGGACATCGTGCGATATTTGGCTCCCGGCATCGTCTTGGGAGCAGCATTGGCCAGTTTGGGTGTATTTGCGCTGCTTAAGGGCCGATGGTTGGCCTTGTTTTTTGCCCTTTTTGTGGGCTTTTCGGCCACCCAAATGCTGTTGGACAAAAAACCAGCTCCTACACGTACTTTACCGGGCGCAGCAGGAATGTGGGGTGGCGGCACGGTGATTGGTTTCCTCTCTGGCCTGGTGGGTGCAGGCGGTGGCTTTGTCAGCGTACCGTTCATGACATGGTGCAATGTCGCCATGCACAATGCTGTCGCTACCAGTGCCGCGTTGGGTTTTCCAATTGCACTGGCAAATGCCATCGGCTACATCTGGTCGGGGTGGGGCATGAGTGGGCTGCCAGATGGTGCGGCAGGTTACATCTTCCTGCCCGCATTGGCAGTGATCGCCACGGCGAGTGTGTTGATGGCTCCCGTGGGCGTCAAGGCCGCTCACAATATGCCTGTCAAAAAACTCAAGCGCGTATTTGCCAGTTTGTTGTATGGGCTGGCAGCTTATATGCTGTATCGCGGTTTAACTGCTTGAGGCTTGAGCAGACTCGATTTAAGCTCAGGTGCTTGCTGATAAATTGCGATCGGCTACGACCATGCCATCCTCATCAGCATACAGCCAGTCTCCCGGATGTACCCACACCCCTTGGATTTGGACAGCAATTTGCGTTAAGCCTGTCACACGACGTTCAGTTGGCAAAGGCACAGAGGCGAGTCCGCGTATGCCTGTTTCACAAACAGCCAATTCAGCCACATCGCGCACACAACCATCGACCACCACGCCCGCCCAGCCGTTTCGCGCTGCTGCTGCACCTAAGTTACCGCCCAGTAAGGCACGGCGCAAAGAAGCACCACCGTCAACGACCAACACGCGCCCTTCGCCTGCACTTTCTACCGCAGCTTTGACGGGTGTATTGTCTTCATAGCACTTGACGGTATAGACCGGGCCAGCAAAACGCTGATGTGCGCCAAAGCTGCGAAATACAGGCGGTAAGACCCGAAAGCGTCCAGATAAATCCGACTTATGAGCGTCACACAAATCACAGGTGGCAAAAACTAAAGCATTAGACATGATGCGTTAACAAACAAGAAAACAAGTGCCAAGCATACAAAAAAAATGTTTTGATGATCTGGCAAGCGCCATTAGATTTGCTATGTTGCTTAAGGTACGAAAAACAAGCGTCTTCATAGGAAAAAAGCATTGCCCTGAGTGTTTTTCCCTTGGAAACCACCATTTTCTGAATTAGGATGCGCACAGCCAGTGCCGAAGCGTTTTCCACTGGTCACTTTCAACCTTAGATGAGGAATGACAAGCATGGCAACTGAGAAAAAAGCCTCCCCCAGAAAAGCCGCAGCACCCAAAGCAGAGGTAGTTGCAGAACCTGCGAAGAAAAAAACTGTGGCCAAAAAAGTGGCTGAACCTGTTGCTGCTGAGCCTGTGGTTGCAGCCGCTGCGCCTGCCAAAAAGACCTCTAAGGCTGCTGCACCCGCTCCCGCTGCCGCAGAAACCAAAGGTAAGGCCAATTCTGCCTTCATGAAGCCTTTGACTCCCAGTGCAGAACTCGCTGCTGTGGTCGGCAAAAAGGCCTTGCCTCGTACTGAAGTTACCAAAAAGATTTGGGAATACATCAAAAAGCATGAATTGCAGGATCAAGCGAACAAACGCAATATCAATGCCGACAAGAAGCTCAAAGCCGTGTTTGGTAAAGATCAAGTCACGATGTTTGAAATGACCAAATTACTCAGCGCACACCTGAAGTAAGCAGACTCAGCCTAAAAAAAAGACCGGACTGCCGGTCTTTTTTGTTTTTAGCCTACCCCACAACTCCCGATAGGCGCATCACGCGGTTTTCAGGGCTTCGCAGGCCATCAAAATCCGCTCGGGCGTGGCCGGGGCGTCCAGGTGCACCGGCTTGCTGTGGCCGGCGCAGGCGCCCACCGCGTCGCGCAGCGCGAAGAAGGTGGACAGCGCCAGCATCAGCGGTGGCTCGCCCGTGGCTTTGCTGCGAAACGGTGTGGGGCGGGTGTTTTGGTTTTCAAACAGCGCCACGTTGAAGTGCTCGGGCACGTCGCCCGCCACCGGAATTTTGTAGGTGCTAGGGCCGTGGGTCAGCAGCTTGCCTTTTTTGTCCCAGATGCACTCTTCCATGGTGAGCCAGCCCATGCCCTGGATGTAGGCCCCTTCAATCTGGCCCTTGTCGATGGCCGGGTTGATGCTCTGGCCCACGTCGTGAACGATGTCCACGGCCTTCACCCAGTACTCGCCGGTGCGGGTGTCGATTTCCACCTCGCTGACTGACGCGCCGTAGCAGTAGTAGTAGAACGCCTTGCCGTTGAGGGTGGCGAAGTCGTACTTGATTTCGGGCGTCATGTAGAAGCCGGTGACAGACAGGCCCACGCGGTCCAGCCAAGCTTGTTTGGCCAAATCGGGCCAGGCCAATTTTTTGGCATCATTTTGCCCCCCCGCGCTTTTCTGGCGGGCAAAGTCAGCTACAAATTCCACATCACTGGCATCGCAACCCAGCATGCGGGCAGCCACGGGTGCCAGGCGCTCGCGCATTTGTGCGGTGGCGTTCATGATGGCCGCGCCGTTGATATCGGCCCCACTGGAGGCCGAGGTGGCCGAGGCGTTGGGCACCTTTTGCGTGTCGGTGCCGGTCACACGCACGCGGCTGACCGGGATGCCCAGCCCGTCGGCACACACCTGCGCCATTTTGGTGTTCAGGCCCTGGCCCATTTCGGTGCCACCGTGGTTGACGCTGACGGAGCCATCCATGTAGATGTTGAGCAGCGCACCCCCCTGGTTCAGCATGGTGGCGGTGAAGCTGATGCCAAACTTCAAAGGCACCAGCGACAGGCCACGCTTGCGGCGCTTGTTGGCGGCGTTGAAGGCGGCCACTTCCGCACGGCGCTCGGCGTAGCGGGCGCTGGCGGCCACCTGGTCGATCACTTTGTCGCCCACCCAGTCTTCAATCAGCTGGTTGTATTGGGTGGTCATGGTGGCCACGTCGCCCGACACCGCAGGGTCTTTGTACAGGTTGAGGCGGCGCACTTCCAATGGGTCTTTGCCCAGGGTGTGGGCAATTTGCTCAACGACCGTCTCGATGCCAAACATGCCCTGCGGGCCGCCAAAGCCCCGGAAAGCCGTGGCGCTTTGGGTGTTGGTTTTGCAGCGGTGGCTGACCAGCTTCAACGCGGGGATGTGGTAGCAGTTGTCGATGTGTAAACAGGCGCGGTCGTTCACCGGGCCTGAGTAGTCGATGCTGTAGCCGCAGCGCGAGGCCAGGGTGATGTCGGCGCCCAGAATGCGGCCGTTGTCGTCAAAGCCCACCTCATAGTCGATGCGAAAGTCGTGCCGCTTGCCGGTGATCATCATGTC
>DLPA01000181.1:15432-21570 GCA_002479815.1 bacterium UBA7470 | reverse complement strand
CGCCGCGATTGGCAAGCCCTGATTCGCTATGGCGCTAGCTTTTTCATGCTCGAAAAACTCGCTGCGGTGGTGGGTACGTCGAATTTGCATGTCTATGCCGCCATGCGTGGTGAAACGCTGGACACCTTCCTTAAAACGCGCAACGCGCCTACCGCCCTGTACTCAGTGGCTGGGGAAACACCCACACCGCCCGACTGGGCCACCCGCCTTTGATCGTTTTCAGTCTTTTTATCGTCCCCGTCGCCCTCTCCACCTTTTTAAATTCAGGAGCACGCTATGCAGCACCCGCAACGTTTATTTAATCGCCGCTCGGTCGGCTCTTTGGCCGTGATCGCTCTACTGGCCAGTTTGGCCACAGCCTGTGGTGGCAGCGAAGAGCCAGATGCCGAAGACACCGCACTCAAATTTGACGCTACCAAATTCACCACGGTGAATGTCACAGTGGATGGTGTGGCCGTCAAAGTGCGGCAGTACCGCATCGTTTATGTGGCCAAGCCCATCAAGATGGCAACCACCCAATATGCCTTGCCGGGTACGAGCACCATCACACTGCCCGACCCCTATGCCTATCAGAGCATGATTGTGTCTGTCCCAGAAAACAGCGTGAGCGACACCAAGACCGCCATTTACGCGCTGGTCAACAACAGCGGTTGGTGGGCCAGTCCGGTGGCGACGACCATCACCGAAGGCAAGTCGTTTGTCAGCACCAGCGACACGGACAACATAGGCGCAGCACTCAAAGCAGGCTACGTGGTGGCCAATATAGGCACGCGCAGCCGAGGTGGTGCGCGCGCCGAAGATACTCGTTGGAGCGGTAAAGCCCCCGCACCTGTGGTAGATGTCAAAGCTGCGGTGCGCTACTTGCGCCTCAACGACAGCCTCATGCCCGGTTCTGCCGAGCGCATTGTGTTGACCGGCACGAGCGGTGGCGGTGGATTGACCGCCGCCGCAGCCGCCAGCGGCAACAGCGCAGACTATTTGTCCTTCTTGGCCGATGTGGGGGCAGCAGGTGTGAGCGGGGCTGGCGCGTCGGCCCGCAGCACCATCAAGGATGATGTGTTTGCCGCCGTGGCCTATTGCCCCATCAACAACTTGGGCAATGCCGATGCAGGTTACGAATGGGAATACAACGCCATTCGCAACAACAGCAACACGGCTGCACTGAATGGCGTGGCCTATCTGTCTGGCCCGCAACCAGCCGCGTCGGCGGCCTATGCCGCAGGTTTTCCAGCGTATCTCAACAGCCTAGGACTCACGCGCGAAGACGGCACACCACTGACCGCCGCCAATTTGCGCGACACCACCACGGCCCATCTGAAAAAAGAACTGGAGCGCCAAATCGCCAAGGGGACAACGCTTCCGGCCTTGGGTGAAAACTTCACAGTGGTGCAACGCGGCAACAGTCGAACCCTGCCCAACGATTGGCTGACCCTGACAGGCACTGGCACGACCGCCACAGTCGCCAGCATCGACTACACCAAGTTTTTGCAGTTTGTCAGCACACTGACACCCCTGAAAACCGTCGTGGCGTTTGATGCGGTTGGAGTCACAGGCAACCCCAACATCAGCGGTGAAACCAACTTATTTGGCTCAGACACTGCCACTTACGCCAACTTCACCGAATGGGCATGGGCCAACAACAGCGTCAAAGGGGACGGCTCGGGCATCGACGACACGGGTTTGAACTGGTCGGCCTATTTAGCGAGCAACACCAACAACTTGGCGACGCAGCTCAAACTCATCAACCCACTGGCGTACTTGAACACCCCCGCCGATACCGCCCCTTACTGGTACGTGCGCCACGGCATGATCGACCGCGACACCGCCTATGCGATGCAAACCGTGCTGTACTACGCGATTAAGAAAGACCCCAGCGTCAAGGACGCAGACTTCAAACTGCCCTATATGGTCGGTCACGCAGGGAACTACGATGTGCAAGAAGCGTTTGCTTGGATCAAAGCGAAGCTGAACGCGAACCCTTGACAAATCCAATCCACTACGCGAAAAAAGCCCGTTGCCGGGCTTTTTTTAAAGTGGATATGGACGGATATCACAAGCCTGACGTACACACGTGCGTCAGGCTTGTGCGCTGCATCAAACGCCAATCCAGAAGCTCACGCCTTCTGTGCCCACCAAAGTCACCAAATCACTGTCGAAGGTGGAGATGAAGCTGGGGTTAGGAGTGGCTTCGGTTCTGGCACTCACGCCCCAAGGGTTATAAACCTTCACCGTGGTGTTGGTGCTGCTGTTGGGATCCGCATCGAAAGCCATAAAAGCGTGACCACTGGTCAATAAAGTCGCTCCGCCATCGTCTTTGCTGTTGGCCATAGACACCACGAACACCACTTTGCCGCTGTTGAGCGCTTTGGTGTACTCGGCCAGTGCGGTGCTGCCTTCAGGGACAACGCTGGTTTTTAAGATGTCGTTGCCGTTGTAGACCGTCACGCTGTCGGTAAACGTGGTGACTTTGCCACCTGCAACGTTGACCACCGCCTCAGCCAAGCCACCTTCAATCGCAAACATGGCGTTTTCGGCTTTCTGGCGTCCAAAAATGTCCAGCTCGTTGGCCTGAGCGTAGGCTTTTTCAATCAGAGGTGCCCACAGTTCTTTGGTGGGTTGCCCTTGTGCATCGACCCCTTTGACTTTGGTGTAAGCGGCATCCGTGTCATCAGGATTGCGAACGGCCAGTTGGTTGTTGACCGTGACCCAGTGGACATTGCCTTTGGTGTCGAAAAAGCGCACGCCCCACGTCGGTGCGCCGTTGGCCCCGGTGCCATTGCTGACAAAAGTGCCATTGAACGATTCAGGACTGACTTTGGCGATCGATGCAATCGAAGCCAGCAAATAGCACGTCCCTGCACTGCCTTGGTTGACATCGAATGCGGCAGGACCACCGGCCACCAACTCTGCATCAAAGGCTTTGTACGTACCTGATGCCGCTGTGGCATTCGGGTTGGCCGTATCGCCTTGTGTGTTGGGGTTGGGCATGTCCAAACCCAAGAGCCATTTGTTTTCTAATTTTTGCAGCGTGTCGGCCGTAGAGTCGGCAGACAGGTTGTCTAAGTTTTGCTTTTGTGTTGCGCCACCGGTGTAAAAGCTGTTGGCTTTAGAACCGTTGACCAGTTTGTCCAGCACATAGCTCAGGTATCCACTCTCATTGCCGCTCAAGTCTTTGTGCGTGAACAGGTCTTTGCCGCGTGCAGCAATGGCTTTTAGGTCATTGAAGACGTCTTCACCGATCTTATTGTTGGTTCCACCTGCGGCTTGAATGGCGGTATTGACAATTTTGACCAAGCCCGCATGGGTAATTTTGTTGCCATTAGCGGTTTGAGTTTCTACTTCTGTGCGGATAGCTGCGGTTTTGAGGGTCGATGTCCATCCGGCGGCAGCGGCGGTGTCGCCTTTGCCATTGAGGTCTTCGCCGGTGGTGGCTTCGGCAGCAGCGACTTGCGTCGAGTTCAACACCTGTAATGTTTGCGCCTGCACTTCGCCACTGGATTCTGTGCCCAGCTCAAGCACATTACCGTCTGCGTCACGCACGTAAATCTGGTAACCCCCACCTTGTTTGGGCACGACGGATTCGATCTCAAAGCCGCCTTTGACCAACAAATCCTGGGACAAATTTTGACCGCCAAACGTCAGGGGCTTGAATGACTTGTCGGTTTGTTGAATTTGGTAGTTGCCAACCCCATCGATGAACAAATTCACTTTACCAGCATCGACCAAGACCATCTCGTTGCCTAAGCCGCCGTTGCCGTTCAAATCCACTTTCCACTTGGTTTCAGCGGCATAGATTTCTTCTGTGGTGAGGATTTTTCCAGTGGTGATGCTGCCACTGTCATCCACGACAGCTTCCACAAATTGACCTGGGTTCGCATTCGAGCGCAAATACAAGAGGTAGCCACCTTCGGTGCGCGCTTCTGCGGAAATGGCGGTGAACTCAAACGTGTCATCGTGCAAACCGGCTTGACCATTGAATTTGATCGGCTTGTATTCGCTGATCTTTTGTCCCATCTTGCCAATCGACCAAGTGCCATCTGTATTGATGTACAAAATGGCGGTGCCGATGTGGCGCGCATGCGCCTCGGCGGATAAATCACGATTCAAATCAGAAGCACTCATGGTTGTATCGTCCGTCAATAAAAAATAAGCAGTCACGTGTTTTACACGCAACTCTCACTATACCGAGCTTTCCTTGTCAAGGACATTTTTTGTTTTTCATCAGGTTTTTTGGTGCGTCTTTATCGTAAATCGTATCGTTTTGTAATACCAGTGTCCCATCTTTAAGACACAGGGTCAAAAACAAGCGCAGCACGCGCATTGCCATACGCATCATTTGGCACTGGTTTTTTTCAACAAATGTCGAGGTGTGTGATGAATCCGAATCGGATACGTGGTGGACGTGGTGGCGCTGCATCGCTGTTGCTGACAGGGTGTTTGATGCTGGGTGTGATGCACCCTACGGCGCAAGCGCAGAGTGAGGCTTCTCTGGCGGTATCGGCCTTGCCCGTCGCTTCGGTGCTGGTGGGTGGAGCGGCGGTGAGTGCCTTACCTGTGGCCTTGTCTTTAACGGGGGCGGTGTTGGTGGTCAAGACGGTGGAAGTGACAGCGCGGGGAACCGTATGGGTGTTAGAACGTGCCTCTGATGGCGCACAGGTCAGTGTGGAGCTGAGTGCGCGCACGGCCCAGACGCTCAGTATCACGACTGGGGTTTTGGTGGCCGTCAGTGTGATCGGTACGGGGGTCGTGTTGTCTGTGGCGGGCGAGTTGTTGTGCTTCATTCCCAACGAATTAGGACGTGCTTTGTTTCATCATGAACGCCTTAGCCGCTAATGCCCCCCCTGCACACGGGGTGACGTATATGGCGCATCAAAACATACATGCGCTTTGGCGCTTTTTTGCCTGTGCGCTGGGCTTGTGGTGGGGATGGGGTATGACTTTCTCCACAGCGCACGCGGGGCGCTCTTGCGAGACGCGGGCCTTGACACCCCAAACACTGATGCGTGGGATGGCCTTGGCGCAACGCACGGCAGAGGCGTTGGACGCGGCATACGCCCGCAGTGGTGTGCGTGTGGCGGTCTTGGCGCGGGCAGGTCAGGATTTACGTCCCTACCAACTGCGCTACTCACATTTGGGATGGGCCTACAAAACCGCAGAGGGGCCGTGGCGGGTGTTGCACAAACTCAATCAGTGCGGCAGCGATGTCGGCTCTATCTATCGTCAAGGCTTGGCTGAATTTTTCTTAGATGATTTATGGCAATACGAAGCCGCATGGTCTGTGCCCGTTGCTGCGTTGCAAGCGCCCTTGCTGGCCTTGTTGACGGACACAAAGCGGGGTCTGCATCTGCATGAACGCGCCTACAACATGGTGTCTTATGCTTGGGGTACGCGCTATCAACAGTCCAATCAATGGGCTATCGAAACACTGGCCTTAGCCGCTGAACCGGAGATTAAGACGCGCCTACAAGCGCAGGCATGGCTCAAGCTCAAAAACTACCAACCCAGCACGCTCAGGCTCAGCAGCTGGACTCGATTGGGGGCCAGCGTGACGCAAGCCCATATCCGGTTTGACGATCATCCCAACGACAAACGCTTTGCCGGACGCATAGAAACCATCACGGTCGATTCGGTCTTCGATTGGCTGACGCAAAGTGGCTTAGGCTCACCCGTCGAGCGCATCGTACAAACGCCCTAGCGATGTGCTCCATGTGCTGCACTGGTGCGTGCTAAAGCCAATGCGACACTAGGCTGGCGATCATGCTCAGAATCACCGTCGTGGTGAGAGGAATAAACCAATCGCGCCCAAACAAGCGAAAGCGCAAATCCCCCGGCAAACGCCCAAAGCCGAGCTTGTGCAGCAAGGGCGTGAACCAACTGATGAGCATCAGCGCCAAAAAAATCACCAACATCCAGCGGATCATGGGCGTGTGCCTTTCTGTACCGCAAGCATCACAAGCGATGCGTGCGGTCGCCCGCCGTAAACCCCATTGCCAGCGCATCGCTCGTGCTGTCAAGGGGTGCGAACGCGATGACTTTGAACAACTCGCCCATTTCGTGTTCGTGGATGAGCTTGGTCGCCATGCTGCGCTGCGCCAACCCCTGCGCGTCGTCGGGCAAGGCTTGCAGCAGGTCGATCAG
>DLPA01000181.1:10790-15325 GCA_002479815.1 bacterium UBA7470 | reverse complement strand
ACTTGCCAGCCTGCGTCTTGCCCCGCCAAGGCCACACCAGTGAAGTTGACGTGGGCGGTGAGGTCTTTTTGGCCCACAGCAGACAGCGGGTCGCTGTCCACGCGGTGCAGGTGGTGGCAGACCAGCGTGCCCGTGCTGCGTTGTGGGTGGTAATACTCCTGCTCAGGAAAGCCGTAGTCGATGAAAAACGCCGCCCCGCGCCGCAGCCGCTCGGCCAAAGTCGCTATGAAGGCATGGGCTTGCGGGTGAATCTCGGTCAGATAGTCGTGTTCGCCGTCGATGGCCATGGGCGGTCGCAACTCGGTGGGGCGATCTATCCACACAAAACGAGGCATTCCTTCCGGTGTAAGGACATCTGCCAATCCCACACCGCGCTCGTGCCACACGCCTGTAACGCGCGCCAGCAGGGTCACGGGCATGGCATCCAGCACCTCGTTGCCCAGCACCACGCCTGCCATCTCAGCGGGCAACTCGTCCACCCAACGCACCTTGTCGCCCCACGCTGCCAAACGATCTTGCTGACGCTGGCGCAACACACCCGACACATCGACGATGGTGTACTTATCAATTAAATTGGCTTCTGACCCTTTTTTTGAATGCGTAAGGTGCTCTAATAATTCAAGCGCCAATGCGCCGCTGCCTGCGCCAAACTCCCACACCTCGCGCGTGCCTGTGGCGACCAGCATTTGCGCCACTTGCCGCGCCAGCGTCTGCCCAAACAGGGGCGACAGCTCGGGCGCGGTGACGAAATCGCTGCCCGCTGCCTCCCCCACGGCGCTGCTGGGCATACGTCCAAAGGTCAGCCGACCATTGGCGTAATAGCCCAAGCCGGGCGCATACAAGGCCATCGCCATGAACCGCTCAAAAGACAGCCACCCACCCGCACCGACAATGGCCTGCGCGATCTGCGCTGCCAACTCCGCCTGTAATTGCTGCGCCACCGTGGGACTTGACACATTATTTAGACTACTTCGTTTTTCCATACTGCTGATTGTCCGCTATGTCTTATGGCCTTCTCGATCCCCCGATGACTCTCCCTGCCGTGCCCCGCCCCACCGTCCTCGTCACTGGCGCGGCCAAGCGTTTGGGGCGGCAAATTGCGCTGACCTTGGCGCAGCAGGGGTGGAATGTGGCGGTGCATTATCGGCACTCCAAAGCAGAGGCTTTAGAAACGATTGCTGCCTGCACTGCTTTGTCCCACGCCAAAGGGGATTTTTATGCGGCATCTGCCGATTTGAGCGATGAAGCTGCGGTGCGGGCGCTGTGGCAGGCGGTGGTGGCGCACTATGGGCGGGTGGATGCGGTGGTGAACAGCGCCTCGACCTTTGAGCACGACGATGCACAGCATTTCAGCTACGCGATGTTGGACAAGCACCTGCACGCCAACACGGCAGCCGCCATTGTGCTGGCGCAATGCTTGCACGCGCATCGGCAAGATTTGCGCCTGAACGACGACAGCCCGCCAGCGGTGGTGGTGAACTTGTTGGATCAAAAACTGTGGAATCCCAATCCTGATTTTTTCAGCTACACCCTCTCCAAAGCCGCGCTGGAAGCCGCCAACACCTTGCTCGCCCAAGCCTTGGCCCCGCTGGTGCGGGTGGTCGGTGTCGCGCCGGGCCTGACCCTGACCAGCCACATGCTCAGTGAGGCCGAGTTCCAAGCCTTGCATCGCCTGTCCCCATTGGGCCGTTCTTCTACGCCTGAAGATGTGGCAGCGACGGTGGCGTTTGCGCTGTCCAACCGCTCCATCACTGGCACGACGTTGCTGGTGGACGGCGGTCAACACCTGATGCGTTTTGAGCGCGACTTTTCTCTGATGCCCAGCGTTGCGGCTTCGCCGTCCTCTTCTTCTTTGTAAGCCTCTTTGTTCGACCATGACCGCCACCACTTCCAGCCACTTCAACAAAGCAGGCCAGCAAATTCTGACCCTGACGGGCTTGCGCTTTGATGCCAATTTGGGCATTTTGGATCACGAGAAAGACGCGCCCCAACCCATTCAAGTCGATGCCGAATTGAACCAAGGCACGCAACCCCTGTTGCCGCACGACGACGACATCCACCACGTCCTCGACTACCGCAAGGTGCGCCACATCATCATCGACGAATGCACCGCCGAACACGTCAACCTACTAGAAACCTTGATCGGCAAACTCACCCACCGCCTGCTGCAACTGCCGGGCGTGATCGGCGTGCGCGTCACCATCGCCAAGCTGGAAATTTTCGACGACTGCTCGGTGGCGATACGCATGGAAAGCGGGCAGTGGTAACACCCATTACAGAAATACCTCATCATGCGACTGCTGCATTACTTAGAGATTGAAAATTTCAAGCGTTTTGGTGATCGTCAACGCATAGAGTTGGATCATCCTGCGGTGTTGATCGGCCCCAACAATTGTGGAAAAACCAGCACCATCCAAGCACTGGCGTTGTGGTCGCAAGCAGTGAAAACGTGGTACGACGCTCGTAAGGACTCAAGTGCTAAAGAGCGCACGGCAACCTCTATCAACCGGCTCAATATCGTCGCCGTACCGGTGCAACGTACACGGTTTTTTTGGCACAACGCCTCCGTGCGTAAAGGGAATCAGGATATTCCTCTCATCATCACCGTGGGTGTGGTGTTTGAAGGTCGAGTAGAAGCCTTATCCATGCGATTTCGCAATCAGGGCGACGAGTTGGTGTACTGCACGCCCGCTGATGTTGGCATAGCAAACAACCTCGAGTTGATGAGCTATGCGGCACAGATCAGCGTGGAATTGTTGTATCCCATGTCAGGCTTAGAAGTAGAGGAACCCACGCTTCAACCCGGTCGTATTGATGTGCTGCTTGGGCAAGGTCAAACCGCACAGGTGTTGCGTAACCTTTGTTTGATGGTGTTCAAACAGTCGTCACAGGACTGGGCACGCATTCAAGAGTTGATGAAACGACTGTTTCATGTCGAACTGCATCATCCTCGGGAGACTTCGCGCGGCAGCATTGAGCTGCAATACCAACAAGCGCACGTCAAAGAGCCACTGGATGTTTCATCTTCAGGCCGTGGTTTTCAGCAAATGCTGCTGATTTTTGCCTACTTGTATTCTCACAAAGGCAGTGTGTTGATGGTGGACGAGCCAGATGCACATTTGGAGATTCTTCGCCAAAAGCAAGTGTACGTATTGCTGCGTGACATTGCTACCGAAAACGGGTCGCAAGTCATCATGGTCACACATTCAGAAGTGATTCTGGATGAAGCCTTAGACCACAACCTGACCTTGCTATTGGACGGTAAAGCCGACGATTTAGCCAAAAAGCAAGATATTCGCAACAGCCTCAAACATTTTGGGACAGACCACTACGTCAAAGCGCGAGACCGAGGCTATGTGCTGTATGTCGAAGGCGGAACGGATGTGGATATGTTGCGCGCACTGGCTCAACAACTCAACCACCCGGTTGCCCAAATATGGGATGAGCGCCTCAATTCGTTTTACATCCAAAACAACTACCCCGAGCAAAATGTAGATGCAGAACTGGCTCGGGTAGAAGGGGGGTTTGGTATCACGCCTGAACAACATTTTTATGGATTGCGCCATCTGTTACCGGAATTGAGGGGGTTGGCGATTTTGGATTCTGATGCCAGAAGGCGAGATAACGCGGCAGGCGCGTTGACCGTCACGTACTGGAAACGGTATGAGGCAGAAAACTACTTCATCACGCCCGATGTATTGCGCCAACACGCACGCTCTTGTTACAAAGATTTGGATTTGCTAGAGGGCTTTTTTACCGCTGAGATCGACAAGGTACTAGATGCCTTGGTGCTTGAACAGGTATTTGATGGCGTAGCGGCTGATTTCGACATTTGGAAACAATCCCCAGCACCTGTTTCGCGTTTGTTATGGGAGAGCAAAACCGAGCGGCGCAAGCTCAGTGCCTTTGCTGAAGCGTTCTTTCGCCGGCTGGCACAACAACTGGGCGGTCAGATGCTGCTCAAAAAGGGGGAGCTGCATTTATTGGTGCAATATGCGCCCCCTAGCAGCATTCCGGCTGAAGTGCGCGAAAAACTTGATTTACTTGTGACTTTATTTCATGAACATCGAACGTGAAAACCATAAACTCGAAAAACGCCTGTGCCGTCTGACCGGGCAAGCCATTGTGGACTACGCCATGATTGGCGAAGGCGATAAGGTGATGGTCTGCCTGTCTGGGGGCAAAGACAGCTATGGCTTGTTGGACATTTTGCTCAAGCTGCAAGCGCGTGCGCCCGTGCGGTTTGAGTTGGTGGCGGTGAATCTGGATCAAAAACAGCCCGGCTTTCCCGCCCACATCCTGCCCGAGTATTTGACCCGACTGGGTGTGCCTTTTCACATCGAAAACCAAGACACCTACTCCATCGTCAAAGACAAAATCGCCGAAGGCAAGACCATGTGCAGCTTGTGCAGCCGCTTGCGGCGGGGCATTTTGTACCGCGTGGCCTCCGAGCTGGGGGCGACCAAAATCGCACTGGGCCACCACCGCAACGACATCTTGGCGACTTTGATGCTGAATATGTTTTTTGGCGGCAA
>DLPA01000181.1:0-10658 GCA_002479815.1 bacterium UBA7470 | reverse complement strand
GCAGAAAAAGACCTGATTCGCTGGGCGCAGGTGCAGCAGTTTCCCATCATCCCCTGCACGCTGTGCGGCAGCCAAGAGAACTTACAGCGCGTGCAAGTCAACCAAATGCTGGCCGAGTGGGAGAAGAAGCACCCGGGTCGCCTCGACAACATGCTGCACGCGCTGCAACACGCCGTCCCCAGCCATTTGATGGATCGCAGCCTCTTCCCCTTTGAAACCCTCACCCCCAACGGCCTCCCCCAAGACGATGGCGACAAAGCCTTCGATGCCGAAGACCTGCCCCTGCGCCCCCCCGAGCTGCCAAGCGTGCAAGTCATTCAACTGCAGTGATGAAAAAAGATAGTAAAAAAAGTGAGCTGCTCACGCAATTAAATTGTCACTTATTCGCATTTTCTTAGTTAAAATTATTCTAAAAAATCCAAAAAATGACTGGCCGCCGCTGTTTTTGGCCTCGCCACGGCCCTGAACCGCTCAACAGGCCTCAAATTTTGTATAAAACCGCCATTTTTTAAATGAAAAATCGCCTGTATCCTTTGTTTTAATTGCGTGAGCAGCTCACTTTTTTTGCTATAATTTTTCACATCATTGACGTGCCAAACCGGGTTCGCCGTGGCGTAGGGTGTATTGAGCTTGGGTGCTGAGGGTGGCGCCGGCTTGGACGGGGTGGGGGGTGGCGCGGAAGGTGGCGGTGATGTGCTCGCGTTGCACGTCGATCAGGGTGTAGCCGCGTTCGTCGCTGCGGGCGTGGCGTATGTCGGGGTTGTGCTCACGAATGCGGGCCAGTGTTGATTCGCCCATGCCGCGTGAGGTGATGGAAGTCGTCACCAACTCCGCCGCCACGATGGGCGAATGGGGGTCGTTGGGCACTTGGCGCAAGTCGGCAGCCACGTTCATGTGGACATCGCCGCCCAGCGTCACCACCGTGCCTTTGGGCGCTTGGGCCAACGTGTGGATCAGGCGCTGGCGGGCGACGGGGTAGCCGTCCCAGCCATCGGTGAAGATGCTGCGTCCCACTGGCGTAGGCAAGCTGGTGGAGCTGATTTGTGTGCTTTGCACCACCAGCCGCCAGTGCGCTTTGGCGGCTTTAAAGCTGTCGCTGAACCATTGTTCTTGCGCTGAACCCAGCATGGTGCGGCGTGGATCGTCGCGCTCATCACAAGCCACCACCACCCGCCCGCCGCCTTTGAGGGGATCGCGGCAGGGTTGAGCATTGCGGTATTGGCGACAATCCAACATCCACCAATCGACCAAATCGCCCCATTGATAGTGGCTGTGGATGCGCTGATGGGGGCCGTGATCGTTCGCACCGGGCCACACCGGCATGTGCTCAAAATAGGCTTGGTAGGCCGCTGCACGGCGCTGCAAAAAGCTTTCCGCGTCTTGATAACGAATGTTGTGGACGCCCGCATAGTCGTTTTCGACTTCGTGGTCGTCCCACGTGCAAACCCAAGGGTGCGCGGCGTGGCAAGCTTGCAAATCGGGGTCGAGCTTGTACAGCGCGTGGCGCTCGCGGTATTGGTCTAAGGTGCTTGGGATGCCGCCGGTGTGGGGACGAATGCGGTATTTGGGATTGCTGCTCTCGTAAATGTAGTCCCCAGCAAACAGCACCACGTCGAGCGACTGTTGGGCGATTTCAGCGTGTGCGGCATAGTAGCCTTGCTCGTAGTGTTGGCATGAGGTCAGGGCGATACGCATCTGCGCAGTCGCTGCGCCCAAGGCCGGCGCGGTGCGGGTACGTCCCACAGGACTGACGGCCTCGCCACAGCGAAAACGATACCAATACGGGCGGTTCGGCTCCAAGCCGGTGACGCGGGCGTGTACGCTCCACCCCCGACCGGCATGGGTGCGGACTTGGCCTTGTTTGACGCGATGGCGCAAAGCCTCGTCGCTGAAGACGTCGTAATGCACCACGCAGGCTTGTTGTGCGTTCAGACCCGATTGTTCTTGAAAATGCGCCCACAATTGCAGGCGGCTTGCGGATTCGCCCACAGCGGGCGCACCCGGATAGAGCCTCGTCCACAGCAACACCGCATCAGGCCGAGGCTCGCCACTGGCAACCCCCAATGCGAAGGGATTGCTGCGCCAGTGGGGGGCGGCAGGTGGCGTTGTCGGCGGGACTTGCGCAAATGCTTGACGCGCCAACGTCAAGGCTTGCAAGGATAAAACGGCGGTGGAAAGTGTGTGGATAAAGTGGCGGCGCTGCATCCCTAAAACATAGCAGGCTTTGACCACATTGGCGCAAGCTGCTGTTATTGTTTTCGTTGAATCACCAGATTTCGTTTTGCATCTTCGGGATACGCAAAGGTAACAGCGCCATTTTTGATCTGTCCCATATAAAGCATGTTCGCCGTGATGGCATCTTTGTCGTCTTTACTGAACGGTTTGGCATACGTCGTCACGACGCCGTAGTAAGTTCTGGGAATGTTCTCCAGAGCTGCTTTAATGGCAGGCCCGCTCAAGTGCGCCCCACCGCGCAACCCAAACAGTGCATGGATCAACAAATACATACTGTCGTAGCCTTGTGCGGCTGACATGGCCACAGGGACTCCTTTGGTCTTGTATTTGCGCATGTAGTTCGATATGAACGTCGAACGGCGTTCATTGCTTGGCTCGGGTATGAACGTCTGTACGGTCAATGCGCCTTCTGCTGCGCCAGCAGCAGTGTCTATAAAAAATGGGAACGACAGCGCCCAGGGGCCGACCTGAGGCACATTCCATTTTTGTGCTTCGCGATTTTTGGCAATCACGACATTTTCTGGGCTGACGGCATAGCTCAAAATCACGTTTGCGCCCGCGGCTTTTGCTTCTTGGATTTGTGTGCTGACATCTGCAGCACCCAGAGGAAAGCGTGTCACATACACGGGTTTGAGTTTGTGTTGCGCCAATGCACTTTCTACATCTTTTAAGCCGTTTTCTCCGTAGCCTGTGGTGTCGGCAAATACCGCAACCTTGTCTAAATTCCGTTTGAGCAAATCTGTGACGAGGAACGGGACTTGTATGGCATCGCGCGCTGACGTTCTGAAAATGTAGCTTTCAGACGCAGGAAATTTTTGCGTAATGGGGCTGCCTGTTGCAACAGGCACAATCAGCGGGACTTGTGCCTTTTGAAACACATCCATACCTGCCAAGGCCACACCCGTGTCGCAGTAACCCATGCTTACCATGATGGACTTATCGGCCACCAATTCCTCGGCCAAACTCTTACCTCGGGAAGGCTGTGCCATGTCGTCTTTAATGACCAATTCAACTGGTCGCCCCAAATAGCCACCGACGGCATTGATTTCCTCGACCGCCATCTTCACCCCGTTTTGCATGGGCAGACAAAAATCAGCAGACGGGCCGCTGAACGCGCCAATCAATCCGATTTTCAGTGTCTCAGCCGTGGGGGGAGGACTGGGGGTTTGTGCGCCCACACTGAAGCTTGCAAGTGCTTGCCACAAGCAAACAGTGGACGTTTTCATGCGGCGCCGATGTGGATGAATCATGGGCTTGTCTCCATTGATGAAATAAAAGAAAAAAGAAGCACCCAAAAAACCGGGTTCAGCTCGCGCGCAAGCAACGACCCGCTTCTTGCTTGATGGTGTGGCTCAAGGCATCTAAGACTTCAGACTCCAAATTCCAGCAATGCCAACACAAGGCCACCGCTTGTTGGTGGTGGGGAGCCACGTTGACCAGCTCACCCACATCCAGCAAAGGCTGCACCAACAGCTTAGGTACGACGCTCACGCCCCAGCCTGCACGCACCGCACGCACTTGCGCTTCTGAAGACGGGACAAACAACTGTTTCAACATCACGCGCTTGAGGCCGAAGGCTTGGGCCACAAATTCGCGCTGCATATCGTCTTTGCGATTGAAGGCGATGAAGGGGGTTTTAGAGAAGCTGTGGGCGCTGAGGCCATTGGGCAAGTGCTCGTGTGCGTAATGGCGATGGGCGACGGCCACGTAGTCCATCAGCCCCAAGGCTTCCATGCGACAGCCGCGCAAGGCTTGATTCAGCGAGGTGACGCAGCCCAGCACCTGCCCTTCGCGCAGCCATTCGTGGGTGAAGTCTTGGTCGTCGGTGATGATTTCTATGGGCAGCCCTTGTAAAGCCAGCGGCTGCAAGGCGGGTAAGGCCCACGTCGCAATGCTGTCGGCATTGATGGCGACCGATACCCGCTCTTCCTCGCGCCCATGACCGGTGGAGCTGGGGGCGAGTTCGCGCAAGTCTTTTTCTAGATCGGCCCGCAGCAAGCGCAGTTGCTTGGTGTGTTTGAGCAGCAATTGTCCCGCCGCCGTCACTTTCAGGGGGCGACTGCGTACCACCAGCACCGTTCCCACTTGCGCTTCTAGGGCGCGTAGGCGCTGCGATACGGCCGATTGCGTGATGGACAGACGTTGGGCCGCACGCTCAAAGCCGCCTTCTTCCATGATGGCCGCCAAGCACTCCAAGGCATCTGGATCAAAATTGTTCATAAGAAATTCTAAGCTTAGAGAGTACAGCCGAGCGTGCTGGTGTCAGCTTCGCGTCAAATCATCAGTTTTTCTGATGGTGCGTGATTCTGTTTGAATGCCCTTCACAACACCATCGGTTCTTTCGATACTTGCGCTCATTGTTTTTCTATGACTGGAGCAGCTCCATGCGAGTGGTGGTTTTAGGCGCAGGCATCATCGGGGTCAGCACCGCATGGCATTTGCTGGAGCGGGGTCATGACGTGGTGTTGGTGGACAGGCAAGCCGATGCAGCCTTGGAAACCAGCTTTGGCAATGCGGCCCAAATTTCGGTCAGCTATTGCGAGCCTTGGGCCAATCGTGAAGCACCCTTGAAAGCCTTCAAATGGCTGTTCGACCCCGAAGGGCCTTTAAAGTTTCGCCCGCAGTTAGACCCAGGCCAGTGGCTGTGGGGACTGAAGTTTTTGGCGCAGTGCAACGATGCGGCCTTTGAGCGCAACGTCGCGCAACTGGTGGCCTTGGGGCAATACAGCCACACCGCCTTAAAAGACATCGTGGCAAGCACCGGTATTCACTATCACCGCGTCACGCGAGGCATTGCCCATTACTACACCCAGCAGCGGTCGTTTGACGATGCGGGCCATGCCGCTGAAGTGATGCACCGCCACGGCGTGAACCGCCGCGTCATCAGCCGTGAAGAACTGTTGCGCATCGAGCCCGCCTTGCAAGCCTTTGCCCATCGCATCGTCGGCGGCACGTACACCGAGAGCGACGAGTCGGGCGACTGCCGCGTCTTCACGCAAGCGCTGGCCCGCCAGTGCGTGCAACGTGGGATGCAGGCCTGGATGGGGCATGACGTGGAACGCCTCAACACCGCTGGCGGGGCCATGCAGTCGGTGCGCTTGCGCGAGCGCAGCACAGGCCACACCCGCACGGTACACGCCGATGCCTACGTGGTGGCTTGCGGCTCGTACACCACCGCCTTGCTCAAGCAAGTGGGCGTATCCGTGCCCATTTATCCGGGCAAGGGCTACAGCGCCACCTTGCGCTTGCTCAAGCCCGAGGCTGCGCCCGTGGTCAGCATGATCGACGATGCCCTGAAAATCGCCATCTCCCGTTTGGGCGACCAATTGCGGGTGGCGGGCACGATAGAGCTGGGTGGCTTTGATTTGACCTTGGACACGCCACTGGCGCGTACCCGCTCGGCCATGCTGGTGCGTCGCATCGAAGAAGTCTTCCCCGGCGTGGCCGATACGCGCTTGCCTGAACAAGGTGGCGATCCGCAATTCTGGTGCGGCCTGCGTCCGGCCACGCCGACCAACATTCCTTTGATTGGGCGCACCGCCGTCGGCAAGCTGTGGGTCAATGCCGGACATGGCACGCTGGGCTGGACGCACGGCGCAGGCTCAGGCAAAGCCTTGGCCGAACTCATCAGCGGCCAACAACCGGCGATGGCGTTTCAGTGTCAAGGCGATGTCGCGCACCGTGGGGGATGGATGCCTCGCGTGTCTTCTGCTACTTGAGCCATTGGGGGTGCTTGCGCCATTGCGTAACCCAGTGGGCCAAAGCGGCAACGTCCATCGGACGGGCAATGCCGTAGCCTTGTCCGAAATCGCAGCCCACTTCTAGCAAAGCTTGGCCTATGGCTTGGGTTTCTACGCCTTCGGCAATGACTTGACGCTCAAACGCCCGTGCCAACCCGAGCACGCCCTGCACAATGGCACGGTCGTTGCGATCCATCAACATATCACGCACAAAGCTTTGGTCGATCTTGAGCTGATCGGCGGGCAAGCGGCGCAGATAGGTCAGAGAGGAGTAGCCTGTGCCAAAGTCGTCCAACGCAAACTGCACGCCTGCCTGACGGCAAGCCTCGATGACTTGGATGCTGCTGGTCAAATCCTCCAACGCGCTGCTTTCCAGCACCTCCAGCTTGATCAAGTGATGCGGCAACTGGGGATAGCGGGCTTGGAGCAAGTACAACTGCTGCACAAAGCTGGGCGTTTGCAAGGAGGCGGCGCTGATGTTTACCCCAATGGGAATGCCCGCCAAGCTCGTGCTCTGCCACTGCGCCAGGTGCTCAAAGGCTTGTGCCAGTACCCATTCGTCCAACTGGATGGACAGGGGTTTCGCATACAAAAGCGGTAGAAAGCGCGCGGGTGGCAACAAGCCTTCCGTCGGATGTTGCCAACGCAACAAGGCCTCCACCCCCACCAACTCTAAGGTCTGCAAATGGACTTGGGGCTGAAAATGCAGCACAAGCTCCTTTTTGTTGAGCGCTGTTTTGAGGCGATTGACGCGCTCGGTCTCCAACTTCAGGGTATTGTCGTAGTCCACATCAAAGAAGTAGTAACGGTTTTTGCCCGACTGTTTGGCTTGGTACATGGCCTGATCGGCGTGGCGCACGAGTTGATCGGCATCACCAGCATCGCGCGGGTACAAAGTCACCCCCAAACTGGCCGACACTTGCACCGAGCCGCTTGGCAACACCACAGGCTCTGCCGCCGCGTGCAGCAGTCGGTCCAGCACCAAATACACGGCGTCCGCCGTTTCTAAGCCCACCAAGATTGCCACAAACTCGTCGCCGCCAATGCGGGCCAAGGTGTCATCCTCGCGCAAGGCGGCCTTCATGCGTTGGGCCAAGGCAATCAGCAACAAGTCACCCACTTTGTGCCCGTGGGTGTCGTTGATGGCTTTGAACCCATCCAGGTCTAAAAACACCACCGCCAGCAACTGCTGACTCCGCTGCGAACGGGCCATGCCCTGCCTGAGCCGATCGGCCAACAACAGACGATTGGGCAATTGCGTCAACGCATCGTAGTGCGCCACTCGCTCCAGCTCTTGCTGATGTTGTTTTTGCAAAGTGATGTCGTTGAACAGGGCGACAAAATGCTGTGTCCGACCGTTTTTATCCCGCACGGCGCTGATGGTCAGCAAAGCCGCAAACAGATTGCCGTTTTTGTGGCGGTTCCATATTTCGCCATACCAGTGGCCCTTTTCCAACAACGACCGCCACAGGTTGCGGTAAAACTCGGGTTTGTGCCGGTCCGACTTCAGAAAGCGTGGATTGCGGCCCAAGACCTCTTGACGAGGATACCCAGTCAAACGGCTGAAACTGTCGTTCACATCCACCACGTTGCCCTGGGTGTCGGCCATGATGATGCCTTCACGGGCATAGGTGAACACGCTGGCGGCCAGTTGCAATTGCGTTTCGCTTTGTTTGCGCTGGGTGACGTCACGCACGCTGCACACATACCCTTCTGTCTCCCCAGCGTCTGAGTACTTCACCGCCACAGAAAACTCGTAATGCCGCACTTGCTGACGGATGTGCAAGGTGTACTCGTGTCCCGACGACACGCCTGCCATACGGGCTTGGGCAAATGCGGTCTCCACGATGCTCAGGACGTGGGGAGGCAACACATCGCTGAGGGTTTTGCCCAAGAATTGATCAGGCGGAATCAACAAGTCTTGCGGGCGTGAGGTATGAACGCTGACAAAATGTTGCTGTGTATCCAACTCGAACAACAAATTAGGGATCGCCTTTAAGGTGGCCTCCAAGCGATTTTTCATCATCCGTGCGTCTTGATCTTGCAAACGACGGCTGCTTTCTTTCACGATCCAAAGGTACAACAGCATCAGCACCCCCGCAACCATGAGCAGCGCCAGCACTGTGTTGAACTGCGCGAACTGTACTTGAGCGTCCACTTGCGCGAGGGCGATCAAAGGCCAATACACAAAAATCAGGATGGCTAAACCCTTGATGAATAATGGATTGATCGCTATACGCATGGTGAATTTCTTGGGATTGCTGGCTGGGCCGGACGCGCAACGTGATGCGCTTTGAACAAAACACCGCATGATACTGAGCCGCGTTGGCTTATACAAACCCCAATTGCTCCATTTCTGCACACTCAAGGTGAGTCCGAGAGTGCCAAAGATATGGCACAAAACTTGGTTGTCTGTTGTCACGCTTGACCATAACCACACACGCCAACAGGAGACTCCGCATGCCATCCCCTTCTTTTCCAAGCGCCCTGCGCCCCTTGCCCGCCGCCGTACTCTTGGCCTTGCTCGGCAACGCCCACGCTCAAACGACTGCCGCCACGCCCCCCACCGCCACCGCCTTGTCCACCGTCGTCGTCAGTGCCAATCGGCAAGCGCAACAAAGTTTTGATGCGCCCACCGCCATTGATGCCGTCGGTGCGGACGTGCTGGACGCTGCTGGCCCGCGTGTGAATTTGTCGGAGAGCATGAACCGCGTGCCCGGCATTACCGTCTTGAACCGCCAGAACTACGCGCAAGATTTGCAGTTGTCCATTCGCGGCTCGGGCGCGCGTTCGCCCTTTGGCATACGCGGGGCGCGGCTCATCGTCGATGGTATCCCTGCCACCATGCCCGATGGACAAGGCCAAGCCTCCACCATCAGCCTGCCCTCGGCGCAGCGCATCGAAGTGCTGCGCGGCCCCTTGGCGCAGTTGTACGGCAACTCCTCGGGCGGCGTGCTGCAAGTTTTCACTGCTGACGGCCCTGCCCGTCCCGAAGTACGCTTCAGTGTGGACAGCGGCAGCGATGGCCTGCGCCGTTACGGGGTGCAAGCTGCCGGACAAGCAGGCGCGTTGAACTATGTGCTCGATTACAGCGATTTCTCTATCGACGGCTGGCGGCCCAACAGCGCCGCCGAGCGCAAACACTTCAACGCCAAACTGCGCTGGCAAGCCACGCCAGACACCCGCGTCACCTTGGTGGCGAATGTCTTCGATCAACCCGTCTCCGGCGACCCCTTGGGCCTGACGCGGGCGCAGCTCACCGCCAACCCGCGCCAAACCGATGTGCGCTCCATCGAAAACAAAGCGGGCAAAGACGTGTCGCAAAGCCAAGCCGGTGTGGTGCTGGATCACCGCATCGACAGCCGCAGCGACTTCACCGCACGGGTCTATGCCGGACAGCGCGATTTGGACAACCGCCTTTCCCTGCCCCTATCGGCCCAAACCAGCGCCACCTCCGCAGGCGGTGTCGTGCAACTGGATCGGGAATACAGCGGCGCGGGCTTGCGCTACACCCGCCGTTTTGCCGTCGCTGAAGGGCAAATTCAGTGGACGACGGGGTTTGATTACGAGCGCATGAGCGAGCGTCGTCAAGGCTATATCAACAACTTAGGCGTGCAAGGCGCATTGAAACGCGACGAAGACGACCGCGTGACAGGCTCCGGCCTCTACACCCAAGCCGACTGGGCCATCAACGAGAAATGGAGCGCCGTGGCGGGTGTACGCACCAACCGCGTCAACTTCCGCGTGCAAGATGTCTACATCCGCCCGGGCAACCCCGACGACAGCGGCAGCGCCCAATTCAGCGCCACCAACCCCGTCATCGGGCTGACGCACCACCTCAACCCCCACACCAATCTGTACGTCAACGTCGGGCGGGGCTTTGAAACCCCCACCTTCACCGAACTGGCCTACACCGCCAACGGCAGCGGCCCTAACCTGAAACTGCAATCGGCCCGCAGCACTCACCTCGAAGTCGGCGTAAAAACCAAGCTCGCCCCCGGCCACCGACTCGATGCGGCACTGTTCCAAATTGACACAAAGAACGAAATCGTCGTCGCCTCGAACAGCGGCGGGCGCAGCATCTACCGAAACGCGGGCCAAACCCGCCGTTCTGGGCTGGAGCTGGCCTACACCGGACAACTCAGCCCCGAGTGGCACAGCCACGTCGCCTTCTCTACCCTGAACGCCAGCTTTGTCGATGGCTACACCAGCGGCACGAACAAAGTCGCCGCAGGCAACCGCATTCCGGGCACGGTGGATCGCACCCTGTTTGCCGAACTGGCATGGCAACCCCGCGCCATCCCCGGCCTGACCACCGCCGTCGAACTCGTCCACCAAGGCAGCATGATGGTCGATGATGTCAACAGCGACCGCGCCAGCGCCGCCACCACCCTGAACTGGCGCATCGGCCTAGAACGCCAAATCGGGCCGTGGAAACTGCGCGGCTACGCCCGCATCAACAACCTGACCAACAAATCCTACGTCGGCTCCGTCATCGCCAACGACAGCAACCGCCGCTTCTTCGAACCCGCCCTAGGCCGCAACTGGGGCGTAGGTGTCAGCGCCAGCTATGCGTTCTAAGCTACCAAGACAATAGTAAAAAAAGTGAGCTGCTCACGCAAGTAAATAGGGGGTTTTAGCGATTTTCATGCTCAAAAATAGGCCAAAAATCCTAAAAAATGC
>DLPA01000128.1 GCA_002479815.1 bacterium UBA7470 | reverse complement strand
CTTCAACGTTTCTGATGCCCCCTCAAATGCAGCGACCTCATAGCCTTCGATGTCAATTTTCAGCAACTCTATGATTCCAGGAAATGGGGCCAGCAAATCATCCAGCTTTTTCACGTGAACGACTTGACCATCTGCCTCTTTCTTGATGTGTGGAAGATCAACCAAAGAATGCATGCCTGGATTGGTTTCCGGCGCTCTCCCCAGTATGAGGTTGGCACTATTTCTGCCTGCTGCGAATTGCAGTGTGGTCACATTGGTGACGTTATTTCTTGTCTGGTTGTGGATCAGCAGTTGATGATTGGATGAGTCAGGCTCCAAGGCAACCACATGACCTTGTGCCCCTGCAAATTGACTGAATAAAAGGGTGTACCACCCAAAATTTGCGCCCACATCGACAAAGAGACCGCCTTGTGCATTCTTGAAGTGATTGCGCAAGAAATAGAGGCTGTCAGCCTCGTAGATTTGATATTTGCTGAGGTGCCATCCAAAGATGGTGTTTGAGGGCACCCTGAAAAACAGGTTCAACTGAGGAATATAAAAATCACTGAAGGTCTCGCCTTTTAGATAAACCGAAAACCAATGGCGAATGCCCCTGCAAGCAGAAAATATTGTTCTTTTTTTACGATGTGTATTTTTCATGAAAAGATGATCAGAGTTGTTAACGCTTGGCAGATGTTTTGAGAACCTCCAGGTCAAAACGAATCATGGCGTAGCGAAAAAAACATTCCAAGGCAACAAAAAAGCAAAACAAAAATCCTTCTGCACCACAAAGAAAACCACGCCTAAAAAAGTACAGTTGGATGAAGTTGGCGAAAGCAGATGCAAATCCACGCAGCACACCACCACGCTTGCCTGCTTCTGCGCGCTTCATGGCGCCAAGTTGGGCATATTGCGCCAATTTTTGCAGACTGCCATAGACAGTTTCACGCGAGTAATGCAGCAAGCGACTCGAGAATGTCATGACAGGCGTTGCAGTATTTACCAAAATACCTTTTTCATGTACGACGCCTTCAAATTTCAGCAAATTTTCTGCTTTGAACAACCGTGGGATTCCTCCTGTCGATTTCATGGCGGTCAGCGCACGACCATAGGCCACTTGATTCCAGAGTATTTTCCAAACAGCGTTCTGGCCGCTGGCGACAGCAGCTTGGACTTCGGCTTGCAATTGAGGCGTGATGACCTCATCGGCATCCAAAAAGAAAATGTAATCCGCAGTGCAGTACTGCAACAGACGGTTTCGTTGCTCCGCGAAACCTTGCCAATCTGCATGCGTATGTACTTGCGCCCCCAGCGATTGGGCAATGGCGACGGTGTCGTCTTTGCTGCCACTGTCCACCACCACAATTTGGTCTGCAAAGCTGGCGCTCTGGATGCATTGCTCGATGCGGCGCGCCTCGTTCATGGTGAGAATGCCGATGCACAGAGTGGGTTGTTGTGAGGTCATATTGCTTTCCAGTCGATCACGCCTTGAAACCGCCCCCACATGCGTGCAAGCAGGCGAGGGTTGTAAGCCAAAAGGCGCAGGGGCAAGGCCAACGCGGTTTGCCACAGCAGGCTGCGTTGTTGTTTTCTGGCGATGGCCGTGCTCTGGTACTTGCGGCTGTAAATGAGTTTGGACTGGGCGTGGTGGTAGCCACGGATGTATTCGCTGCGCAGGGGGCTGCGGCCACGCACGCTGCCGCGCGAGCGGTGGACGGCGGTGGCGGCGGGGTCAATGACCATGGCCTGATGCTGGTTGAACAGGCGTGTGCAGAGGTCGTCGTCTTCGTAGTAGAGGAAGAACTGCTCGTCAAAGAACTGACCGCCAAAAGCATCCATTCGCAGCAGCATGGCGGCACCGCACACAAAGCCAACGCACGCCGGGCCTTCGGTGATGGCCGGGCCGCGGCTGTTCCAGAGCAGATGGGGCCAACGGTAGTTGACTTCGGGCGCGCCGCCGGGCTGCAGCAGTTGCGGCGCGACCATCGCGGCATCGGGCCAGGCACTGGCGGTGCGCACCAGTTGCTCTGCGGCTTGCGGTGTGATTTCGCAATCGGGGTTGAGCAACAGGGCAAACGGCGTTTGCACTTGCGCCAATGCGCGGTTGTTGGCCGCGCCAAAGCCGAGGTTATTGGGCAGTGCCAGGACCTGAGCATGGGGAATGTGTTGGGGTGCGTGCTGCTCGCAGCCGTCGTCGCTGCCGTTGTCGACCACGATGACATGAGGAAAGCTGGAAAGCGCAACGCCCAATGCCGGCAGGCAATGGGCGCTGTTGAAGGTCACGGTAACGACCGTGACCTGTTGGAGTGACTCAGTGGCCGCCACCGAAGTGCTCACCGGCCTTCAGCTTGTACACCGTACCGCAATAAGGGCACTTGGCTTCGCCGGTTTTGCCCACGTCCAGGTAGACCTTGGGGTGGGTGTTCCAGAGTTTCATGTCGGCTTGGGGGCTGGGGCAGAACACGCCGCCTTGGGCGTTCAGGTCTTTGGCCAGCAGTTCAACGGTTGCGTTGCTCATGTTTGTGTTCCTCAGACCGGGGTCAGCCAGTGGGCGTATTTGGGGTTGCGGCCGTTGACGATGTCAAAGAACGCGCTTTGGATTTTCTCGGTGATCGGGCCGCGGCTGCCGATGCCGATCTGCACGCGGTCGAGTTCGCGAATCGGCGTGACTTCGGCGGCGGTGCCGGTAAAGAAGGCTTCGTCGGCGATGTACACCTCGTCGCGGGTGATGCGCTTTTGCACGATCTCCAGGCCCAGGTCTTTGGCGATGTGGAAGATGG
>DLPA01000038.1:11599-12797 GCA_002479815.1 bacterium UBA7470 | reverse complement strand
ATGTAGCCGAAGGTCGTGCCAAAAATCACTTTATTGCCTTGGGCAGCCATGTCACGAATGACGCGCTCGGCATCGGCGCTTTCGGGCACGCTTTCGACAAAACTGGTTTTGACTTTATCGCCAAACTCTTTTTCGACCGCTTTGCGGCCATTGTCGTGCGCAAACGTCCAGCCGCCATCGCCCACAGGGCCGACGTAGGCAAACGCAACTTTCAAAGGCTCAGGAGCAGGTGCGGGAGCCGCAGCAGGCGCAGGTGCTGGCGCTGGAGGAGGGGGGGGTGGTTCGCTTTTGCCACAACCCACCAGGGCAGCAGCCGCCAATGCAGACAGTGCTGCGGCTTTCATCAGAGAGGAATTAGCGTTCATCGGTCAGTCCTTTGGTGAATACCAAGTAAAAAAGCAAATTAACAAGCGAATTAATTATGACGGAAAAGCATCAGTAAGCCCGTCTGTCAAGACCCCGGATAAAACGGTTTCCCGATGCTGCTGGGCATGTTCACCCGTATCCAAGTGGGATTGCGAGAAATCAAGGCCAATACCACGATGGTTGCCACATAGGGCATCATCGTTAAGAACTGGCTAGGAATGTTCACACCCGTGCCTTGGAAATGGAATTGCAACATCGTCACACCGCCAAACAAATACGCCCCTAGCAACACCCGTGCCGGTCGCCATGTTGCAAACGTGGTCAAGGCCAAGGCAATCCAACCCTTACCAGCAATCATGCCCTCTACCCAAAGGGGGGTATAGACGGTGGAGACATAAGCCCCCGCCAAGCCGCACAACGCACCGCCCACCATCACCGCCGCCAAACGAATCAAGCGCACGGGATAGCCCAAGGCATGGGCCGACTCAGGGCTTTCACCCACACTGCGCACCACCAAACCCGTGCGGGTGCGATTAAAAAACCAAATCAAACCCACCGCCAAAGCCATCGTCACATACACCATAGGATGATGACGAAACAAAGCCGGCCCCAAGAGCGGAATATCCCCCAGCAGTGGAATGACCCAAGTGCTTTGCTCAGGCAAACGCGCTTGCACATACCCTGTGCCCGCAAAGGCTGAAAAACCCCCGCCAAACAAACTCAACGCCAAACCCGTGGCGTATTGATTGGTGTTGAGCCAGATCACCAAGCCCCCAAACACGGCGGCCAACACCGCACCTGCTGCCATGCCTGCTGCAAAACCCAGCCATGT
>DLPA01000038.1:0-11452 GCA_002479815.1 bacterium UBA7470 | reverse complement strand
TCGTTGATGAGCAGGCCCAAGGAGGCAATCGCCAGCACCGTTCCCGCATTGAGCGTGGCAGCCAATAGCAAGGCATAGGTGTCCATAAAAAATATCCTTTTTAATTGACGATTTTTTTACCCACTTGAATCCATCGATTTTCTATCCATCGATTCAAATAAAAAGAAATGAATACTGTGAGCAAGCCAGAAATGACAAGACCAGTCAGGTTATAAACCTGAAACCCCAAGACGCTGAGCACCCGCGGCGGCACATGGTGCATCAAATACACGCTGTAACTGATCGCGCCAACCGTATAAGCCCACTTCTTGAATGCGCCACGAAAATAAGATTCCTGCTTCAATAAAAACAACAAAATGCCAGCAAATGACAAAGGCACTAACAGCTTATACGTGGTGTGCAACAAAGGATGGAGCAGCAACATATGCTCTCCCCCCAATGCCACCCATTTCACACACAAAGACACCCACGCCAGCACGCTTAATAGAAAAATGATCCACACCAGCTTCTCATGCTTGATCTTGTCTTTGACCCAAAATACGCCTGTACCGATTAAAAAATCGATCAACCACAAAGGGGTGGTACATGCAATGATCCACACCGCATCCGCACTCAATTGCCCATTAAAAAACAGAACCTTTACAATGACCGAATACAGCACCGCAGCCATCAGCACAGTTTTAAAGTTGACCCATCTGAGATACACCGCAGCCAACACCGTGGCATAGAAACCAACCTCAACAGGCAAACTCCAATAGGCAGCGTTATAAACAGCTCTTATTTCTGGATAGAAATTTTGTAAGAAAAATAGATGCAGAAATATGTATTTAATTTCAAACTGATCTTTTTGCACATAATTTAAAATCACATACACCAGCAAAGAAAACACATACAAAGGGTAGAGACGAAAAAACCGTCTCACTACAAATTTTTTCGCATCTATTTTCTTTCCAAAAAAATACGCACCAAACACAAACCCGCTGATGACAAAAAACAGATTCACCCCTGTATAAAAGAAGCTAGGGGCTGCGTTTGAAATGCCTATCAGCTCGTAGTAATGGCACACCATGACCATGAGCGCGGCAATCCCCCTCAGTGCCTCGACAGAGGCCCACATGGACGACTGTTCTAAGGGAGGCGCAGCACTGACCACAGCAGCAGACGGCATGGCGGGCATTGAAGACATTCGGATTTCGATTATTTTTTGATTATTTTTTCCACTTCACCCGATACGCCATCAAGGTATCGCAGGCCAGCAAGGAGAACAGCAATAAGCCTTGGAAGACACCCGTGATCGACTTCGGCAACCCCAAGCGCGATTGGGCCAATTCACCCCCAATGTAGAACATGCTCATCAAAATCGCTGCAAACACCATGCCGACGGGATGCAGTCGCCCGACAAAAGCAACGATGATGGCGGCAAATCCGTAGCCCGCAGGCACGTAGGGCGTGAGTTGCCCGATGGGGCCAGCCACTTCCAGCGCCCCCGCCAAACCTGCCGCCCCCCCGCTGACCAGCAAGGCCAACCACAAGGCTTTGCGCGACGAAAACCCCGCATACAAGGCCGCCGCAGGCGCCAAGCCCCCCACTTGTTGGGCAAAACCGCTGTAGGTGCGAAACAAAAACACCCACAAGCCCCCCACACCCGCCAAAGCCAGCAATAAGCCAATGTTCAAGCGCGACCCGTCCATCAAACGCGGCACTTTGGTCACGGCTTCAAAGGTTTTGGTTTGCGGAAAGTTAAAACCCATCGGGTCTTTCCAAGGGCCATAGACCAAATAATTCAGCAGTTGCACCGCCACATAGACCAGCATCAAACTGACCAGAATTTCATTCGCATAAAAACGGTCGCGCAGTACCGCCGTGATGCTGGCCCACGCCATGCCACCCAACACCCCCGCCAACAAGATCAGCAGCACGATCCAGCGGCTGGTGTTGGCATCTGCCAGCAAAGCCACGCCACCCGCAGCGATGGCTCCCGCGACAAACTGGCCTTCAGCGCCGATGTTCCAGACGTTGGAGCGAAAACACACCGCCAAGCCTAGGGCGATCAGCAGCAAAGGAGTGGCTTTGACCATCAGCTCCGACCACGCATAGGCGCTTTTGATCGGTTCCCAAAAAAAGACTTCCAAGCCACGCATGGGGTCTTTGCCCAAGGCGAGGAATAAGACGATGCCGACGAACACGGTGATGACCAGCGCCAGCACAGGTGAGGCATAGCTCCAAAACGGCGAGGCTTGAGGACGCGCTTCTAGCTTAAGCATGGCTCACCTCCTCATCCCACAGCCCTGACATCCATGCCCCCACGCGCTCAATGCTCGCTTCGGCTCTGTCCAAACTGGGCGACAAACGCCCTTTGGCAATCACATGCAAACGGTCTGACATTTCAAATAATTCGTCCAATTCTTCACTCACCACCAGCACCGCACAGCCCGCATCGCGCAAGGCCAAGATGTTGCCGCGAATTTGTGCCGCAGCGCCCACGTCCACCCCCCATGTCGGTTGACTGACGATGAGCAGCGCAGGTTGCGCCTCGATCTCGCGGCCCACGATGAATTTTTGCAAATTCCCCCCAGACAGCGATTTGGCCGCCGCGTCTGGGCCTGCGGTTTTGACTTGATAGCGTTCAATGATGGCCTGTGCTTGCTCGCGCAAGCGGGTCAAGTTCAACCAGCCTGTGCGTGGCGAGATGGCTTCGTGGCGCGTCAGCAGCAAGTTGTGCGCCAAGCCCAACATGGGCACGGCCCCGCGTCCCAAGCGTTCTTCGGGCACAAAATGCAAGCCCAACTTGCGCCGATGCGCGGGGCTGAAGGTGCTGATGTCGTGGGTCTGGCCTCGGGCGCTGGTGGGAATGTGAGCGCGTGCGTGAGTAGAGACGTGCATCATCACCGTGCCCGAGGGCGCACGGTCGTCCTCGCCCGACAGCGCACGCAACAACTCGCCTTGCCCATTGCCCGACACGCCCGCAATGCCCACCACCTCACCGGCACGCACCTCTAGGTGGATGTGCGACAAATCCGTACCGAACGGATCGGCGCGTTTCAAAGACAAATCTTGCACCCGCAGCACCGTTTCGCCCGCTTGCTGCGCACGGCTGACCAAGGCCGGAGGTTCTGCACCTATCATCAAACGACTGAGCGAAGCGTTGGTTTCTTCTTGGGGATTGCACACCCCCGTTACTTGCCCGCCGCGCAACACGGTACACGCGGTACACAGTTCGCGTATCTCGTGCAGCTTGTGGCTGATGTACAAAATGCTGCATCCCTCAGCGGCCAGTTTTTTCAGCACCACAAACAACTTCTCGACCGCTTGCGGCGTGAGCACCGAAGTCGGCTCGTCCAAAATCAGCAGTTGGGGATGCGTCAGCAGGGCGCGGATGATTTCCACACGCTGCATCTCGCCCACGCTCAGGGTGTGAACGGGTCGCTGGGGGTCGATGTCTAGGCCATAGGCCGTGGCAGTGGTTTCAATTTGGCGCGTCACTTCGCTCAAACTCAAGCTTTTCGACAAGCCCAGCCAGACGTTTTCTGCCACAGAAAGCACTTCAAACAAGCTGAAGTGTTGAAACACCATGCTGATGCCCAAGGCGCGGGCCTCTTGCGGGTTCCGAATGTGGGCGACTTGAGCATTGAACTGCATCTCCCCTTCGTCGGGCTTGACCGAACCGTAGATGATTTTCATCAGCGTCGATTTGCCCGCCCCGTTCTCGCCCAACACGGCATGAATTTCGCCTGGCTGAACCGTCAGCGACACATCGCGGTTCGCCACCACGCCCGGATAGCGTTTGGTGATGTCGCGCAATTGCAAGCGCGGTATCGAAGCAGAAGAGGAGGTTGGATTCATGGGCGTACTGGCTCGTTCTTGCGGTGGGGTGGTTGGTACGGGCGTGCTGCTTCAGGGCGATTTTCTCAAAACTGTGGCCACAGTTTTGATTTGCTCACGCAACCACTTGCCTGCACTTGAGTGCTGGGTGCGAGGATGCCAGAGTTGGTCATACATCATCCTCGGAAAAGCAATCGGCGGTGACAGTACCACCACGGGCAACATATCGACAAAACGCTCGCAATATTGCCGTCCTGTTGTCAGCACCAGCAAGCTGGACGCCACAATGCCCGGGATCAGTCCGAAGTGTGCACAGCGAGTGCTGATGCGGCGACTCAAACCCATCGAGGTCAAATGATCGTCGATCACGCCCCGCGCCCCCGGATGCGTGGGCATGGGCGCGATGTGTTCGGCGTTCAACCAGTCCTCAGCAGTCCAACCTCGCCGCACCGCTGGGTGTTGCTGGCTGACCAAGCACACCACCTCGTCGCTGAACAAGCGGCCCAAATGCAGGTCTTGCGGTGGTTGGGGCCAATTGCCAATCACCACATCGACCTCACCTTGTGCCAGTTGGTGCCGGTAATCGGCTTTGCCACTCAGTGAGTACACCTCTAGCGGACACAAAGGGGCGAGTTGCTTGACGCGGGCCACCAATTGCGGCAAAAACAGCGGGTCTAAATAATCGCTGGCGGCGATGGAAAATAAATGTTCAGAGCTGGCAGGCTCAAACCCCCGCGCGTCTAAAAACAAAGTCTCGGCGCTGCGCAAAATGTGCGCGGCGGGTTCCAACATCCGCAAACCCGCCTCAGTCGGCACCATCTGGCTGCCCGAGCGCACCAGCAACGGATCGCCCGACAACTCGCGCAAGCGTTTTAAGGCACTGCTCACCGCCGGCTGATACATGCCCAAACGGACAGCGGCACGCGAAACACTCCGCTCAGACAACACGGTATGCAGTACTTTGATGAGATGGAGGTCGATCTTGTCGAAAAGCGGGAGTGGCTTCATGTGGGTTCTTTCATGCCGTGCATACGGCCTGACCTTGTGTACAAGTCGCGTGCCCTGCCGCACATCTATATAAAAATAATAGTAAAAAAAGTGAGCTGCTCACGCAATTATTACAAGCGCATTGGAATATATCATGATTAAAAAATGCCATTTTTGTTAAGAAAACAATGGTTCCGAGTCTCTCGGCGTGCGTTTTTGCGCTGTATCAAGCACAGGAAGCACTATTTTCATATTTTCTGGCTCTTTTTAAGAGAGAGGAACAGCGAAAAGTGACGTATTTATTGCGTGAGCAGCTCACTTTTTTTGCTACTGTATAAAAAGGACATGATCCACTTGTTCTTGGCAACGCCGTGCAGCAGCACGTTCCGACAGTGAATGCACCTTTCCTGCGGCAAGCGCATCGCCAGGCAAAAAAAAAGCCCAGTCGTGGTGACTGGGCCAAGGGGTCTGTGAGACCCGAGGAGACAACGGGTAAGAAAAAAGTGCTACTTAAATAAGAGTACTGCTCTTCAAATTAACGTTTTTTAGCTGTCGCTGTGGTGGTTTTAGCCGCGTTCACAGCGGTAGCGGCCACGGTGTTGAAGTTGGCTTCAGCCATTTCGGTGGCTTGTTTGACAGCTTTTTGCACAGACTCAACGGCGTTGTTGGCGGCGCTCACGGCGCTTTTCATCACAGCCACTGCGGTTTCGGAGCCAGCAGGTGCGTTTTTAGTCGCGTTGTCCACGACGGCCATGAATTTGGCTTGGGCTTCAGCGGTTTGAGCTTCAGCCACTTTGGTGAATTCACCAGCAGCACCAGAGGCGATGTCGTACAGGTGGCGGTTGTAAGCGGCGGTTTTTTCAGCCAAAGGTTGCAACAAATTGGCTTGCAGCGCCAACAGTTCTTGTGCGTCTTTGGCGCCCAATACGGCTTGGGTGTGGTTGGCAGACTCAGCCAAAGCAGCTTTGGTGGCTTGGATGTTCAGTTCGACGATCTTTTCAACGCCTTCGAAGGCTTTTTGGGTCAAGCCAAACAGGGCTTCGAGGTTTGCTTTTTGTGCAGCAACAACTTGGTCAGCAGTCAACATGGTGATACTCCGTAAAAAGGATGAGTGAAAAATATGTTGAGAGCTGTGCATGAGATGTTTGCTTTGAGGCTTGAATCTATGCTGCACTGCAACATGGTTGTTAGTATAGGGTATTCCCGAGGCACTTGGCAAATTTTTTGTTGCGGCGCAGCAAATTAGAGATTGCTGCCTAAAAACCCGTGGCCAGACAGCCGAGGTGGGCTGTGTCACCATGTGGCGCCATGCACTGCTGTTTTCATCTTCGCTGCATCTATGGACGTATTTGACACGCATCACTTTGTATTACCTTTACCCCAAGGCCATCGCTTTCCCATGCACAAGTATCAACTGCTGCGCGATGCGGTGGCCGTACATCTGCCTGGCATATGTTGGCATGAGGCTCCTGCTGCCAGTGCGGGGGAGCTGGCCTTGGCACACGATCCTGCGTATGTGCACGCGATCCAGACTGGGACAGTAGAGGCGCATATTCTGAAAGAGATTGGCTTTCCTTGGAGTGTGGCGATGGCAGAACGCGCCTGCCGCTCTGTAGGGGGCACGATTGCGGCTTGTCGAGCGGCTTTGTTCGGTGCTGAGGCGGGTGGTGCAGGCGGCATGGCAGCCAATATCGCGGGCGGTACGCATCACGCTTACGCCGATCGTGGCAGCGGTTTTTGTGTGTTCAACGATGTGGCAGTTGCTGCACGTTTGATGCAGGCAGAAATGGCACGGCACAGACGCAGTCGTCCCCCACTGCAAGTGGCCATCATTGACTTGGATGTGCATCAAGGCAATGGCACGGCACATCTGTTTCAAGACGACCCCAGCGTATTCACTTTGTCGCTGCATGGCGAACGGAATTTTCCCTTTCGTAAAGAGCGCAGCGATTTGGATGTGGCCTTGCCTGATGGCTGTGGCGATGACGAGTATTTGCACGCGCTGGACTTGGCCTTAGACACCTTAGCGCAAGGCTTTGAGCCAGAGTTTGTGATTTACCTCGCAGGGGCCGATGTCCACGAGGGGGATCGCCTAGGCCGACTCAAACTCAGCATGGATGGCATCGAAGCGCGTGATCGGCGTGTGTTCAACTGGGCATGGCAAAAACGCCTGCCCTTGGCAATGGTGATGGCGGGTGGCTATGGACATCGCATTGAAGACACGGTGGCGATACAGCTCAACAGCTATCGCCTTGCTTTTGAATTTGCACAACGCTGGCAGTCGCTGGGTACGTTTGCCAGTCTTATGCCACTTGTCACCCATGCTGCAAGTACCAAGCGGCGTGACTGGCACAATCGCAACGCATGAATGCTCCTAGCTCTCCTTCTGCCAGCGCCTCTGTTCGTGAGTCCCGAAGCGAGTACCGCGTGTTTCGCTCCATCACCACCCGTTGGATGGATAACGATGTCTATGGACACGTCAACAACGTCGTTTATTACAGTTGGTTCGATACCGCCGTCAATGCGTATTTGATGGAACAAGGCGCATTGGACATTCATCAGGGCAGCGTGATTGGTTTGGTGGTTGAAACCCAATGCCGATACTTCACCCCTTTGGCCTTTCCGCAACTCATCGAGGCGGGCATACGGGTTGCTCGACTGGGGAACAGCAGTGTCCGTTACGAAGTCGGCTTGTTTGCCCAAGGTGAGTCTTTGTGTGCGGCGCAAGGCCATTTTGTGCATGTGTATGTGGATAAAGTCACCCGCCGCCCCACCGTATTGCCTGAAGCCTTGCGTGCGGTTCTTGAACACCTTCGATCCGTTTGATGCTCAACCTTTTATGAACGATATGACCATTCCCCTTTCTGCTGCCTCTGCTGCTCAACTCGTCGATCAGGCCATCCTCAGCCGTATGTCGGTGCGTGCCTTCACCAATCAAGCTGTCCCCAAGGCACTGATTGCTGAGATTTTGGAAGTCGCCAGCCGTGCACCTTCAGGCACGAACACCCAGCCGTGGAAGGTCTATGTGCTGCAAGGCCAGAGCCGTGACCAATTGGTCGATCGCGTCTGTGCGGTGCATGATGCCATTCGTGCCGATCCGAGTTTGGCTGCCGAGTACACTGAAACGTATGACTATTACCCTGAAAAATGGGTCAGCCCCTACATCGACCGCCGCCGTGAAAACGGCTGGGGCTTGTATGGTTTGTTGGGCATTGGCAAGGGGGATAAAGATCGTATGCACCAACAACAGCAACGCAATTTCCGGTTTTTTGATGCGCCGGTGGGCCTGATGTTTACCATCGAAACGATCATGGGCCGAGGCTCATTGGTGGACTATGGGATGTTTTTGCAAAACATCATGGTGGCTGCCCGCGCACGGGGCTTGGATACTTGCCCTCAAGCGGCATGGAATGGCTTCTCGAAAATCATCCTCCCCCACATTGGTGCTGGCCCGAATGAAATGGTGGTGTGTGGCATGGCCTTGGGCTGGCGGGATGAGAACGATCCGGTCAACTCCTTTCACACGCCCCGCGTGCCTGCCGCTGAATTTACCTATTGGCTGGATTGAAGAGCAGGGTTATTTCGACTTGGATTGGACATTGAATCCGCGTTGGCCATCGTACGCAATTTGTATGTGGACTCCCAACGTCTAGAATCGCTTTCCCTTATTTTTCTTTAGGAGTTCTTATGGTGACGACCCCTTCTGGCTTGCAGTACGAGGATACCGTTATGGGCGCAGGCGCAGTTGCACAAGCAGGTCAATACGTGCAAGTGCACTACACAGGTTGGCTCTACCCAAACGGGCAGCAAGGTGCAAAGTTTGATTCCAGCAAAGACCGAGGTCAACCTTTTGCGTTTCCTTTGGGCGCAGGCCATGTGATTAAGGGCTGGGACGAAGGCGTGGTGGGCATGGCGGTGGGCGGCACACGCCGCTTGGTCATTCCCCCTCAGCTGGGATATGGCGCGCGTGGTGCGGGTGGCGTGATTCCTCCCAACGCCACACTCTTGTTTGAAGTCGATTTGCTCGCAGTCTAAGACTGGAGTCAGTGTGACTTGGCGTGGGCACTGTTGAGCAGTGTGTCGGTATATGCAATTGCAATCGCACTCAACAAAAACGTGACGTGGATGATGGTTTGCCACATCAGAACTTTCACGTCGTAGTTGGCTGCATTGATGAACGTCTTCAACAGGTGAATGGACGAGATGCCAATGATGGCCGTTGCCAGCTTGACTTTGAGGACCGAGGCATTGACATGGCTCAACCACTCGGGTTGGTCGGGGTGTCCGTCTAAATCCATACGGCTGACGAAGGTTTCATAACCCCCCACGATGACCATGATCAGCAGATTAGAAATCATGACCACATCAATCAGCGCCAACACCACCAGCATGATGATGGTTTCGTTTAAGTGTTTGATCTCCACATCCGACTTGTAGCCTATGCTGGTTACCAGCGCTTGTAAGGCGGTTTGGCTCCCAAAAGCAGCCTCCACCAAATGCAGTAATTCCAACAGAAAGTGCACCACATAAACCGCCTGTGCGGCAATCAGACCCAAGTACAAAGGCAGTTGTAGCCATCTGCTGGCAAAAATCAAGTTCGGTAGGGGTCGCATACCAGGTTTTCTAGAAGAAGGAGAAGGCGTTTTAGGTGAGGCCATGTTGCAAAAAGAGAAAATAAAGAAGCTACAAACAAGCAGTTGAGTCCGCATTCTAGAGAGACTTTTGAATCCACCCATGACGACCCCACCCCAGTCAGACCCTTGTAAGAGCGTACCCGCACATTAGCGCCCGCTTATTTCCCACTTCTGAACTACTGAGGAGACCTCATGAGCGTGACCGAAGGCGCAACCGCATTGCCCGTTTATCAACCCAGCGAATCTTTCGTTCAAAATGCTGCTGTCGCTGGCATGGCTGCATACGAGAGCTTATGCAAAGAAGCCGAAACTGATTACGAAGGCTATTGGGCGCGTCATGCCCGTGACCTCATTAGTTGGAAGACCCCCTTTTCTAAGGTGTTGAACGAAGACAACGCCCCATTTTTCAAATGGTTTGAAGATGGCACGTTGAATGCCTCTTACAACTGCTTGGATCGCAATGTGGAACGTGGTTTGGGCAACAAGACAGCCATCATTTTTGAAGCTGATGGCGGCGAAGTCACCCAAATCACCTACTCTGAATTGCTGGCTAAAACGTGCCAAATCGCCAACGGCCTGCGCTCTGTAGGCGTTAAAAAGGGTGATCGTGTGGTGATTTACATCTCCATGTCGATTGACGGCGTGGCTGCCATGCAGGCTTGCGCCCGGATTGGTGCAACCCACTCTGTGGTGTTTGGTGGTTTCTCAGCCCAGTCTGTGCGGGACCGCATCCAAGACACCGGTGCGAAGGCTGTCATCACCGCCGATCACCAAGTGCGCGGCGGCAAACAATTGCCCCTCAAATCCATCATTGACGAAGCCATTGCACTGGGTGGCTGTGAGACGGTCGAAAAAGTCTTGGTGGTCAAGCGTTCTGGCTCCAGCATCGCCATGACCGAAGGGCGTGACGTCTGGATGGCCGATTTGGTGGCGAACCAACCCACCACTTGCGAACCTGAGTGGGTCGAAGCCGAACATCCTTTGTTCCTGCTCTATACCTCTGGCTCTACAGGCAAACCCAAAGGCGTACAGCACAGCACCGGCGGCTATTTGCTGCACGCCGCGCTGACGACCCAATGGACATTCGACTTGAAACAAGACGATGTGTTTTGGTGTACCGCCGATATCGGCTGGGTGACAGGCCATACCTACATCACCTACGGTCCCTTGGCCTTGGGCGGCACAGAAATCGTGTTTGAGGGCGTGCCCACCTACCCCGATGCTGGTCGCTTCTGGAAAATGATTCAAGACCACAAAGTCAGCATTTTTTATACTGCCCCTACCGCCATCCGTTCGCTCATCAAAGCGGCTGAAGCCAATGATGCCGTGCATCCTAAGAGCTACGACTTGTCTAGCCTGCGTTTGCTCGGTTCCGTCGGCGAGCCAATCAACCCTGCCGCATGGGAGTGGTATTACAAACACGTCGGCGGCAACCGTTGCCCGATCGTGGACACCTTCTGGCAAACCGAAACAGGCGGCCACATGATTACGCCCTTGCCCGGCGTCACCCCTATGGTTCCTGGCTCTTGCACCTTGCCTTTCCCCGGCATTCAAGCGGCCATCGTCGATGAAACCGGCAAAGACGTACCTTGGGGTCAAGGCGGTATCTTGGTCGTGAAAAAACCTTGGCCCTCCATGATTCGTACGATTTGGGGTGATGGTGAGCGCTTTAAGAAGTCTTACTACCCCGAAGACTTCAAAGGTAAATACTATTTGGCGGGTGACGGTGCGATCCGTGACGAGAAAACAGGTTACTTCACCATCACAGGCCGTATTGACGATGTGCTGAACGTGTCTGGTCACCGTATGGGGACGATGGAAATCGAATCTGCTTTGGTGAGTTGCACCGAGTTGGTCGCTGAAGCGGCTGTGGTCGGTCGTCCTGACGACACCACCGGTGAGGCTGTGGTCGCATTTGTCGTTTTGAAACGCGCACGTCCTACAGGTGACGAAGCCAAAGCGATTGCCAAACAATTGCGCGACCATGTGGGCCGCGAAATTGGCCCCAT
>DLPA01000061.1:13674-15070 GCA_002479815.1 bacterium UBA7470 | reverse complement strand
CACCGCCCTCCATCCCATGCCCTTTTCTTGCCACTACCTGTTGTTTGACGCTCAGTCTGAAGATGAAGAAGGGGTCTTGAGCTTGGAGGCCGTCGCCAGCGTGCGCCTGCACGATTGGCCGTCTTTGCAAGCGGAGGCGGCTGCCGTGCTGGACTTGTTGAGCGCCCACTTTCAAACCCCTGCCCTGCCCTTGGACGAGGGGGGCGCGTGGGATGCGTGCGTGCAAGTGCAGGTCGATGAGGCCGCGTCAGAGGCGTTGGCGGCCCACGCCGATGCGCTACGGCAGTGGTCGCCACCCCCTTCAGCCCATTGGATAGCGCTGACATTCACGGTGGCGTGCGGCACGGATGGGGCGTATTTGGCGGCTATACTGACCAAGGTCTGACAAAAAGCTGACAGACAGGTTTTGGCGTGAAAGAACGCAGACACAATGCCTCATCTTTCAATTTCCTGACCCTAAGTACGGGCATGGGCACGGGCATGACTTGGGGGGACACGCGCCCACAGACCAGCCCGACTCAGCCAGTCCCAGCCGCGACATTCAATGCAAAACCAGTCACTGAAACGACAGTCTATGGATGAACCGATTCTGACAATGGAAGAACGGGAAGCGATCAATGCTGGTCGCTGGTTTTCCAGTCTTTCACCCTCACTACGTCACGACATTCTGCGATGTGCCTACGTCAAACGTTTCAAGGACGGCGATCTCATCGTCGCCCGAGGCGAGCCGCCCACCGAGTGGACAGCGGTGGCCAAGGGCGCGGTGCGGGTCAGCTCGACCTCGTTGTCGGGCAAGCAAATCACGCTGACCTACGTCGAACCCGGCGTGTGGTTTGGCGATGTGGCGATGTTCGACGGCGACCAGCGCACCCACGATGCTTATGCGCACGGCCCTACTTCTTTGCTGTGCGTCTCGCGCACCGACTTACGCAAAATCTTGTCTGTCCATGTCGAGCTGTACGAGGCGCTGCTGCGCTTGCAAGCGCGGCGCATTCGCACCCTGTTTGGGCTGGTGGAAGACCTCAACACCTTGCCCTTGCGTGCCCGTCTTGCCAAGCAGTTGCTGCATCTGGTGCGAAGTTATGGCGTGCCTTGTCTGGGCGATGCCAACGAAACCCGCATCGGTTTGCAATTGGCGCAAGAGGAATTGGCCCAACTGCTGGGCGCATCGCGCCAGCGTGTCAACCAAGAGCTCAAGTCCATGGAGCGCGAAGGGGCCATCCGCATCGAACCCGGCGGTTTGGTGGTGCGCCAGCGCGATGCCTTGATGCGCTTGTCCGAAACCGAGCTTTAACCCCCACTCCACAAGCTGCCGCGTCATGCAGCGTGGGGTGGGATCAACCTACCCCGCACGCATGAACTCTAGTCCTAGCAGCACGGCGACACCCGCCTCCAC
>DLPA01000061.1:5550-13611 GCA_002479815.1 bacterium UBA7470 | reverse complement strand
ACACCCGCCTCCACCCACACCAGCAGCAGCCCCCACGCCATCGACATTGAAGCTTTGAGTCGCTGGCTGCAAGACCACATACCCGACTTTGCGGGGCCTTTGACGGTGGACAAGTTCAAAGGCGGTCAGTCCAACCCCACGTACCAACTCAGCACGCCCACCGCCACCTATGTGATGCGGGCCAAGCCCGGCCCTGTTGCCAAGCTGCTCCCCTCGGCCCACGCCATCGAGCGGGAGTTTCGGGTCATGCACGCGCTGCACGACACCGCCGTCCCTGTGGCCCAAATGCTGGCCTTGTGTGAAGACGAATCGGTGATCGGTCGCGCGTTTTACATCATGGAACACGTTGACGGTCGCGTGATGTGGGAACAATCCCTGCCCGATGCCACCCCCGACGAACGGCGGGCCATTTACCTAGAAATGAACCGCGTGATGGCCGAGCTGCATCGCGTCGTCCCCGCTGCCGTGGGTCTGAGCGACTATGGCAAACCCGGCAATTACTTCGAGCGCCAAATTGGGCGTTGGAGCAAGCAATATCTGGCCTCCATCACCGACCCGATTCCTGAAATGGATCATCTCATCGCGTGGCTGCCCACTCATATTCCAGCCGCCGCGCGCGATGAACGCTTGGTATCTATCGTGCATGGCGACTATCGGCTGGACAACGTGATGTTCCACCCCACCGAGAGCCGCATCTTGGCGGTGTTGGATTGGGAGCTGTCCACCTTGGGCCACCCGCTGGCCGATTTCAGCTACCACTGCATGAGCTGGCACATCGCGCCCGGCGTGTTTCGTGGCATTGCGGGCTTGGATCATGCCGCCTTGGGCATTCCCTCAGAAGACGAGTACATCGCCCGCTATTGCGAGCAAACCGGCTTCATCACCCCCGAAGCCCTGAAAGCCGATTGGAATTTTTACTTGGCCTACAACATGTTCCGCTTGGCTGCGATTTTGCAAGGCATTGCCAAACGGGTGCAAACAGGCACAGCCTCCAGTGCCCAAGCGATTGCATCTGCCGCAGGTGCTGCACCGATGGCGCGTATGGCGTGGCACTACGCCCAACAAGCTTGAGTCAGTGCGTTTTCAAAATATTAAAAATGTGAGCTTCTTTCGCTTTATTTTCAAGCGCCAACTGCCAATTTTATTTAAATTTTCTACCTTCATCATCACGAAAGTACCCCCATGAACTTCGACTACACCCCCAAAGTCCAAGACTTGCAAGCCCGTTTGCTGGCCTTTATGGATGAACACATCTACCCCAACGAAGGCCGGTTTTTTGCCGAGATTGCCGCCAACCGCGCCAAAGGCAATGCGTGGGTGCCCACCGCCTTGATCGAAGAACTCAAGCCCAAGGCGCGTGAGCAGGGGTTGTGGAATTTGTTTTTGCCGCGCTCCAGCCGTGCGCCCGAGGGCTTGTCGAATTTGGAATACGCCCCCTTGTGCGAGATCATGGGCCGCGTGCCCTTTGCTGCCGAGGTGTTCAATTGCTCGGCCCCCGACACCGGCAACATGGAAACCATGGAACGCTACGGCACGGAAGCGCAAAAAGACCAGTGGCTGGAGCCGCTGCTGCGCGGCGAAATTCGCTCGGCTTTTTTGATGACCGAGCCTGAAGTCGCCTCCTCAGATGCCACCAACATCCAATGCCGCATGGAGCGCGACGGCGACGATTACGTCATCAATGGTCGGAAATGGTGGTCGTCTGGCGCGGGTGATCCTCGCTGTGCCGTGTATGTGCTGATGGGCAAAACCGACCCGAGCGCGGGCAAGCACCAGCAGCAGTCCATGCTCTTGGTCCCCTCCAACGCGCCGGGCATTGAGGTGGTGCGCCCGCTGTCGGTCTTTGGCTACGACGATGCCCCCCACGGTCACATGGAAGTGGTGTTGAAGAACGTGCGCGTGCCCGTGGCAAACAGTTTGCTGCTGGGCGAAGGCCGAGGCTTTGAAATCGCGCAAGGCCGCTTAGGCCCCGGACGCATTCACCACTGCATGCGCTCCATCGGCGCGGCAGAGCGTGCCCTAGAGTTGATGTGCAAACGACTCAACACCCGCGTGGCCTTTGGCAAGCCCATTTCCAGCCAAACGATATGGCACGAGCGCATCGCCGAAGCCCGCTGCATGATCGACCAAGCCCGTTTGCTGACGCTCAAAGCCGCTTACATGATGGACACCGTGGGCAACAAAGTCGCCCGCACCGAAATTGCCATGATTAAAGTGGTTGCGCCCAACGTCGCCACCAAAATCATCGACTGGGCCATTCAAGCCCACGGCGGCGGCGGTGTCAGCGACGACTTCCCACTGGCCTACGCCTACGCCACCCAGCGCACCCTGCGCTTGGCCGACGGCCCCGACGAAGTGCACCGCAACGCCATCGCCAAATGGGAATTGGGCAAGCACATGAGCATCCCTAAAACCCACACCGACCCCTTGGACGTGCCGGTGACACGCGGGTGCTGAGTGATTGAATAAAAAAGGTTTTTTATGATCGACGTGTATTCTTGGCCCACCCCAAACGGCCATAAAGTCCATATCATGCTGGAGGCTTGCGGCCTAGAGTTGGGGCGGGACTGGCAGGTTCACCCCATCAACATCGGCGCGGGCGATCAGTTCAAGCCTGAATTTTTAGCCATCAGCCCGAACAACAAAATTCCCGCCATTGTGGACTCGGACGGCCCGGACGGGCAGCCCATCTCTTTGTTTGAGTCGGGTGCGATTTTGTGGTACTTGGCTCAAAAAACGGGCCAATGCTTACCTGCCACCGAACGCGGACGCTGGCAAGTGATGCAGTGGCTGATGTTTCAAATGGGCGGCCTAGGGCCGATGCTGGGTCAAGCCCATCACTTTCGCATCTACGCGCCTGAAAAGATAGAGTACGGCATTCAGCGTTACACGAATGAGGCCAAGCGCCTGTACCGCGTGATGGACACGGCCTTGAGCGACAGCGCCTACATCGGCAGCCCCGAGTTCAGTGTGGCCGACATCGCCATCTTCCCTTGGCTGCGGAGTTGGCAAAACCAAGGCATAGACTGGGCGGATTACCCTCGCCTGAAAGACTGGTTCGACCGCATCAGCGCCCGCGCCGATGTGCAACGCGGCGTGCAAGTGCTGGCCGATTTGCGCAAACCCCTGACCGACGACAAAACCCGCGCGGTGCTGTTTGGTCAGGGCGACCCCAAAGCCAAGGCTTGATGAACTGTGGGTAGATGGATGGCCCTCTGGCCGCTACATCTCCATGCCACACGCACGAATGGCATGGCGAATTTGGGCATGATCGGGCATGGCGTGTACCTTCCAGCGGATGATGGGCACGCCTGCCGCCGCCAAAGCTGCGTCTTTTTTGGCATCGGCTTCGATGCGGTCGGCGCGTTCGTGGCTGCGGTCGTCCAACTCGATGACAGCGACCAAGCGCCCATTCCAACGGCACACCACAAAATCCAAACTCATGCGGCTGATGCGGTTGTTCCAGACATGAAAGGGATGCCCATCTTGCACGCCCAAGACCCGCGAGAGCTGCACTTGAGCCAAGACCATGCACTCGGGCAAGGCTTCTAGCAAGCGGCGGTACAAAATTTGTTCGGGGGGCGTGATGACGGGGTTGATGGCGACAAAAGGCCAATCTTCACTGTCCGTCCAAAATTGTTTGGCGGTGGGCGTTTGGGCCGATTTGAACTTGATTTGTGTCTCAGGCGGCTGGCGAACGGCAGCGACCGTTTTCCACGAAGCCCGCTTGGATGAGGACGAGGAAGACGACGGGGCAGCAGATGTCGCACGAGACTGGGCGCTTTCCCGTGGCGGCCAGACATACAACACCAGCCACAAGGCCAGAATGACGAGTAAGCCCAAACCCAATAAAAGCAACTGAAGGTCAGACAATGATGCTCCCAAAAAAATATCTGTACTCCATTTTACTGGTCAAATACACAGACTCTTAAACGATATTAAATGATAGTAAAAAATGTGAGCTGCTTACGCAATTAATTCAAGGTATTTGGCAGATTTTTCTCTGTAAATCAGCCATTTTTATTAAAAAAATGAAGCTCAGGCAGCAAAAAAGCCGTTTTTCTGACCTGAAACACGGGTCGCAAGGTGGTTTTTTGAGATTTTAAGCCTATTTTTTATCATGAAAATGGCTAAAACCCTGGTATTACTTGCGTGAGCAGCTCACTTTTTTTGCTACATTGATTGAATGTGCCACCCCTAAAAACCCGTCGTGATCGCGCCTACGATGTCGCCTTGATCGTTGACGGTGGGCATCCAGCGCCATTTGTCGAAGGTGGTGCAAGGGTGGGAGATGCCCAGTGCGACGCGATCCCCAACTTGCAGGCTGAGCGCGGTATCGGCATCGGCAGCAGCACTGAGGTCTAGGTAGGCGTGTTGATCGTTCAGCGCGGTGATGCGCCAGCCGCTCGGACAGTCTAGAAGCTCAGTGTGGCCTTGTGGCAGCCAGCGTTGCGGGCTGGGCAAGCCCACATCAAACGACAGATCGCGCTTGCCCGCGTTCAAAATGGCCAGATGCGATTCGGGGCGCGATTGCACCACTGTCCAGACTTCTAGGGCAGCTTGCAAGCCGCCGCAGCTCCAGACTTGACCCGCTAGGCCGCGCTGAGTGAGGCGTTTTTGTATCAGACCCATATAACGCTGGTACGTGCCGTGATCGTGCGTGAGGTAGCAGCCCGAGCGCAGCAGCCCACGCACGGGGCGGCTCCAAGTGGCCCCTGTCGGGCCTGTGGACGGTATCAATTGCGCCGCCACCAAGTCAAACACCGCCGAACCGCCTGCCGTCAACAGAATTTCGGGGGCATGTGCAAATAGTCCTGCTTGGTCGCACGCTTGGGCGATGGTGTGCAAACGCTGCATCAGCCCACATACCAAGGCGGCATCGGCTGCGTCATCGCCACTGGCCCACAAGCCTTCATAGCAGGCCAAGCCTTGCAAATAAATAGCAGGACAGTCTTTTGTGGCAAGCGCCAGCTTGAATGTTTGTTCATCATCTCGGCAGCCTGTGCGCCCGCCTGCCAAGCCTAATTCAATGACGACACGGACGGGGGTGCTCAGTTGCGCGGCGACGATGGCGTGCAATTGGGCGTGTGAGTCCAGCCAGCAAACCACCCGCAAGTCTGGGTGCTGCTGTTGCAAGCGATCCAGCCATGCCAAATCGTGCGGCAACAAGATTTGATTGGCAATCAAAGCGCGGCGCACGCCCCAACTCACAGCCAAGGCCAGTTGCCACACGTTTGCTACGGTGATGCCCCATGCACCGGCTTGCAATTGGGCTTGAAACAGCTCGGGCGACAAGGTGGTTTTGCCGTGCGGAGCCAAATCCACCCCCGCTTGACGCACGAGCCGCTGCATCCAATTCAAATTGTGTGTCAGGGCCGATTGGCGCAGCGTGGCGCAAGGCAGGGGCCAATCGGCCTGCAACACGCTCCACCCTTGTGTGCCCACAGCCGATGCGGGCATGGGAGCGGCCCACGAGGGATAGCCTTTGTGTGTGGTGGCGTGCAATACGTTCAATGCGTGCAGCGGTTCGCTCATCCCGTCACATCCCCTTCACGCCAATTGTTCTTGGGCTTTGTTGATCCAGTGGTGCAAGCTGTCCACCAAATCGTGCTGGCTGAACGAGCAGCTTTCTTCGGCAAAGAGGGCGCTGGATTCCAAACGGTCTAAGAGTTTGAACAAGACCTCGGGATAGCGCGGCGGCAGTGCAGCCAGCAAGTCGGGGTAGGCGCTGCGAGTGCGTAGGCTGAAGGCTTGAATGTCTGCCGGAGAAGCCAGCGAGGCATCTAAGGACTGGGCGAACGCCCGCAGTTGGTCGTGAGCAAGGGTCATGTTGGAGCAAAAAAACGCATGTCGATCAATGCCCCAAGATTTTCGACAAAAAGTCGCGGCTGCGCTCGCTTTGGGGGTGATTGAAGAAGTCGTGTGGGGTGTTTTGCTCGACGATTTGACCTTGATCCATAAATATCACACGGTCGGCCACGGCTTTGGCAAAGCCCATTTCATGCGTCACGCAAATCATGGTGATGCCTTGGTTGGCGAGTTCGATCATCACGTCCAAGACTTCTTTGATCATTTCGGGGTCGAGGGCAGAAGTCGGCTCGTCAAAGAGCATGATTTTGGGTTTGAGGCACAACGCACGCGCAATCGCCACCCGTTGCTGCTGCCCACCGGAGAGTTGCAGGGGGTATTTGCTGGCTTGCTCGGCAATACGCACGCGCTTGAGCTGGGCCATCGCCCGTTCTTCCGCTTCTTTTTTAGGCACTTTACCCACCCACATGGGCGAGAGGGTGAGGTTTTCCAGCACGGTCAGGTGCGGAAACAAGTTGAATTGCTGGAACACCATGCCCACTTCTTTACGCACTTGGTCAATGGCTTTGACATCATCGGTCAACTCCACGCCATCGACGATCAAGCGGCCTTGTTGGTGTTCCTCTAAACGGTTGATGCAGCGAATCAGGGTCGATTTGCCAGAACCCGAGGGGCCGCAAATCACAATGCGCTCGCCTTTGGCAACCGATAAATCAATATCACGCAAGACATGAAAACTGTTGCCATACCACTTGTTGACCTTTTCAAAGGTGATGATCGGGGGAGCAGAAACATCAGACATGGCACAAGACTTTCAAAACAATTCTAAAAATACTGCAAAAAAGTGAGCTGTTTACGCAATTAAATAGAGCGATACAGCCAAAATCATTCAAAAATTCAATGCACTCCAGTCAACGCAATTTGCTTTTGTTGACTTGCGCTTCCACCCACAAGCTGTAACGCGACATGGCAAAGCAAAAAGTGAAGTAAATCAAGGCGATGAACAGATAGCCTTCGATTTTGTAGGGCCGCCAATCGGCATCGGAGTTCAGCGCCAGCCCCAGTGCCCCCGTCAACTCGTACAAGCTGACGATGGTGACCAAAGAGGTGTCTTTGAAGATGGCAATGAAGTTGTTCATGATGCCGGGCACGACCATCGCCAAGGCTTGTGGCAGCACGATTTTTCGCTGCGTCTGCCAGTAGCTCAGGCCCAAAGTGGCAGCGGCTTCGATTTGGCCTTTGGGAATGGCCTGCAAGCCACCACGAATCACCTCTGCCATGTAAGCCGCTGCGAACAAGGTGATGCCCACCAGCACGCGAATCAGTACGTCAATGGTAAACCCCTGCGGCATGAACAGCGGGAACATGAACGAGGCCATGAACAGCACCGAGATCAAGGGCACGCCGCGAATCAACTCGACATAAATCGTGCAAAAGCTGCGTATGGCGGGCAAATGCGAACGCCGCCCTAAGGCCACCACCAAGGCAATCGGAAATGCCATGACGATGGACAAACTCGCCAACAAAATCGTCAAGGGCAGCCCACCCCATCGGTCGGTTTCGATTTTGGTAAGGCCAAGCACATCGCCATACATCAGGCCAAAAAATGCAGCCAACACCACCATCCATAAGCCCGCCAGCCACGGTTTCCAAAACGGGCGCATACAGCTTGCCACCAGCAAGCCGACCATCAACACCGTCGCCACCAAAGGCCGCCATTGTTCTTCAAACGGGTAGCGTCCAAAAATAATCAAGCGATACTTTTCAGCCACCACACCCCAGCACGCGCCCACGCCATCGGCGCGACAAGCTTCGGGATCAGGCCGCCAGTGGGCGGTGAAAAGCGCCCAGTGCAAGAGCTGTGGCAAATACCACAGCAATAGACCACCGATCAGCAACGTGCCGACAGAAGTCTTCCAGTCTGCAAATAAATTGCGTTTGGCCCATGCCACCACGCCATCAGAGCGCACAGGGGCAGGACGTGCAGCAATCGGAGTAAAAGTTTTGGCGGTGTTCATCGCGTGCTCCTGAGTCTCAACGCTCTTGAATCGCCGCACGGGCGTTGTACCAGTTCATGAGCAGCGAGGTGGTCAATGAAGTGGTCAAATACACGAGCATGACGATGGAAATACATTCCACGGCGCGACCCGTTTGGTTCAACGCCGTGTTGGCAATCGACACCACATCAGGGTAGCCAATCGCCACGGCCAAAGAGGAGTTTTTGGTCAGATTCAAAAACTGGTTGGTCATGGG
>DLPA01000061.1:5135-5422 GCA_002479815.1 bacterium UBA7470 | reverse complement strand
GCCTCGCTTTGACCACGCGACACCGATTGAATCCCCGCCCGCACCACTTCAGCCACAAACGCAGCCGTATAGACGGTCAGACCCAGCAGCACGGCTAAAAACTCGGGGGTCAGTGCGCCACCGCCTTCAATGGCAAACTCACCCGCTTTGGGAAAGGCCATCGCGGTAGATGCACCACCGACCAGCCAACCGATCAAGGAAAAACCAAGCACGATGCCCACTGGAACCCAAAACATGCTGCGTAAACGCCCGGTCGCTTCAAATTGTGCAAACGCCCAACGGCGATA
>DLPA01000061.1:0-5037 GCA_002479815.1 bacterium UBA7470 | reverse complement strand
CCCCACTCTGGAATCGGAAAATTCAAACCGCCCTTGCTCAAAAAGAACGGCCCAACTTGCCACGCTTCGTAGCTGGCAGGCAAGACTTCTGTGAACAGCAAATACCACATCAACAATTGCAAGAGCACAGGTACGTTGCGGAAAAACTCCACATAGGCCGAGCACAAGCCACGCACCAAAGCATTGCGCGAGAAACGCCCTACCCCCAACAACGTCCCTAAAAGCGTGGTCAACACAATGCCAATGATCGCCACGCGCAAGGTATTGGTCAAACCCACCAAAAAGGCACGCCAGTACGCTTCAGCCGAGTCAAAAGGATAGAGACTTTCGCCAATGTCAAAACCCGCAGGCTGAGTCAAAAAATCAAAACCACTTTGTATGCCACGCACACGCATGTTCTCTAGCGTGTTGTGAACCAAAAACCATGCGATCAAGGCAATCGCAGCCACAGCAACGACTTGGTACACCAGCCCACGAAAGGCTTGGCTGCGCCAATTGAGGGCGCTTTTTTTAGGAGGAGGAGAAGACGGAAGGGTCATGGGGAGCAGGACTCCATCACAAAATCGCACCGCACTTAGGTGCTGAAATAGCCAAAACGACGCCACACCGCTCTTATGGAGGGGTGGGCATCTGAGACAAACGGGAGAGTGTGTGTCATGGTCATGTGCTTGCCACTTGCCCATGACACGAAGGCTGCTTCTTTACGAAGCAAGAGAGACGAGAGAAATCAACGCAATGGGAAGGCGTACATCAAACCGCCATCTTTCCATTGGTTGTTAAAGGCGCGGGGCAAGGCCAATGCGGATTTAGGGCCGACATTACGCTCAAAAATTTCGCCGTAATTGCCCGTGGCTTGAATGGCGCGCACCATCCAATCACGATCCAAACCCAAGAGCTTGCCTGTGTCTTCTGTTGCACCGGTGATGCGTTGCACCACAGGGTCGGTGCTCTTGGCTTTTTCAGCCAGCACGTTGGCTTGATTGATGCCGTACTCTTCGGCTTCGACCAAACCATGAATGACCCACTTGACAATAGCGAACCATTCATCATCACCGCGACGCACCATAGGGCCGAGAGGCTCTTTAGAAATCAGCTCAGGCAGAATCAAATGCTCGGCGGGGTCTTTGGCTTCTTTGTTGCGCACAGAAGCCAAACCAGATGCGTCGGTGGTGTAGGCCACGCAGCGACCCGCAAAGTAAGCGCCTGTGGCGGCTTCCACTTTTTCAAACACCACAGGCTTGATGCCGAGGTTATTGGCTTTGGCGTAGTCGGTCAGGTTTTTCTCGGTGGTGGTGCCCGATTGCACGCAAACCGTTTGGCCTTTGAGTTGCTTGGCGCTCTTGATTTTGCTTTTCACAGGCACCATGAAGCCTTGCCCGTCGTAGTACGTCACAGCCGTCATGTGCAAACCCAGTGAGGCATCGCGGTTCAACGTGAAGGTGGTGTTGCGCGACAAGATGTCCACTTCACCCGACTGCAATGCGGTGAAACGCTGTTGGGCATTCAAGGGCACGTATTTGACTTTTTCCGCATCGCCCAAGGTGGCTGCGGCAATGGCGCGGCAGACATCCACGTCCAGCCCTGTCCATTTGCCGTTGGAGTCCGCTGCTGAAAACCCTGCCAAACCGGTGTTCACGCCACACACAATTTGCCCGCGGGCTTTGATGGCATCTAAGGTTTTGCCCGCAAACGCTGGTGCAGTTGCCAAGGTTCCTGCAGCTGCAATCGCGACTGCTGCCCATTTGAACGAATGAAAAACCATACACATCTCCAAGTTAGAAAAACAGACATCAGGTCGTCGCGAGCACTGATACGGTGCTTTCGTGACTCAGCCAGAAATGTAGCGTCTCGGTTTGGCACCAACATCGGGGTTTACGCCAGCCGGAAATGCAAAAAAAGCATACATCTCCTTTTTGCATCTGCTACTCAATAAACCCTCAGCACTTTATATGCCACCTTGATCTTCTAAATACGAGGGGGTTATCGCCATCAAATTCGTCCCCTCAGCGACAACGTGGACTTTTCAAGTCATACCAGGCTAGGCACAGTTGATCCTCAAAAGCTTGCCATGATGGCTTTCTTACTGAATACGAGAGCACGCTTATGGAGACATTGACCCAACGCCCACACCTGCGCTTTTGGCCTTCGCGCCTGCCGCGTCGCATCACGCCAGCAGCCACGTCTTTATGGCAAAACTTGGCTGTCAGTGCCTTGCGTTACCCCCGCAAAAAGGCATTGGTGTTTTTTGATGTCGAGTTGACGTATCCACAAACACAAGCCCAAGCCGAATCGGTGGCGGCGTGGTTGCACGCCCAAGGCGTACAGGCTGGGGATCGGGTGTTGTTGATGATGCAAAACGCACCCCAATGGATCATTGCTCATTTTGCGATTTTGCGCCTGGGTGCAGTGGTGGTTCCCATCAACCCCATGAACAAAGCGGCAGAGTTGACACACTACATTACGGACGCTCAAGCACGAGTTGCGATTGCAGCGGCTGATTTGGCTGGTGAGTTGATTCTGGCCAATGCAGCGGTCAGCGCCTCAGAGCGATTGCAACACCTCTTGGTGACACACTACACCGATGTGTGGCCTTTGCCGCAAGGGGGTTGGAATCAGACTGAACTTGCCGCGCATGGCGTGCCTGCGGCATGGGGCGCGTGGTTTGCCCAGCGTCATGAGCTGACACAGCTCAAAAGCATCGACAGCACTGAGGCGCTGCACATCAGTTTTTGGGATGAAGTACGTACTTTTTCGGCAAAAGACCTCCCTGCTGTCGTCAACGCCCCCGAGCAACTGGCGGTCTTGCCCTACACCAGCGGCACGACGGGCTTGCCCAAAGGGTGTATGCACACCCATGCCAGCCTCATGCACAACGCCATGGCAGCAGGACTTTGGGGGAATAGCTGCGCGGAAAACATTGGCCTCTTGGTCGTGCCCATGTTTCACATCACAGGCATGGTGTCGGGCATGCACGCCAGCATTTATGTGGGGGGAACCCTCGTCATCATGCCTCGCTGGGACAGGGATTTGGCTGGACAGCTCATTTCTCATCACCGTGTGACGCATTGGACGAACATTCCCACCATGATGATGGACTTGCTCGCCAGCCCCCGCTTTACCGAGTACGACCTGAGTTCTTTGGTCTATATCGGTGGCGGTGGGGCAGCGATGCCTCAAGCCTTGGCCCAACGATTACTCGACTTGTATGGCCTTCGTTACGTAGAAGGCTACGGTTTGACGGAGACCGCCGCGCCTTCGCACGTCAACCCACCCGAACGACCCAAACAGCAATGTCTGGGCATTCCGTTTTTAAGTACGGATGCACGGATCGTGGACCCGGTGACGCTGCAAGAACTGCCCGCTGGCACGCAAGGGGAAATTGTGGTGCATGGCCCTGAAGTGTTTCAGGGCTATTGGCGACGACCCGAAGCCACCGCGACCGCTTTTTTTGAGCTGGAGGGCAAGCGTTTTTTCCGCACAGGCGATTTAGGCACGATGGATGAGGAAGGTTATTTTTTCCTGACCGATCGCCTCAAACGCATGATCAACGCCAGCGGCTACAAGGTTTGGCCTGCCGAGGTGGAGTCGTTGATGTTTGGCCATCCTGCAGTAGCAGAGGCTTGTGTGATCGCCGTTCAGGACGACTATAGAGGTGAAAACGTCAAAGCCGTCATTGTGCTGCGACCCGAATATCAAGGCCACATCACCGAACAGGACCTCATCCACTGGTGTCGGGCCCACATGGCGGTTTACAAGGCTCCGCGTGTGGTGCAGTTTGTCAATGCGCTCCCGAAAAGCGGCAGCGGCAAAGTGATGTGGCGCATTTTGCAAGAGGCAGAGCAAGCGCACGCAGCGCACACGTTAAGCTGACGCAGCAAAGGCGCGTCATCGGGCGTGTGCCGCGCCACAGACCCAGCCATACTCCCGCCCCAGAGCAACACGTTGTGGTGGATAGTCCTTCAAGCCAGTGGCTGGTGCTGTGTGGCTGCAAAAGCAGATCGCGGGTTAAAATCACGGCCCCTCGGTTGAGCGCCTCAACAACGCGTCCCGAGGGTTTATTTTTTTCACCCTTCCCGCGCTTATTCGATCTTCGTACAGCGCTTACCCTGCCCCTTCATAGGGGGAGTCTCTAGGTCAGGATTCCCATGTCTGATTTAAGTCTTCAGCTTCAGCAGGCCGCAAGCCAACTGCCCGTTTCCAGTTATTTTGATGAGGCGCTTTTGCAGCGCGAATTGGAGACTATCTTTCAGCGCGGGCCCCGTTATGTGGGGCATCTCAACGCTGTACCGAACATTGGCGACTACTACGCTTTGCCCCAGGAGGGTGAAGGCCGCGCCCTGATTCGCACCGGTCAAGGTGTGGAATTGGTGTCCAACATCTGCCGGCACCGCCAAGCGGTCATGCTCAAAGGCCGAGGCAATTTAGGCGATAACGCCAAAGGCCACGCAGGTGGCAACATCGTTTGTCCCTTGCACCGCTGGACGTACAGTGGTGGCTCCGCACTAGGGCAAGTGGGTGAGTTGGTGGGTGCGCCACATTTCAAGCATGATCCCTGTCTCAATCTCAAACGCTACCCTCTGCGCGAGTGGAATGGGATGCTGTTTGAAGACAATGGCCGTGACATCGACGCCGATTTGGCCCAAATGGGCCCCCGTTCGGTGCTGAATTTTGAAGGCATGGTGCTCGATCATGTGGAGTTGCACGAGTGCAACTACAACTGGAAAACTTTTATTGAGGTTTATTTAGAAGACTACCATGTGGTTCCCTTCCACCCAGGTTTGGGCAACTTCGTCACCTGTGATGATTTGAAGTGGGAATTCAAACCCGACTACTCGGTGCAGACCGTGGGTGTGCAAAACCTGCTGGCCAAGTCTGGCAGTCCGGTCTATCAAAAATGGCATGACGTGCTGATGCAGTACCGCAATGGGGAGCTGCCCGCTCAAGGCGCGGTCTGGCTGACCTACTACCCGCACATCATGCTGGAGTGGTATCCGCATGTGCTGGTGGTGTCCACGCTGCATCCGCAAGGCCCGCAGA
>DLPA01000026.1:5267-7794 GCA_002479815.1 bacterium UBA7470 | reverse complement strand
GGCTTGCAACGTTTGGCGTCAGCGGGGGCGACCGGCTTCGCATTAGAAGCTGCGCCTAGAACCACCCGTGCACAAAGCATGGATGTTTTATCCAGCCAAGCCAACATCGCGGGCTACAAAGCGGTCATGCTCGCGGCTGATAAGTACCAACGTTTCTTCCCCATGTTGATGACGGCTGCGGGCACTGTGAAAGCAGCACGTGTGGTCATCCTTGGTGTCGGTGTGGCAGGCTTGCAAGCGATTGCCACTGCGAAACGTTTAGGTGCTGTGATTGAAGCCACAGATGTGCGTCCCAGCGTGAAAGAGCAGGTCGAATCACTCGGCGCCAAGTTCATTGATGTGCCGTTTGAAAGTCAAGATGAAAAAGACGCCGCTGAAGGCGTGGGGGGCTATGCCCGCCCCATGCCGCAAAGCTGGTTAGACCGTCAAAAGGGCGAGGTGGCCAAGCGCGTGGCTTTGGCTGACATCGTCATCACCACGGCTTTGATTCCCGGTCGCGCAGCGCCTGTGTTGGTGACCGAAGAGATGGTCAAGGCCATGAAGCCCGGAGCGGTCATCATTGACATTGCTGCCGGCAAGGGTGCCCACGGTCATGATGGCAACTGTCCGCTCACCGAATCCGGCAAAACAGTCATCAAGCATGGCGTGACGATTGTGGGTGAGACCAATTTGCCCGCCTTGGTCGCGGCAGACGCCAGTGCCCTGTATGCACGCAACGTGCTCGACTTTTTGAAGCTCGTCATCAGCAAAGAAGGTGCCTTGCACATCGACTTAGAGGATGACATCGTCGCCGCTTGTTTGGTCACCCGCGATGGCGCGGTGGTGAAGAAATAAAACGAGGAATACAACAACATGGATGCAGTCTCTCCCACCCTCGTCAACTTGATTATTTTTGTGCTGGCCATCTACGTGGGTTACCACGTGGTGTGGACCGTGACACCGGCGTTGCATACGCCGCTGATGGCGGTGACCAACGCCATTTCTGCCATCGTGATCGTGGGCGCCATGTTGGCTGCCGCGATGACTGAAACCACGCTCGGTAAGACCATGGGCGTGTTAGCAGTCGCATTAGCGGCTGTCAACGTGTTTGGTGGCTTTATGGTCACGCGTCGCATGTTGGAAATGTTCAAGAAAAAAGACAAACCCGCCAAGGCCGCAGCAGGAGACAAAGCATGAGCATGGACTTTGTTTCGATGAACTTGGTCACCTTGTTGTACTTGGTGGCAAGTGTGTGTTTCATACAGGCGCTCAAAGGTTTGAGTCATCCCACCACTTCGATTCGTGGCAATGTCTTTGGTATGACGGGCATGACGATTGCCGTGCTCACGACGGCTGCCTTGATCATCAAGTTGTCCGGTTCAAGCCTCGGCATGGGTTGGGTCTTGTTCGGCCTCGTCGTTGGCGGTGGTGCAGGCACGATCATGGCTCAGCGCGTTGAAATGACCAAGATGCCAGAGTTGGTTGCCTTCATGCACAGCATGATTGGTTTGGCGGCCGTTTTTATTGGCGTGGCGGCGGTGGCCGAGCCTTGGGCATTTGGTATTGCAGCGCAAGGCAGCCCTATTCCGGCGGGCAACCGATTGGAGCTTTTCTTGGGGGCGGCCATCGGAGCAATCACCTTCAGCGGCTCAGTCATTGCGTTTGGCAAGCTTTCGGGTAAGTACAAATTCCGTTTGTTCCAAGGTGCGCCTGTGAGCTTTGCGGGGCAACATCTGCTCAATCTGGTGTTGGGTTTGGTGACCGTTGGCCTGGGGATGATGTTTGTTGCGACAGAAAGTTGGAGCGCTTTCTTTGCCATGCTTGCTTTGTCATTTGTGATGGGCGTGCTCATCATCATTCCGATTGGCGGGGCCGACATGCCTGTGGTGGTGTCCATGCTCAACAGTTATTCCGGTTGGGCAGCAGCGGGCATTGGCTTTTCGCTCAACAACAGCATGCTCATCATTGCGGGCTCCTTGGTGGGTAGCTCGGGGGCGATCCTGAGTTACATCATGTGCAAGGCGATGAATCGTTCGTTCTTTAGTGTCATTTTGGGCGGCTTTGGTGCGGAGGCCGTGACGGCGGCTGGCGGGGCACAAGAGCAACGCCCCGTCAAGAGCGGCAGTGCCGACGATGCGGCCTACATCCTGGCCAATGCCGAGACCGTGGTGATCGTTCCTGGCTATGGCTTGGCGGTCGCACGTGCACAGCATGCGGTGAATGAGTTGGCAGAGAAGCTCATGCACAAAGGCATCCATGTGAAGTATGCGATTCACCCCGTGGCGGGGCGCATGCCCGGTCACATGAACGTGTTGCTGGCCGAGGCCGAAGTGCCTTACGACCAGGTGTTTGAGATGGAAGACATCAACGGCGAATTCGGCCAAGTGGATGTGGCCATCGTCTTGGGCGCCAATGACGTGGTCAACCCAGCTGCGCTGGAAAAAGGCAGTCCCATCTACGGCATGCCGATCTTGGAAGCCTACAAAGCCAAAACTGTGATCGTGAACAAGCGAAGCATGGCATCAGGCTATGCGGGTTTGGACAACGA
>DLPA01000026.1:2566-5098 GCA_002479815.1 bacterium UBA7470 | reverse complement strand
TTTCATCACCCATTTGTCAACACTGCCACCCGATGGGTTTAAGGGCTTACCCAGCCCAAAATTCCATCGGCTGCTGGCCAATTTTTCGTCCCACACGACGTAAAGCGTTTCGTCGCGTTCGCGTTGTGGGCGAATGGCAGACAGAGCCCCCCAGTCACTGAAGTATTCGAATCCAAGCTGTCTCGTGCGGTGGATCGCATAAGCGAGTTTGGCTGAGGGGCGAAATTCTGCTTTTGTGTTGATGCCGCTGATGGGCTTCTCAATTGACGGGTTCATCACCACGTGCCATGCGGACCCGCGATAACCCAAGATTGGGTTGATGTCGATGCTGCTGCCGCCTTGCGTTTCATATGGGCTTGAGGTGTAGCCAATATCGCCGCGTATGCCCCAGTAAGCGCCTTGACGTGCATCGTGTTCAGCGACGTACTGCGCTTCAACTTTGACCCCGTTGAGTTGGGTGTGTCTATCCGCATGCGATATCGGCAACTCAAGCCCGATGCTCCAACCATGGCCTAAGCCGTAGCCGTATTCCATCAAGGTTTGAAACACTTGGCCGTGCGGTAGTGAATCCATGCGCCTAGGCTTGGCGACGCTCATGATCCATTCAATTTCGGACTCGCCTTGTTGAGGGATGTCGTCCGAATAAACCCGCAATTCATACGGGGCACCTAATCCCATTAAGGGGTAGGCCAAGGTCAGCATGAAAACGTGAACGATGACGAGGGCTTGGCGTTGGGTGCGCATACGGACATTTTCATTGAATATTTAGAATCGGTGTACTTGCTTGGCGGTTCTTCACACATGCACAACTCTCTCCATCCATTGAAAGCGGCTATCGTGGACCTCGATGGCACCATGATCGATACCCTCGGCGACTTCGAGGTGTCGCTCAACCGCATGTTGGCGGACTTGGATTTGCCCTTGCTCACACGTGCCTTGGTCGAGCGCACCGTCGGCAAAGGCTCGGAGCATTTGATTCGCTCGGTGCTGGCGCACCAGCTGGCTTTGCCGGAGGTGAGAGGCCTGGCGAATGTGTGCGACGCGCGCAGCGTGGAAGGGTTGTACGACGCGGCATGGCAGCGATACCAGTACCACTACTTGGCCATCAATGGCGAATTCGCTCTCCTGTACGACGGTGTGATCGAAGGGTTGCAGCAGATGCGTGACGCGGGTTTGCAACTCGCTTGTTTGACCAACAAACCCTTGTCGTTTGCCAAGCCTTTGTTGCAAGCCAAGGGTTTGGATCATTTTTTCAGTCATGTGTTTGGTGGCGACAGCTTTGAGCGCAAAAAACCAGATCCATTGCCTTTGCTCAAAACCTGTGAGGCGCTTGGCGTGCGACCCGGCCAAGCGTTGATGGTGGGCGACTCTAGCAACGACGCCCAAGCTGCCCGCGCTGCAGGTTGCCCCGTGGTGTTGGTGCGTTATGGCTACAACCATGGCGAGCCTGTGGATGGTGTCGATGCCGATGCCCACGTGGATACCCTGACCCATCTTGCGCAGGCATTGGCCAGCAAGGTCTGAGCGTTTGCTAAACTGCACCCATGTTCATTCATCGCAACACAGTCACAGGTTGTCACGACCGGGGAGCTTGGCCCTGGCGTACGCCATCGTCTGCGCTTGTCTAAAGCACGCTCAGCCTCACTGATGCCGTGCCCGCGCTGAAGCACTGCTGCTCAGCACTTGTCCGAATGAACACCCCAACCCATACGGGGCCGAGCTGTGGAGGCTCACGATGACTGAAACCGAATTCAAACAATTGGCCCAAGAGGGCTACAACCGCATCCCCTTGGTGGCCCAGGCGTTTGCCGATTTAGAAACCCCGCTCTCGCTGTACCTCAAGCTGGCGCATGTACAAAACAATGGCGAGCGCAGCTTCTTGCTCGAATCCGTGGTGGGCGGTGAGCGCTTTGGGCGTTACAGCTTCATTGGTTTGCCAGCGCGTACGTTGCTGCGTGCAAGTGGTTTTGGCGATGCCGCGAAGACCGAGGTGGTGACCGATGGCGTGGTGGTCGAAACTCACGCAGGCAACCCGCTCGATTTTGTGGCCGACTACCAAAAGCGTTTCAAAGTGGCGCTGCGTCAAGGATTGCCACGTTTTTGCGGCGGCTTGGCAGGCTACTTTGGTTACGACACCGTGCGCCATATCGAAAAGAAACTCGTGCACTCTTGCCCGCCCGATGATTTGGGCATGCCCGACATCTTGCTGCTGCAAACCGAAGAGTTGGCGGTGATTGATAACCTCTCGGGCAAGCTCTCCCTCATCGTGTACGCCAACCCTGCGCAGCCCGATGCTTATGCACAAGCCCAAGCGCGTTTGGCTGAGTTGAAGCAGCGGTTGAAAGCGCCTGCACAAGCACCATCGATCGCGCCGTGTGACAGCCATCCCGCTGAGCGCAGTTTCGCGAAAGACGATTACTTGGCGGCGGTGTTGCGTGCCAAAGACTTGATCGCAGCGGGCGACTTCATGCAAGTGCAGGTGGGGCAGCGTATTCACAAAAAATTCACGGCCAGTCCACTGTCGCTGTACCG
>DLPA01000026.1:2172-2393 GCA_002479815.1 bacterium UBA7470 | reverse complement strand
CAAAAAGTCACCATCCGCCCCTTGGCTGGCACGCGTCCTCGCGGTGCCACACCCGAGGCAGACAAGGCGGCTGAAGTGGAGCTGATCAACGACCCCAAAGAGCGTGCTGAGCACGTGATGCTGATTGACCTCGCACGCAATGACATTGGGCGCATTGCCAAAACAGGCAGCGTCAAAGTGACCGAGGCTTTTGTGGTGGAGCGCTACAGCCACGTGATGCA
>DLPA01000026.1:0-1978 GCA_002479815.1 bacterium UBA7470 | reverse complement strand
CCAAGCGCGGCTTGTACGGTGGCGCTTGTGGTTACCTGAGTTTTGCGGGCGACATGGATGTGGCAATTGCCATTCGCACGGGCATCATCAAAAACGACACGCTGTATGTGCAAGCGGCCGCTGGCGTGGTGGCCGACTCGGTGCCGGAGTCGGAGTGGAGAGAAACAGAACACAAGGCCCGCGCGTTGTTGCGTGCCAGCGAGTTGGTTGAGGAGGGTTTGGAATGAGCAAGATCAAACTCCTCATGGTGGACAACTACGACAGCTTCACCTTCAACATCGTTCAATACTTTGGCGAGCTGGGGGCAGATGTTGAGGTGTATCGCAACGATGAAATCACACTCGAAGGCATTGCCGCGCGCAAACCCGATCGCTTGGTGATTTCACCCGGCCCATGCTCACCCGCTGAGGCGGGCATTTCGGTGGCGGCCATTCAACACTTTGCAGGTAAGTTGCCCATTCTGGGCGTGTGCTTGGGGCATCAGAGTATTGGCGCTGCGTTTGGTGGCAAGATCGTGCGTGCGCAAGAGTTGATGCACGGCAAAACCAGCGTCATCACCACCACGCAAGAAGGTGTGTTTGGCGGATTGCCCGAGAAGTTCACGGTCAATCGTTACCACTCGTTGGCGATTGAGCGTGCCTCTTGCCCCTCGTGCCTCAAGGTCACGGCATGGACGGAGGATGGCGAAATCATGGGTGTTCGCCACACCGAGGTGGATATTCAAGGCGTGCAGTTCCATCCGGAATCCATCCTCACCGAGCATGGCCATGCCATGTTGAAAAACTTTTTGTAAAGGCTAGCTATGACAACCACCATGCATGCCATCACGCCGCAAGCGGCGTTGCAACGCGTCATTGAGCACCGTGAGATTTTTCATGACGAGATGCTGCACATCATGCGCCTCATCATGTCGGGTGAAATGTCGCCTGTGTTGATGTCGGCTTTCATCACGGCGCTGCGCGTCAAGAAAGAGACCATTGGCGAAATCACCGCAGCCGCCCAAGTGATGCGCGAGTTCTCTACCAAGGTGGATGTGCCCGATCGTACGCACATGGTGGACATTGTGGGAACCGGCGGCGATGGTTCGCACACCTTCAATATCTCGACGTGTTCGATGTTTGTGGTGGCTGCCGCTGGTGGCAAAGTGAGCAAACACGGTGGTCGCAGCGTGAGCAGCAAAAGTGGCAGCGCCGATGTGTTGGAGAGCTTGGGTGTGAACATCAACTTGCCGCCCGCGCAAATTGCCAAGTGCATTGCGGATGTGGGCATTGGCTTCATGTTTGCGCCCAACCATCACCCCGCGATGAAAAACGTCGCGCCTGTTCGTAAAGAGCTGGGTGTGCGCACCATCTTCAACATTCTTGGCCCGCTCACCAATCCTGCTGGCGCACCCAATATTTTGATGGGTGTATTCCATCCTGATTTGGTGGGTATTCAAGTGCGTGCGTTAGAACGCCTGGGCGCTGAGCATGCCTTGGTGGTGTACGGTCGTGATGGTTTGGATGAGGTGTCCTTAGGCGCCGCCACTTTGGTGGGGGAACTCAAAGATGGCCAAGTGCGCGAGTACGAAATCCACCCCGAAGACTTTGGCTTTGCCATGAGCAGCAACCGCGCTTTGCGTGTGGAAACGCCGGAGCAATCGCGTGCCATGTTGTTGGGCGTGTTGGACAACCAAGCCGGCCCCGCGCGCGACATCGTCGTGCTCAATGCGGGCGTGGCTTTGTACGCGGCCAATGTGGTGGACAGCATCGAGACGGGCATTGCCCGCGCACGTGAGGTCTTGGCTTCGGGGGGCGCCAAAGCCAAGTTGGACCAATTGGTCACGGTGGCGCATCAACTCACGGCAGTCTAAAAAGCGCTTGGCGCAAGAAAGAATCACATGTCAGACATTCTGAACAAAATCGTTGCCGTCAAGCACCAAGAGATTGAGGCGGCGCTCAAACGCAAGTCACTGGCAGCCATGCGTGCCGACGCAGAG
>DLPA01000112.1:1441-3944 GCA_002479815.1 bacterium UBA7470 | reverse complement strand
CGGGCCATGACTTCAGCGGCTAATTTATCGGTTTCGCGGCTGGCCGTGCCATTGCCAATGGCGATCAAATCGACCTGATGCTTGTGGCACAAAACGGTCAGGGTGTGCAATGCGCCTTCCCAATCGCGGCGGGGTTCGTGCGGATAGACGGTGGCAGTCTCCACCAGCTTGCCCGTAATGTCCACCACCGCCACCTTCACGCCTGTGCGTATGCCCGGGTCCAAGCCCATCACCGCCTTGGGGCCAGCAGGCGCAGCCAGCAGCACATCGCGCAAGTTGTTGGCAAAGACTTCAATCGCGGTGGCTTCGGCGGCTTCGCGCAAACGTGCCAAGACATCGCGCTCGGTGGACAAGCTGAGTTTGACGCGCCACGTCCACGCCACGCATTTGCGAAGGAAGTCATCGGCAGCGCGTGCGCGGTGGCTCCAGCCCACATGCACCGCAATGCGCCCTTCAGCCAAACTGGGTGTAGTGTTCTTTGTTTTGATAGCTGATGATGCTTTATTTTCTTGCGCCAGACCTGGTTTTTGTTCTAAAAGTGCAGCCGCAGCATCGGGGGTCAGTAGTTTGACATCCAAGCATTCCAAGCTGCGCCCGCGAAACACCGCCAAAGCGCGGTGCGAGGGCACACGTTTGACGGGTTCGGCAAAGTCAAAGTAATCGCGGAATTTGGCGACTTCAGGCTCAGATTCGCTTTTGCCGCTGCTCAACTGGCTGTGCAACACGCCCTCGTCCCACAGCCATGAGCGCAGGCTTTGTAGCAAAGCAGCATCTTCGGCCCACAGCTCGGCCAGCAAATCGCGCACGCCGTCCAGCACCGCCAAGGGCGTGGAAAAATCGGTGCCTTCGGGTTGCCCCGCAGGGCAAACAAAGGCCGCCGCCTGTGTCACAGGGTCTAGGGTCGGATCGGCCAAGAGCTTCAAGGCCAGCGGCTCTAGGCCCGCTTCACGCGCCATCATGCCTTTGGTGCGGCGCTTGGGCTTGTAGGGCAAGTACAAATCCTCTAGCTCTTGCTTGGTGGTCGCCGCGGCAATCGCCGCAGCCAAGGCGGGGGTCAACTTGCCTTGGTCTTGAATGCTTTGCAGCACCGTGGCGCGACGCTGTGCCAACTCGCGCAAATACGTCAAACGCTCGGCCAAGGTGCGCAATTGCGCGTCGTCCAAGCCCCCCGTGGCCTCTTTGCGGTAGCGGGCGACGAAGGGCACGGTCGCCCCGCCGTCCAACAATTCCACCGCTGCACTGACTTGCCGCGTTTGTACATTTAATTCTTGGGCGATTTGGGCCACGATGTGCGTGGCAATGCTGACATCCTGCTGCATAGCTGCTATCAAAATAAAAAAGTGCCAGTTCGCGAGGAAAAGGCACTGGTAAAAACGACTGTAGCCAGAGTTTGCCACACGGTTTCAATATTTGCAGCCGCCCCGCCAGAGGCACTCCGGATGTGGCACGAGATGTGCGAAGATGTGAAATATGTCGCATATTTCTCGTTGATGCAGTACCTGTTCAAGCGCATATAGAGCGCGTCTCCTGCGTTCTATACACTCGTCCAGTTTTAAAAAAGCCTATTCGTTATGGCCACGACAAAAAACTCATCTGCCAGCTACGATTTCTTCGCCCAGATACTGGCCAACGTCCCCGATAGCCTTTTTTTAATCGACCCGAACAGCTCACGCATTCTCTGGTGCAACACGATTGCGCATCAAGAATTGGGCTACAGCAAAGAAGAAATATTGGGACACTCGGTCTTGAGTTTGCAAAAAGATGTCGTGGGCTTACCGGCATGGAGCGAGATTGCAGAGGTCGTCCGCAGCGCAGACCCCTACTACGTGTTTGTGGGCCGACATCGACACAAACTGGGCCATGAAATCAGCGTCGAAGTCTTCACGCGGTGCATGCACATCAATGGTAAAGAGCTTTTTTTGTCCAGCGCCCGCAACACCACCCAGCGTTGCGCGCTAGAAGCAGAGATGCTGTCGCGCGATGCGCATGTGCGGTTTGCCTTAAACGAGGCTTCAGACGGTTTGTGGGACTGGCACATTGCCAGCGGTGAAGTGTTTTTCAGCCCCCAACTCAAACGCATGTTGGGATATGGGCCGCATGAAATGCAGCCTCAGCTTGAAACATGGACACGCAACGTCCACCCTGACGATGCACCGGCGGTTTTTCAAGCCTTGGATCAACACTTAAAAGGTCGCCGCGAACGCTATCAAGCCGAGTACCGCCTGAAAAACCGCAACGGTCATGATGTGTGGGTCAACGACAGAGGCCGTATTTGCGAACGCGATGCACGAGGTCGTCCGCTGCGCATGGTGGGCATGGTGCAAGACATCACCGACCAAAAAACCTTAGAGCTGCAACTCTTGCAACAAGCCACGCACGACAGCTTGACGGGTTTGCGCAACCGCCGTGAAAGCGATCACACCTTCAACAATCTGCTGCAAACCTGCAATCGTTTAGAGCTGACGTTGGGCGTGTGCTTGTTCGACTTGGATCATTTCAAGCA
>DLPA01000112.1:347-1269 GCA_002479815.1 bacterium UBA7470 | reverse complement strand
CTGCTTTGTCCTAGCCTAGACCCGCAAGGCATGCTGCATCTTGCCCATCAAATCAAAGACATGCTGATTCAACTGCGTTGGCCGCCCTCTTTGGGTTTGAAGCAGATTTCGGCCAGCTTTGGCCTTGCCATGTTTCCCTATCATGGCAATACCCCCCGCGAGTTGCTGCTCGCCGCAGACAAGGCGCTTTATGAAGCCAAAGGGGCCGGTCGCAATCAGGTGTTCATGCGCCCTATTTCTGCGCCAGACACCCAACCTGCCCCCCTGTGAAACACCGCTGAACACCCGTTTCGTTTTTTTGCGCTGACGCGCTGAAATATCAGCGTTTACCCTAGGTTCTTCGCTGACAAATTTATTTAATATATTAAATAATTCGATGCCACACGATTCACCCATTCCTTCCTCCGCCCTTGCGTCGTTCAGCAACCCGTTCACGCATCGCAACCTGCCTAGGCTCTTGCTGCAAGCGCGTGAAGCGGTGATGCAGCACACCCGACCGAGCTTGCGCCAGCATGGCTTGAGCGATCAGCAATGGCGGGTGCTGCGGGTATTGGGCGAGCACGCCCATGATCCCGCCGGCGTGGAAACCGGACGCATCGCCCGCGAAGCCTTCTTGCTTGGCCCTAGCCTGACGGGGGTGCTGACCCGCATGGCGCGTGATGGCCTCGTCACCCGCGAACGCTGCGCCTTGGATGCCCGCCGCACCGTGGTCAGGGCCACGCCTGCGGGCTTGGCCTTGGTCGCCACCCTCTCGCAAGCCATCGAACAGCACTACGCATGGCTGGAACAGCAACTCGGAGCCGACAAGCTGACCCAGTTGTACGCCTTGCTGGACGCGGTGATTGCGCTGGAAGGCAGCCCCGCCGGAGGGGAGACCAGCGAACCCCTTGATGCAAGCGATTCCGATTTTTAAATGAGCTGC
>DLPA01000112.1:0-218 GCA_002479815.1 bacterium UBA7470 | reverse complement strand
ACGGTCTATGGCACGCTGCTGAACGATCCCGTCGAGCGCCAGTTCTGGGCCGAGCGCATGACGCAAGCGCCCTACAAAGCGCCCCCCGCCGCTCCGGTGCTGTATGTCAAGACCGCCAACACCTTCGCGCCCTGCCTCAACAGCAACAACGGCATCGCCACCACCGCACTGCCGCCCGATGTGCCAGAAGTCGCCATCGGCGCGACTTTAGGACTTAT
>DLPA01000214.1:1976-3167 GCA_002479815.1 bacterium UBA7470 | reverse complement strand
ACATCGCTGGGATTGCGCCCCAGTGCGGTGAAGTTGGCGACCAAGTAATCCATTTCATCGTCGGCCAAGGCCAAGCCAAATTCGGTATTGGCCTGCACCAAGGCGGCGCGTCCACCGCCGAGCACATCGACATGGGCCATAGGCTGCGCGGGCAGCTCAGAAAACAGGGCGTGGGTGTCTTGGGTGTGGGCCAAGGCGCTTTCGGTCATGCGGTCGTGCAACACGTCGGCAACGGCTTGCCAGTCGGCGGCGCTCAAACTGGCAGAACCCAAACCGAAGCTGCTCAACAAGGGTTTTTTCAAGAGCAACCGGTATTCCGTCAGGCGCTCGATGCGGCGCACACCCAGCCCGCAGTTGTGGGCGATGTCGGTGGCTTTGGAGGCCCAAGGCGACACCGTGCCCACACGCGGCGACACCCATACCGTGCTGTGGGGGCCAGCGTCCTCGTCAAACCCCTGTGCAGGCTCGCCGTAGGTGAGCAATTCACCCAAGCGTGCAAGGGTATCGGCATCAGGCGCAGCTTCAAACGCCGCCAGATGCACAAACCGCGCGTGCAGCCCGACGATGTGATCCGACACAGCTTGCAACAAGGGCAAAAGCTGACGGGTTTTGAAAGGGGTCAGGGCGTTGCCGCCGGTGTAGGAGTGCAGATGCAAGGTCACGATGAGCAGCACCAGAATGCCAAGATTCCAGCGTCAAGAAGTCAATCAAGAGGGAAAAAAGATCAGGGTAAACCCGAGATCTTTCGTAAAGAAGCGCGAATTTTACCCAGTGAGGACGTTTCCAGAAAAGCGAACGGGGGTTCCACGTAAATCCTGAGGCTCACGCTGTCGGGGCGGAATCAGGTGGCGGTGGTGCTGGCGGCACGTCTTCGTGCCACCTTTCTTTTATCATTATTTTTTCGCCCTGAGGTCAACACGCTTGGTATGCAAGCCTACACCTGTGTGCATTCAAATTCTAAAATTATAGTAAAAAAAGTGAGCTGTTTACGCAACAAAAAAGCCATTTACAGCTATTTTAACTTCTAAAAAATGCCTGAAATATTGAAAAAATGACCTTCAAAATCATCGTTTGGGTTGAAAAAACGATTTTGGTGGCGGGATGAATCAATTTTTTCATAAAAAAACGTAATTTTTTATCATTAAATCAGACTTTATCCTCGCCAATCATGCGTAAGCAGCTCACTTTTTT
>DLPA01000214.1:1647-1861 GCA_002479815.1 bacterium UBA7470 | reverse complement strand
CGTGGAGGTGTTGTTGCTTCCCCTCTTTTTTGCTCTTTCTTGTGAACCTGTTCAAAGCTGCTTCTATTGTGTCGCTGTTCACCTTGGCCTCGCGCGTGACGGGCTTGGTGCGGCAGTTGTTGATTGCGGCGGCGTTTGGTGCGTCGCCGATGACGGATGCGTTCAATGTGGCGTTTCGGATTCCTAATTTGCTGCGCCGTTTGTTTGCCGAAGG
>DLPA01000214.1:0-1526 GCA_002479815.1 bacterium UBA7470 | reverse complement strand
CACGCGGGTTTTGATCGACCAAATCGCTACCGTGTTGGTGTATGCCTTGCTGTTGACCTGTGCGGTCGGTGTGGCGGGTGCGCCCTTGTGGGTGTGGGCGATGGCAAGCGGCCTGAGCAAAGTGCCTGAGAGTTTTGATGCCGCTGTGGTGATGACGCGGTGGATGTTTCCTTACATCGCGTGCATGTCGCTGGTGGCGTTGTCGGCGGGGATTTTGAACACATGGCGGCGTTTTGCCGTGCCTGCCGCTACGCCTGTGCTCTTGAATGTGGCGATGATTGCCGCCGCGTGGTGGGGTGCGCCGTGGTTTGCGCGTGTGGGTTTGCCGCCGATTTACGCCTTGGCGGGGGGCGTGATGTTGGGGGGCGTGTTGCAGTTGGGGGTGCAGATTCCGGCGCTGCGGCGTTTGGGGCTGCTGCCGCGTGTGGCGTGGCGGTGGTCAGACATCAAGGCGGCGTGGCAGCATCCGGGCACGCGGCGGGTGTTGCAGTTGATGTTGCCCGCGCTCTTGGGCGTGGGGGTGGCGCAAATTTCGCTGATGATCAACACGCAAATCGCGTCGCACCTGACGGCGGGGAGTGTGAGCTGGTTGTCGTATGCCGATTTGTTGATGGAGTTTCCTACCGCCATGCTGGGCGTGGCCTTGGGGTCGGTGCTGTTGCCGCAGCTTTCTGCCGCCAGTGCGGCGCAGAACACGGCGCGTTACAGCGCCTTGCTGGATTGGGGGCTGCGCTGGGTGCTGGTGCTGGCGCTGCCGTGTGCTGTCGCTTTGCTGTGTTTCAATCGCCCGCTGGTGTCCAGTCTGTACCACTATGGCGCGTTCACGGCGCGGGATGTGGAGCAAACCGCGCTGGCGGTCAGCAGTTACGGGCTGGGGCTGTTGGGGCTGGTGGCGATCAAAATTTTGGCCCCCGGGTTTTATGCCACCCAAAACATCAAAACGCCGGTGCAGATTGCGGTCAGCGTGCTGGTGTTGACGCAGTTGATGAATGTGGTGCTGGTTCCGCTGCTGGCCCATGCGGGCTTGGCTTTGTCGATTGCCTTGGGGGCGCTCATCAATGCGACATGGCTGCTGGTGGGGCTGATGCGCCGTGGCTTGTACCGCCCCGCAGCGGGCTGGTGGCACTTGGGCGTGCAGGTGGTGGCGGCGTGCTGTTTGCTGGCGGCGTTTTTGCTGGCGTGCTCGGCAGAGATCGACTGGACGGCTTTGCACGCCGAAAAATTAAAGAGAATTATCTATCTGGCGCTTTGTATTATTGCGTCAGCAGCTCTTTATTTTGGAGCACTTTGGGTCGGCGGCCTGCCCTTGCGCTCCTTGCTGCGGCCTAAGTTGTAGCGCCGCGTGCTTGCTGGCTTTGGTAATAGACGACTTTACGCGCCCGCATGACGTTGCCCAAGGGACGATGGGCCGCCAGCGCCACCCACGGGTCGAACACGCTTTGTTCGATGGCTTGTGTGGTTTCTGTGGCTTGTTCGTTGCTGAGGTCTTGCTGCGGCAGTTCTAAACGCGCCACAGGCACGTAGGC
>DLPA01000102.1:17868-18017 GCA_002479815.1 bacterium UBA7470 | reverse complement strand
GTCTCAGGCATCACGGTGCTCACCGTCAAGGCCGGATTGACTGAGGCCGATGCAGCTTTGCCCGCGGCAGCAGGCGCCGATGCACCACTGGCCGGTGCTGTGGCAGCTTCATTTTTGGAGCAGGCTGCCAACACGCTGGCCAATGCCAG
>DLPA01000102.1:8448-17788 GCA_002479815.1 bacterium UBA7470 | reverse complement strand
CAACATCCAGCCTGCACGATTTGCTTGTTTCGTCCACTTCGTCATCGGTGTTTTCCTTGTCAAAGTTCTTGGCGTTGGCGGCGTTCATGCTCCACCAATGCCATCCCATATCCCACCAGGCGTGACAACACCCGGTCTAAAGCATCAGGCCCCTGCAACAACGAGGGTGCCAGCACATTCATGAATTCGCGTGACATGCCGTAGTCATGCACCATCGCAGCCAAAGCAAACGCCAGTTGGTGCAAGGCGTCGTCCACCTCATGCGCACCAACATGCCTGGCCAGTAGTTCGACCAATTTGGTATGCAAAGGCAAGATGTGCTGCGCAATCACGTCCTTGTACTCCAGCGTGGGCTCGATCATCTCGCGCAAGTGCAAACGCAAGCACCACTCAGCCTGCTCGTGGTGGCCCCACGGGCACAGCAAGGCTGACATGAACAAGCGCAAGGCATCTGACAGCGGCAGATCGGGCGCATCAAACTGAGCGAACTCAGCCACCATGCCCTCCAAAGGACGCTGCAAGACGGCGCGATACAGGCCCGCCTTGTCCCCGAAGTAGTAGTGGATGGCCGCCACATTCTGCCCCGCCGCGAGGCAGATTTCTCGGGTCGAGGCCTTGGCAAAGCCCTTGTCGGCAAAAATGCGACTGGCCTCGTCAATCAAGCGTTCACGCGCACGCAATCCCTTGTGCGAAGTGACTTCGTCCACGGGGGATTCAGGCAAATCAAGCGCTTGATTGATTTTCATGGCACGATGGTAGCCTATGTTTGAAGCTTGGTCCCATCCCGTACCCGAAGTAGGCCTAACCTTACGAGGCTGGCGCACGCCCCCCTCAGGCAGGCCCTTGATTCACTTCTTGCACGGCAACGGCTTTTGCGGCCGCACATACGAGCCGATGCTGCGGCACCTGGCCCAAGACTTCGACCTGTGGCTGTCGGACATCCAAGGCCATGGCGACAGCGATCACGGTGACCGGTTTCTGGGTTGGAACCGCAATGCCGAGTTGGCCATGCAAGCGTTCAGAGCCCATCAACATCTGTATGGCGCGGTCCCCACATTTGCCCTGGGCCACAGCTTCGGTGGCGTGTTGACCAGCCTGATGCTGGCTGATCGTCAGCATCCGTTTCAAAAAGCCGTCTTGCTGGACCCCGTTTTATTCCCTGCGGCCATGCTGATGGGCATGTCCTTCATCAGCATGGTGGGGGTCGGCAAACTGACGCCCTTGGCGCGGGCCGCGATGCAACGTCGCAAACAATGGCCCAGTCGCGATGAGGCCTATCAAGCGTTGTGGGGACGTGGCACCTACAAGGGCTGGACCGAAGAAGCCCTTCGCGCCTTTGTTGACCATGCATTGAAGGACTCGACAGACGGCGGCGTCGAGTTGAAATGCGCCCCGTCGCGTGAGGCGGATATTTTCAGCTCCGCGCCTGAACGGCTGTGGGGCTCGGTTGGGCGCATCCGCATCCCGACCTTGATCTTGCATGGCGCAGATTCCACGCCATTTGTGGAGCCAGGTGCCACGCACGCGGCGTCCATCAATCAACTGGTGCAAAAGCGCCAGGTGCCGGGAGGCCACTGCTTCATGCAGGAGGACCCAGCCCGTGCCGCGCAGCAGGTCCGAGACTATTTGCTCGCTGCCGCCTGAATCGCCAACAAGGTCAAACCTTGTAGTCAGACCTTGTTTTTGGGTAGGACACCCAAGACCTTGGCTGGTGTAAAGGGTTTGACCAAGAAGCCGCCGACGCCAAACTTGGCCGCCTGGCGCACGTTCTCCAAGGTGGACGAGGCACTGATCATCACCACATGCACGTCTGGGCAGGCCTGCTTGACTTGTGGCAAGGCTTCAAAGCCTGACAGCATGGGCATGTTGATGTCCAGGTAAAGAACATCAGGCTGATTGAGCAAACATGCCTCCACGACATCCTGCCCGTTCTTGGCTTCTGCGGCGATCGTATGCCCCGCATCCTGCAACATGTTGCGAAGGATCTGGCGGGTGATGCCGTCATCGTCTGCAATCACGACTTTCACGCTGTCACTCCTGTGACTGCCAATTCTTCCAGAGTCTTACGAACCTGGGTGAACTGTTCGTCCAATTTTGGTGCCACTTCGCGCACACGATCTTGATTTTCGTCACGCGCAGCGGCTTCGATGTCGTTGAGCAGTGAGGCGAAGTCTCGCGCCCCCATGGCCAAGGTCGGCCCCTTCAAGGCGTGTGCAGTTTGCATCACCTCATGAGCGGACGGCCATTGCTGAATCTGTTGCTTGAGCGTCTGCAACTTGCCAGCTGCATCCTCCAGGTAAAGGCTCACCAAACCCTCGTAGCTGTCACCCAGCGCGTCCTTCATGTTCAGGAACTCTTCCATCGCCGAATCGATCTCCTGACCTGCTTCGTCGTCTTTCGGATCAGGCTCAGTCTGCACAAAATTAGGCGTGGCATGCAACCATCGGTCCAAAACAGCCACAATGGAATCAGGCCTGATGGGCTTGGACAAGTAGTCATCCATACCAGCTAACCGACACTTGACGCTGTCTTCGGACATCGCACTGGCCGTCAGCGCCACAATGGGCAGGCGACGGCCACCATGGTCCTCTTTCAGACGGATTTGGCGCGTCGCTTCAAAGCCATCCATCACCGGCATCTGGCAATCCATGAAGATCAGATCAAACCGTTGTGAGGCAGCCATATCGACCGCCTCCTGCCCATTGTTGGCACATGCGATCTCACAGCCATAGGGGCCCAACAGGCTGACGGCCACCTTCTGGTTCACCAAGTTGTCGTCAACCACCAAAATGCGCTTGCCACGGAAGTGAATGGCATCGCTGCGCAGGTTTTTGGTGGGTGTCTGGTTCAGCGTCTGGCGACTCACAAACTTGCGAGTCTGCCCAGGCAACAACACCGCGCGCATCACGCTGACCACATCAGACTGATGCAAAGGCCTTGAAATGGCGCCAAGCAACCCCGACGAGATCATGTCTTCGGTGGTATGTCCCCCCGTTGCAGGGACGTAAGCCACCCGCGGGATCGACTTCAACAGCGGATCTTCTTGCAATGCTTGCGACAAACTCACGGCGTCAATGCCCTGCATTTGCGCAGAAAAGATGAAGGCATCAGGGGGCGTATGGCCCGCATTGGGATCACCATAATCCAGCACGGTAAAGCCCGTATCCAACACATCGGTGTGGATGCCCAATTGCCCTAACTCTTGCAGCAACACATCGGCGTGTGGGGTGCCATCGGTCACAAAGGCCACCCGTTTACCGGCAACAGAAGATGGGGCCTCTGCCGGTTCGTCCTCCATCGGGAAGGGCATCGTCACCCAGAAGCGACTGCCCTTGCCTGGCTCACTGTCGACACCAAACTCGCCACCCATCAAGTCAACCAGTTGCCGGAAAATGGCCAAACCCAAACCGGTGCCGCCGTAGACACGGGTGGTGGACACATCGGCTTGCGTGAACTTGTCAAAAATACGCGCCGATTGCTCTGGCGTCATGCCAATGCCCGTGTCCTCCACACAAAACCGGATACGAACAGTGTTTTGACCTGGCGCCAGATCAATCGGTTTGGCGCTGATACGGATGTGCCCCTCCGCCGTGAACTTGACGGCATTGCTGAGCAGGTTGGACAGCACCTGACGCAAGCGGTTGGGGTCACCCACCAGACGTTTGGGCAACTTGGGGTCCACATCCAGGATCATGTCCAGGTTTTTCTTACTGACCGTCAAGGCCATCGAATCGGCCATGTTTTCCAGCAGTTGCCGCCCATCAAAGCTGATGGACTCGATGACCAACATGCCGGCTTCAATTTTGGAATGATCCAGGATGTCGTTGATCAGGCCCAGCAGGCTTTCAGCGCTGCTTTTAGCGATGGATGTCAGCTCCATCTGATGCGGCGTCTGCTTGGTCAGAGACAAGGTCTCCAGCATGCCGATCACGCCGTTCATGGGGGTGCGAATTTCGTGGCTCATGTGCGCTAGAAAATCGCCTTTGGCGCGACTGGCGGCTTCTGCCGCGTCTCGGGCCTGGGCAAGGGCTTCCTCCCACGACTTGCGAGCTGAAATATCACTGGTGACACCCGTGGCTCGTGAAGGGGTTCCATCGTCGTCGGACTGAACGACACGGCCTTTGAATTCCAGCCACTTGAACTCCCCCGTCTTGCAGCGCAAACGTGCCTCTGCTCTGAAAATATCTGTGGCTTCGCCGTTGAAATACGCACTCACCGTCTCGCCAAACGCACGGGCATCGTCGCCATGCAGCAATTCGACCAAGGTGGCGGCGTGTTGCTTGAGTTCATGGCTGTCGTAGCCCAACAAGGCGGCCCATTCGCGGCTGAAGTGCACATCGTCGGTTTGCAGGTTCCAATCCCACAAACCGATGCTGGAGCCTTGGATGGCCAAGGCCAAGCGTTCTTCGCTGGCATGGAGTTCTTGTCTGGATTTGTCGAGGTCTTGCACCAGCAAGGCGACTTGGTGCGCCATGCTTTCCAAATCCTCAGGCAATGCCGCACTGGCTGGCGTGTGTTGCTGGGGCAGTAAATGCGCCAGCGTGTCGCGCAGGCTTTCTGCCGAACGCTGCATTTGTTGGCGCTCGAGCCAGAGCTTTTGGTTGGCGCTGGACAGTTCTTGCGAGCTGATGTCTAGGCTGCGCTGGCTCAGGGCCAAGTCACGCTCGTGCTGGGCGTAGGTGTCGTCCACTTGCTCGAACAAAAGCGGTAGGTTGGACAAGACCTGACGCAACTCAGGCGCAAGCGTCTCGTCCTGTGCATGGGTTTGAGCTAAGGCCATCAACTGCATGAGGGCTTCCGAACTCCCCACGCTCCATGCACGGCGCAACTGACGCAACAATAAGCGGCTGGGGTTCATGCGGCGGCGATGGTGGTTTCACCCAATACTGTGATGGTCATGGTTTGGTTGTGCAGCTTGCAATCCATGGTGTGGATGTGCGGGCTGATTTCGCCATTGGAGTAAAAACCCGCCAGCGTGGTGTATTGTCCCAGTACGTCAGCCACAGCCTCGACTTCTTCATCGACACGACCGCCCATGACCAGTTTTCGGCCAACGCAACTCACCAACAGAGCCAAGCGGGTTTGATTGCTGGCTTGGCCTTCACCGGCGGCTTGGGCCGCGTCTTCTGCGGCATCGACCAAGGCATCGACTGAGGCCCGCATCAACTGCATGTGCCCGCCCTGGGGGACATCGCCCGCCAAAATCAAACTGCCATCGTCTTCGTTGATGCCCAAGATGGTGCGCGTCACGCCGGGCTGATCGGCTTGGGTGGACAGCACCGACCACGGAAACAGCAAGCCCGAGGCGGGAAGCTGTGCCGCATAGTCCCCCAGATAGCGTTTGTAAATGGACAAGGCAGGTTCGTGGTCCAGCGAATACAAGACATTGCCTTCGCTGCGCGTGATGCTGCGTATGGGGCCAAACGCTTGCCAGCCCCCCAACGACCCGTGGGTGATGTGCCACGTCGGCCCGTCAAAGCCAATCGCCACAACGTCCTGCCCTGACACACCTGTGGGCCCCAACACCCTCGCCCCCGTGAAGCGCCCCCCATCGCCCGCCAGCCCCCCCGTCACCAAGACCTGAGGCGGCAAATGCGCCACCAGCCCTTGCACCAAGGCGCTGCCGTTGATGTGTGCGCCTTGTCCCAGCACCAAGACATGGCGCAAATCGGGCGCTTGCAATTGAGCCGCCAGACGCTGCCCAGCGGCTTGCGAGTCCCCCATGTCGGCCAATGGCGTACGGACCACACGAAAGGCCGGGGTGTCAAAGCGCAGCGCGGTCAGCACGATGCTGCCATCGGACACGCCCTGCCCCGAAATTTCGCCCGCCGTGGAACAACCCACCCATTGGGCCTGCGCTTGCCATGCGCGTACCGCATCGAAGCGGGACTCATCTAAGCTCTGCAAGGCTTCTAAGCTGGCAAACACCAGCACCAGATGGGCATCAAAAGACGCGAAAGCCGCTGGCCGCGTCAAAGGCCAGTCGGATTGAGGCAATACACACTGTCTGATTTGCATGGGGTGATACTCCAAAAAGGCCTTCTCTCGCAAACCAGCATACCGCAATCGGGTGTGTTGACGCAAAATGGAAGGGATGATCCATTTTCAAGCGATTCAGCAAGCAGCGCAACGCCTTGCACCCCATGTCCTTCAAACCCCTTGCGTGGCGTCTCGTACCTTGTCCCAACTGACGGGGGCGCAGGTGTATTTGAAGTTTGAGAACTTGCAATACACCGCCTCGTTCAAAGAACGTGGGGCGTGCAACAAGCTCACACAGTTGATGAGCGAACCGTCTGCTGTGCGTGGCGTGATCGCCATGTCTGCGGGGAATCACGCGCAAGGCGTGGCCTATCACGCCCAACGCTTGGGCTTGCGGGCAGTGATTGTGATGCCCGTCTTTACGCCCGGTGTCAAAGTCGAACGCACTCAAGGGTTTGGCGCGGAAGTCGTGTTGTATGGTCAAAGCCTGGACGAAGCACGAGCGCACGCCTACGAGTTGGCACAAGCGCAAGGCTTGACCTTTGTCCACCCTTATGACGATGAGGCCATCGTTGCAGGGCAGGGCACGGTCGGGCTGGAAATGCTGCAAGCCGTGCCCGATTTGGAGACCTTGGTGATTGCAGTCGGGGGGGGCGGTCTGATTGCGGGAATCGCAACGGCGGCGAAGGCACTCAATCCGCACATTCGCATCGTGGGCGTGCAAACACAACGCTTTCCAGCGATGGTCAACGCCATGACTGGCAGCCATCATCCTTTGGGCGCGTTGAATACCATCGCTGAAGGCATTGCAGTCAACTCCCCGGGCCAGCTTCCACAGGCGATCGTTGGGCAGCATGTGGATGATTGGCTGCTGGTGGATGAAGGCGACATCGAACAAGCGATTGTGTTGCTGCTGGACATTGAAAAAACCTTGGTCGAGGGGGCGGGTGCGGCTGGTTTGGCGGCGCTCTTGCGCTACCCCCATGCCTTTCGCGGCCAAAAAGTCGGCTTGGTGCTGTGCGGTGGCAACATCGACCCGCTGCTGTTGGCGTCCATCATCGAGCGGGGCATGGTACGCGCAGGGCGTTTGGCCCGTCTGCGTGTCAACACCCGTGACGTCCCCGGGTCCTTGGCCCACATCACCACCGTCATTGCCCAAGCGGGGGCCAATGTCAACGAGGTTCAGCATCAACGCGCCTTCACCTTGTTAGCGGCACAAAACGTCGAAATAGAGTTGGTGCTGCAAACCCGAGGACGAGCACACATTGAAGAAGTCCTTGCAGCGCTGAAAACGGCTGGTTTTGATGCTGGTTTGTGTTGAAGAGCGACAGATACACTTTAAAATCGAGGGTTGAACTGATCAAACCCCCTGCTTTTTCTTGCGTTGTAGCTTTAGGAGTCTTTTGTATGAAACACGAAACCAGTTATGTTGACATGGCGGCTAAGTCTGAGGATCCTGCTGAGGCGGTGGTGAACGACATCCCCGTGGTGTTGCCGCTTGCTGGCGCTGTGATGATTTTCTTGTTGGCGTTTATTGCGGTCTTCATGGCCTGAGCTGCGCCAGCCGCAACGACCAAGCCGGCACTGCCCGGCTATTTTTTTGGTCACTGCATCTTTCGGCATTAAGTTATGCGTTTTCTGCATGTAACTTGTTCGTAACCTATTGCCGATTTTTCTTAGAATACAGGCCCTTGGCCGACACACGGTTTGGGTGGCAGGACATACCCCTTCTGCTGCTCGACATCAGCCTGCAATCAGCGCACCGCTTCGCAGCCCCCGCGCGCCGACCGAGACGCAACCCTTGTTTGGGGTGTTGAAATACGTCTCGACCTTTCATGACTTGTGAGCCATTTGCAAGTGACACTCTTGGGTGGGACGTTTTTGAACATCTCACTTTCATTTTTTGAACATCTGGAGTCGTCCTCATGAATGCCCCTGTGATCCAAGGCTTGAGCCTGAACACCCCTTCTTATGTCAAACACGACCGCTTGGTGGCGTGGGTGGCCGATATGGTCGCTTTGTGCAAACCCGCTGCTGTGCATTGGTGCGATGGCTCCACCGAAGAGTACGACCGTCTGTGCGCCCAAATGGTCGCCGCTGGTACCTTAAAGAAACTCAACCCCGCCAAACGTGCCAATTCCTATTTGGCCTGCTCTGACCCGTCTGATGTGGCGCGTGTCGAAGATCGCACCTACATTTGCTCTGCCAATAAGGAAGACGCTGGCCCCACCAACAACTGGATGGAACCCGCGCAAATGCGCACCACGCTGCAACCGTTGTTCGATGGCTGCATGGCGGGTCGCACCATGTACGTTGTGCCGTTCAGCATGGGGCCACTGGGGTCGCCCATTGCCCACATCGGCATCGAGTTGTCCGACAGCCCCTATGTCGCTGTCAACATGAAAATCATGACCCGCATGGGCAAAGCGGTGTTTGACGTGCTCGGCACGGATGGCGATTTCGTGCCTTGCGTTCACACCGTGGGCGCCCCCTTGCAAGCGGGTCAGGCCGACGTGGCCTGGCCTTGCAACCCCAAAGTCAAATACATCGTTCACTACCCTGAAACCCGCGAAATTTGGTCTTACGGCTCTGGTTACGGTGGCAATGCCTTGTTGGGCAAAAAATGCTTTGCATTGCGGATCGCTTCCACCATGGGCCGTGACCAAGGCTGGTTGGCCGAGCACATGCTGATTTTGGGCGTGACCAGTCCCGAAGGCAAAAAATACCACGTCGCTGCGGCCTTCCCCAGCGCCTGTGGCAAAACCAACTTCTCCATGCTGGTGCCGCCTGAAGCCTTCAACGGCTGGAAAGTCACCACGATTGGCGACGACATCGCTTGGATCAAGCCCCGCAAAGACGCCGACGGCCAAACCCGCCTGTACGCCATCAACCCAGAAGCGGGCTACTTTGGCGTGGCCCCCGGTACCAACAACCTGACCAACCCCAACTGCATGGCCAGTTTGGACAAAGACGTGATCTTCACCAACGTTGGCTTGACCGACGACGGCGATGTGTGGTGGGAAGGCATGGAAAAAGATACGGGCGACACCCCTGCCCACCTGATCGACTGGCAAGGCAAGGACTGGACACCCGCCATCGCCCAAGAAACAGGTGCAAAAGCCGCGCACCCCAACGCCCGATTCACCGTGGCAGCGGTCAACAACCCCGCCCTGGACAGCGCATGGGACGATCCGGCTGGCGTGCCGATTGATGCCTTCATCTTCGGCGGTCGTCGCTCCACCACCGTGCCCCTCGTCACCGAGGCCCAAAGCTGGACCGAAGGGGTCTATATGGCCGCCACAATGGGGTCGGAAACCACCGCCGCAGCCTTTGGTGCCCAAGGCGTGGTGCGCCGCGACCC
>DLPA01000102.1:7206-8412 GCA_002479815.1 bacterium UBA7470 | reverse complement strand
TGCGCCGCGACCCGTTTGCCATGTTGCCGTTTGCAGGCTACAACATGAGCGACTACTTCCAACACTGGCTCCACATGGGCGAGCGCCTGCAAGCCGAAGGCGCAAAAGTACCCCCCATCTATTGCGTCAACTGGTTCCGCAAAGGCGACGATGGCAAGTTTGTATGGCCCGGTTACGGCGAGAACATGCGCGTCTTGAAGTGGATGATCGACCGCTTGGAAGGCCGTGCCGCAGGCACCCCCAACATTTTCGGTGTCAGCCCCACGTACGCAGAAATCAACTGGACCGGGTTGGACTTCAGTACCGCCCAGTTCAACAGCGTCAGCAGCATCGACAAAGCAGCGTGGGAACAAGAGTTGGGCCTGCACGCCGAGCTGTTCCAACAACTGTCTTACCACCTGCCCACTGCGTTGCAAGACACCAAAGCACGCATCCAAGCGCGTTTGGCAGCGGTATAAACAAGGCCACGCGCGTGAAACACGCACGCCACCGTGCGCTTCATGAATGGTTTATTAAAATCCCACTGCCTTTTGTATTTTTGTAGCTTTTATTTTTGTCGTTAAGGACAATTCAAATGACCATCAAAGTAGGTATCAATGGATTTGGGCGCATTGGGCGCATGGTGTTTCGCGCGGCAGTGCAAAACTTCACCGACATCGAAATCGTCGCCATCAACGACTTGCTAGAGCCAGACTATTTGGCCTATATGCTCAAGTACGACAGCGTGCATGGTCGCTTCAAGGGTGAGGTACGCGTCGAAGGCAACCACTTGGTCGTCAATGGCAACACCATCCGTTTGACGGCCGTGAAAGACCCTGCTGAACTGAAATGGAATGAGGTCGGCGCAGATGTGGTGATCGAAGCCACGGGCCTGTTCCTGACCAAAGAAGCAGGTGAAAAACACTTGGCGGCTGGTGCGAAAAAAGTCATTTTCTCCGCCCCCAGCAAAGACGACACGCCCATGTTCGTTTACGGCGTGAACGACAGCAGCTACGCGGGTCAAACCATCATTTCCAACGCCAGTTGTACCACCAACTGCTTGGCTCCCGTCGCCAAGGTGTTGAACGACAAATGGGGCATCAAACGCGGCCTGATGACGACCGTACATGCGGCGACTGCCACCCAAAAAACGGTGGATGGCCCCAGCAACAAAGACTGGCGCGGGGGGCGTGGCATTTTGGAAAACATCATCCCCAGCAGCACCGG
>DLPA01000102.1:3700-7146 GCA_002479815.1 bacterium UBA7470 | reverse complement strand
AAGGCCGTGGGCGTGGTGATTCCCGCCATCAAAGGCAAGCTGACAGGCATGGCCTTCCGAGTGCCCACGTCTGACGTGTCGGTGGTGGATTTGACCGTCGAATTGAACAGCGAAGCCAGCTACGCCGAGATTTGCGCCGAAATGAAAGCGCAAAGCGAAGGCGCATTGAAGGGCGTGCTGGGCTACACCGAAGACAAAGTAGTCGCCACCGATTTCCGTGGCGAGCCTTGCACGAGCGTCTTCGATGCCGAAGCGGGCATTGCGCTGGACAAAACCTTCGTCAAGATCGTAAGCTGGTACGACAACGAATGGGGTTACTCTAACAAGTGTTTGGAAATGGCGCGCGTCGTCAGCAAATCAGTCTGAGACAACTGCGTCCCCCTGCTCAGTCCCCGTCATCTGGGCAGGGAGGCTTGTCAGATTCACGCCATCGGCTTGTGCTACATTTACTCCTTATGCAAACCGTTCATTTCTATTTTGCTCATTACTTTTGGTTCTCACGCGCAATCGGCGGCAGAGAGACTGGGGTCTGAGCGAAAGAAATCAACAGCACTCCAAACGACTCCTCGCAACCGCCGGCATCACCGGCGGTTTTTTTTTGCCTCTTTTTTCTTCTCGTTCTCAGCCAAGAAAGTCCTGCTCATGACGCCCGTTTCTGCCAAATCCATCCCTCGCACCGATGCTGGTTTAGAGAAAACCAGCCGCACCGACGACGAACGCATCAAGGACATTACCGTGTTGCCTCCTCCCGAACACCTGATTCGCTTTTTCCCCATTCGCGGCACGGCTGTGGAATCACTGGTGACGCAAACACGCAGTGCCATCCACAACATCATGCACGGCACGGACGATCGGTTGTTGGTCATCACCGGCCCTTGCTCGATTCACGATCCCGCTGCCGCGTTGGACTACGCGCGTCGCCTGCGCCCCTTGCGCGAGCAATACGCCGATACGCTGGAAATTGTGATGCGCGTGTATTTTGAAAAGCCTCGCACCACCGTGGGCTGGAAGGGTCTGATCAACGATCCGTACTTAGATGGCAGCTTCCGCATCGACGAGGGCTTACGCATGGCCCGTCAGTTGTTGATCGACATCAACCGCTTGGGCCTGCCCGCCGGCAGCGAGTTTTTGGACGTGATCTCGCCCCAATACATCGGCGACTTGATCGCTTGGGGCGCGATCGGCGCACGCACCACCGAAAGCCAAGTCCACCGCGAGCTGGCCTCTGGTCTGTCAGCCCCCATCGGCTTCAAAAACGGCACGGACGGCAATATCCGCATCGCCACCGACGCCATTCAAGCCGCCGCACGGGGTCACCACTTTTTGTCGGTCCATAAAAACGGCCAAGTGGCGATTGTCCAAACCAAGGGCAACAAAGACTGCCACGTCATTTTGCGCGGCGGTAAAGCCCCCAATTACGATGCCGCCAGCGTCGCTGCGGCGTGCCAAGAGTTGGAAGCCTGCAAACTGCCAGCGACCTTGATGGTGGATTGCAGCCACGCCAACAGCTCAAAAAAGCACGAAAAACAGTTGGAGGTGGCGCGCGACATTGCGACACAAATCAGCGGTGGCTCACGCCAGGTGTTTGGTGTGATGATCGAAAGCCACATCGAAGCGGGCGCACAAAAATTCAGTCCGGGCAAAGACGACCCTCACCACCTGGAATATGGCAAAAGCATCACCGATGCCTGCCTGGGCTGGAGTGACACCGAACAAACCTTGGCGATTCTGGCTCAAGCGGTGCGCCAACGCCGTGCGTCAAACTGACGACTGCGCCATCGGTGCGGCCCACAGGGACAGAACGGCAAGACAGTTTTAGGCGGCGCTGGCCTCGTCTAAGAGCGTTTGCTCAGGCGCGTCCAAGTGGCTGGTGTCGCCCCATCCGACCAAGGTCAGGCTGTCCGGTGTCCACAGCACGCGGTTGATGGCGGCATTCTTCAGCAACCACGAGCGCGGTGCTTGCAAGTCTAGGCCGACAGCGGCGCGATACAACGCATCCAACACCCCGCCATGCGCGACAAGGGCGATGTGTTGCCCCATGTGGGCGGCAGCGACGCGGTGGAGCACCCCCAAGACGCGGGCTTGCAACCTCACCAACGACTCACCGCCACCCGGAGGACTCCACTCGGGCGTGCGTGTGCGCCAATGGATGGCGTGCGCGGGGTGCTGCGCCTCAATCTCTGCCCACGTCAAGCCTTCCAACGCGCCAAAACAACGTTCGCGCAGCAGTGGCTCGGCCCGGACTTGCACGCCATGCGGCGCGGCTACCGCTTGCGCCGTGGCCCATGCTCGCTGCAAATCGCTGCTGTAAATGGCATCTAAAGGCTGATCGGCCAAGGCCGCGCTTAGGCGTTGGGCCTGCCACACCCCCACCGTATTCAGGGGAATATCGGTATGGCCTTGGATGCGGGTATCGGTATTCCATGTGGTTTCCCCATGCCGCAACAGCACCAAACGAGTCACTTCTTGCACAATTGCACCCATCAAAAAAAGAGCGTATTTCTTTAGAGAAATCCGCATTTGAGCCAAAAACTACCGAGGAATGTCGATGTCGATCCGCTGCACGCCCGCAGGCGGCTGAGGAAAGTCGCGCAAAGCCGCCTCCATCATGGCACGCCACAGGTCTGGGCGGTCGGGCCAGCGCCCATCATGCACGGCTTGTGTTTCATACACGACACGGCCTTGCGCGTGCGTGTCGCGAATGACGAGCGACACGGAGCGCACAAAGTACGGCAGCTCGGCCCGCAACAGGACGTTGAAATGAAGGCCCGCATTCGTCGCGCCCACGCCTGCACGCGGGCGCAGCCACCGATGATCGCTAGGATCGTCCCACGGCGCACGCGGCAGCGTCTGCTGAGACGCACTGACCTGCACCCGCCAGCGGGGGAGCGCCTGTCCCACATCGGCCACGGGGTCGCGCTCACGCCAGCCTTTAGAGGCCAAGACCTCGCGGGTCAGACCCTCCATCTCGGCCTGAGGAGGAGGTGCGCCCGCCGCCACACTCGCATTTTGCTGCGAGGGTAGCCTTTCAAATTCATAGCGATGTTTGCTCGCCAGCAAATCGCCGAGCTCGTTTTTTGCCCACAGCGCATGGGCCTGTACCTGACTGTCCACCCGCATCACGCTGGCGCACCCCATCAATAAGAGGCCAAACACCAAACCCCACGTTCTTTGCACCCACACACGCATGGTCATTGCACACACCTCTTGGGACATCCTAGACAGACGGCATTGTCCTCCCAAACCCTCTTGCGTGTCATCCAATGGGTGATAGGCGAAAAAATCATAGTAAAAAAAGTGAGCTGCTTACGCAATTGATACGTGGAATTTGGCTGATTTTTCTCTTAAAAAATGCCAGAATTATCGAAAAAACAGCTCTTCAGGTAAGAAAAAATCCGTTTTTCAGCCTGAAAAACGGATTTTGGGGATGAATTTTGGGGTTTTTG
>DLPA01000102.1:0-3616 GCA_002479815.1 bacterium UBA7470 | reverse complement strand
TCATATTTTTTACTATGCTTTTTATCAGTCTACACCCACACCTGCCCCTGCACGCACGTCACCGAGCCGCCGCCGACCCAAATCGTGCCGTCGGGGTCGCTGTCGATGTGGATGCGGCCTGCGCGGGCCAAGGCTGTGCCTTGGGCGGCGACGTAGTGGGCGGGGGCCAAGCCTGCGCCGATCAGCCATTGGGCGAGGGCGGCGTTCAAACTGCCGGTCACGGGGTCTTCGGTCAAGCCTTGGTTGCCGGGGAAGAAGGCACGGACTTCAAATTGCGTGTCTTGATCGGGCGCTTGTGTACCGACCACGCCGACTTTGCCACGCGGCCCCACCACGCCGATGTCCAACCCCGCCAAAAGCGGCCCGTTGGGGCGCAGGGCCAGCACTTGCTCGGCGCTCGCCAGCATCACGCCACGCCACTTCGGGCCGTTGTCGCACCACGCATGGGCGATGATGTCGCTGCGGGCCACGCCCAAGCCTTGGGCGATCAGGCGCACATCGTCCTCGGGCAAGGGGCCGCCTTTGAGCAAGGGCGGGGCGGCGAAGGCCAAGCGTTCATGCGTCGCGCTGCGGTCTAGGCGAATGCGCACCAAACCCACCCCGCACTCTTGCACGATGTGGCTGCTGGCACGCGGCACGCCCCCCGAGCGCAGCCACGCATGGCAAGTGCCCAAGGTGGGGTGTCCGGCAAAGGGCAGCTCGCGCCCTGGGCAAAAAATCCGCACGCGGTAATCCGCACCCGCCGCCGCGCCTTCGGGGGAGGGCGGCAGCACAAACGTACATTCGGACAAATTCGTCCAGTTCGTGAAGTGCTGCATGGTGGCGGTGTCCAAATCCGTGCCGTCCAGCACCACGCCCAGCGGGTTACCTCGGTAGGCGGTGGCGGTGAACACATCGACTTGTTGAAAGGGGCGTGGGCGAGAATTTTTCATATCAAAATACGTTTTTAATTAGAAATACTTGCGTAAGCAGCTCACTTTTTTGATAGTTTCGCTTGCGCCTCGCGCACCGTGGCCGCCAAGGCCGCGATGCCGGTGTTGATTTGCTCGACCGTGGCGGTGACGAAGGACAGGCGCAGGCTGCGTGGGTCGGGTTCGCTGGCGTAAAACGCCGCACCGGGGACGAAGGCGACGTTGTGTGCCACCGCTTGCGGCAGCAAGTCCACCGCGTTCAAGCCTTCGGGCAGACGTGTCCACAAGAACATCCCGCCGCTGGGACGGTTCCAGCTCAGCGTCTCGGGGCCGGCTTCACCGCCGTGGCCGTCGTGACCAAACTCGCGCGCCAAGGCCGCCAGCATGGCCTCGCACTGGCTTTTGTACAGGGCGCGGATGGTGGGGACGTGGCGGTCGATGAAGCCGTCTTTCAACACTTCGGCCACCACACGCTGGTTGAAGCTGGGGGTGTGCAAGTCGGCGGCTTGCTTGGCTTGCAGCAGCTTGGGGTAGATGGCTTTCGGCGCGACCATGTAGCCCAAGCGCAGGCCGGGGGCCAGAATTTTGGAGAACGAACCCAAATAGACGGCATGGTCGGGGCAGCGCGAGGCCAGCGATGCGGCTGGCGGCGTGTCGAACCACAAATCGCCATAGGGGTTGTCTTCGACGATGGGCAAATTCCGCTCTGCCGCCACACGCGCCACCGCCGCACGCCGTGCTTCGCTCATGGTGCGGCCTGTGGGGTTTTGGAAGTTGGGCAAGAGATAGACAAAGCGGGCGGCTTCGCCTTGGTGCGCTTGCGCCAGTGCCTCAGGGTCTATGCCTTCGGCATCGCTGGCAACGCCGACGATGTTCGGCTCCATCGGCGTGAAGGCTTGCAATGCGCCCAAATAGGTGGGCGTTTCAACCAGCACTTTGCTGCCCGCGTCGATCAAAATTTTGGCGATCAAATCCAGCCCTTGCTGCGAGCCGGTGGTGATGAGCACTTGATCGGGCGACACGTGCATGCCGAGCTTTTTCAGGTCGTGCGCCACCCAGTCGCGCAAGGGGCCGTAGCCTTCGCTGGCGGCGTATTGCAAGGCGGCACGCCCATCTTGCGACAAGACCCGTTGCGTGGCCTCCGCCATCGCTTCGACGGGAAAGGTCAAGGGCGAGGGCAAGCCTCCCGCAAAGCTGATGATGCCGGGCTTTTCTGTGACGTTGAGGATTTCGCGGATCACAGAGGGATTCATTTTGTGGGCACGTTGTGCCAGTTGCCAAGTCATGACAAATTACTCCAGCTATAAAATTTCAAGACGATTTTAGTGGGGATGCGCGGGACGCGGCCACAGCGGGGGGCATGGACAGCCGCTTGCCCACGAACACCGTCGTCACCACCGCCAGCGCAAAGCCGAGGGTCATGGCCTCTAAAGGCTCGCCCAGCAAGGGCACTGCCGCCATGAGGCTGATGAAGGGTTGCAGCAACTGTACTTGACTCACACGCAGCGCACCGCCCAAGGCCAGCCCGCGAAACCACGCGAAAAAACCCGCCCACATCGAAAACACGCCCACATACAGCAGCGCCCCCCATGAGGCCCACGCGATGGGCTGCGTCGGCCATGTCCACACGGTCAAGGGCAAGGCCAATGGCAGGGTGGAGGCGCACATCCAGCAAATCACCCGCTCTGCGCCGAGTTGAGGCGTGACTTGTGCGCCATACACATAGCCCAGCGCGGCAGCCGCCATCGCTGCGATCAACAAGCCATCGGCCCACACCAGCCCCAACCCCCCGCTGTGCTGGTAGGCCCGCAGCAAAGAAAACACCATCACCAGCCCACTGCCCCAGGACGCGCACAGCCAAAACCCCCACCGCGCCCGCTGGTGCAACACCCACGCCGCCATCGCCGCCGTCGCCAAGGGCAAGAGCGCCGTCATCACCGCCGCGTGGCCCGAGGGCACGTCGCGCAGCGCCAAGGCCAAAAGCAGCGGAAACCCCAAAGCATTGCCCAGCACTGCCACCGCCAAGGGGCGGCGTTGGGCTGCTGTGGGCCACGGCGAGCGCGTCAAGGCCAAAAAAGCCACCGACAGCAGACCTGCAATGCTCAAACGCCCAAAGGTGATGAACCATGCCGACAACTGCGGCACATCGGCACTGCCGGTTGCCAAGCGCGTCATGGGCAAAGTCAGGGCAAACACCGTCACCCCCAGCAGCCCCAACCACAGGCCGCGTGTGACATCTTGAGAGGGTGACGTGTTCATATCGCGCCCCCAATGCTGCTGTACGCCATCCATACAGCAGTGAGCACCAAGGCCAAGGCCATGCAGCGGTTGAACACCACCAAGCGCCGCGCCGTCGGGATGCCGTCTTGCACTGGCCCCATCAACCAGCCGCGCAGCAGCGAACCGATCAAGGCATAGCACAGGTTGCTCACCAGCCCGAACAGCACCATGATGGGGAGGATGAACAGCGTGCGCTCTAAGGCATCAGGAAACCCAGCAATCCACCCACTGACGATGGACAGCGCCAGCATCCACGCCTTGATGTTCAAAAATTGCAGCATCACGCCTTGCGAAAATCGAATGTTCAAGCGTGCAGGATCGGCCTGCCCCACGCTTTTGGACTGCGCCAGCCGCGCCGCCAACCACAGCAAATACGCCAGCCCCAGCCCCAACATCGCCCAGCGCAACCACGGCAAGGCCATGAC
>DLPA01000218.1:6442-12750 GCA_002479815.1 bacterium UBA7470 | reverse complement strand
GTGCAGTTTGGCGAGGGCGGCGCGGGCTTGTTCTCAGACGGCAAGCTGTACAGCCAAATCAAAGACCCTCGTCACTTGGGCCGCAAGGTGATGGAGGAATTTGTCGCCGCCGGTGCGCCGCCTGAAATCTTGTACGCCGCGCACCCCCATGTCGGCACGTTCAAACTGGTGAAGGTGGTCGAGCATTTGCGCGAGCACATCATCGCCCTAGGGGGCGAGATCCGCTTTGGGCAGCGAGTGGTGGAGGTGATGCTGGACAAGGCGGCAGACGCATCCCCCCACCCTTCGCTCCCCACCCATCCTTCCCACCGCTTGCAGGGCTTGCGCGTACAAGACTTGAGCACGGGCGCGATCACTGCGCTGCCCTGCACGGTGGCGGTGCTGGCACTGGGCCACAGCTCGCGCGATACCTTTGCGATGCTGTGGGATCAGGGCGTGTACTTAGAAGCCAAGCCCTTTTCAATCGGCGTGCGGATCGAGCACCCGCAAAGCGTGATCGACCGTGCCCGCTGGGGCAAACACGCCGGGCATCCGCTGTTGGGCGCGGCAGATTACAAGCTGGTGCATCACGCCAGCAATGGGCGGGCGGTGTACAGCTTTTGTATGTGTCCGGGCGGCACGGTGGTGGCGGCGACCAGCGAACCCAATCGCGTCGTCACCAACGGCATGAGCCAATACTCGCGCAACGAACGCAACGCCAACGCGGGCATGGTGGTCGGCATAGACCCCAGCGATTACCCGCTGGATGTCGCCGCATGGAGCGCCGCGTTTGGCGCTGACGATGGCCCTCGCTACGCCCAAGAAGCGCAACAGTTGGCGCAGCAAGACCGCGTTCACCCCTTGGCAGGCGTGGTGCTGCAACGGCAACTCGAAAGCAAAGCGTTTGAAGCGGGGGGGCGCAACTACCACGCTCCCGCGCAGCGGGTGGGGGATTTTTTGGCAGGCAAGCCCTCCAAAGCCTTGGGGAACGTGCAGCCCTCCTATCGTCCGGGCGTCTTGCTCACCGATTTGGCAAACGTCTTGCCCGCGTTTGCCGTACAAGCCATGCGCGAAGCCTTGCCCGTGTTTGGGCGCAAGATCAAAAGCTACGACATGGCCGACGCGGTGCTGACGGGGGTGGAAACGCGCACCTCCTCGCCTTTGCGCATCACCCGAGGCGAGGATTTTCAAAGCCTCAATGTGCAAGGCTTGTTTCCCGCTGGCGAGGGCGCAGGCTATGCAGGCGGGATTTTGTCTGCCGCCGTCGATGGCATCAAGGTGGCCGAGGCGGTGGCGCTGCGTTTAAAAGCATGGGCAGATTGAAGAACATCATCTGTTTTTTGAAGGTACTGAACGGTTTGAAGCGGAGCCGCCCTACACTCCAATACTCCCATTTGTTTGCACTGAGAAGGAGCCCTCTGCCATGACGATCCCCACACGCTTTTATTCAAGGGTCGCCGCGACTTGCTGCTGGCTGGGTGTGGGGCTGCTGGGGGGGGCATCGGGTTGGGCACAACTACAGCCGCCGTCCACGACCCTGAGTTGGTTGCCTGCGTATCCCACGCCAACGGCCACGAGCTTGTTCAATTGGGCCGAGAGCAGTTTTCCCAGCCTGTTTCCTGCCGGAGCGAAAGACAACACCGTGAGCGCCGGCGGTGTGACCTACACCGTGCGCAGCTACACCAGCACCCACAACCATCTGGCGGTGAATCAGGCCAATGGGACGGTATGGGCCTTGGGGCCCATCACCAACAACGTGCTGTTTCCCTTGGGCACGTTGGCCGATTTCACTTGCGATGTGAACACGGGTTGCGCCCTGTGGCAACCCGATGCCGATGGCAACATGGGGGCAGGCATAGCCCGCCTGAGCCATATCGTGGTGAAACAGGGGCAGCATCTGCTGTTTCAGGGGCTAAAGCCGAACGATCAGCTCGTCGAGGTCAACGACCCGACGCTCACCAGCACCCAGTTGTGTATGGACAGCACGCTGCCCAGTGGGACGGCGCATCCCGTGGTGGCACAAAAACCCTTGCCTGCAACGCACTATGCGGCGCATGAACTCTCTGGCCCCTACCGCACCTATCCGGCGGGCATCTACCCCATGTCGGGGGAGTCGGGCGAGTGCGGTTTGATCGAAAAAACCACCCCATGTCTTGCGCCCAATGAGTACGGTGTGGGGACGGTGCTCAATGCCAGCGGGGGCACAGACTATTTGTGCAAAGTCACGCCGTACTTGATGAGCGCGGTCAAAGAGGGCGACACCAGCACCCACCCGCCCACATCCAATCCGGCCTGTATCAAAGGCAAAACCCTCGACAGTACGTGGAGCGACCCCGCCAACCAAGGCGTGTTTTTGCGCTTGTCGTGGAAGGATGTGAACCCGTCGTATGGCGTGTACGACTGGTCGATTTTGGACCGTGAATTCATCGCTGCCATGCGCAACGGCAAAACCATCATGGTCGGTGTGGAAGTGGGCGGCAACTCCATCCCCGATTGGGTGTTTGACAGTGGCGACCCGAGCACCCAAACCAAGGCACAAAAGCTCTTGCTGCGTGATTGGGGCACGCAGGGAGATTCCCTCCCCAATGAGCAGTGCGGGTTTCAATACACCGTCGCCTCGCCCAGCGATGCCACCTTCAAAACCCTGTTCAAGAAGGTACTGGCCGATATGGGCAGCCATATCCGCAGCGACCAGCGCAAGTTCAGCACCTTGATCGGCGTGAAAGTCACGGGCCTAGGCATGGCGACGCTGGAAAACCGCTTGCCCGCCCGTTGCAACATCGCACGTCCTGACCCCGCAAAGGGCGATACTGGCACGCAAGGCCATTTGTTGCTGGTGCAAGCGCAAGACCCCAAAAAGGCCGCTGTGCCCATCGCACCCAGTTTTGATCCTAAATACGCTTCGGTACGCATCAAAGAGGTCAGCACTTGCGTGTGCAACCCCCAAGTCTTGGCCTATGGCGGCTATACCCCCAGTACCACATTGGCGTTTTACGACGACATCGAAGCCACGCTGTTGGACAACTTTGGCTATAAGCAGCAGATTTTTATGAACGTCACCAGCGCCTTCCCCCAAGTGGGCGAGGTGCAAGCCAACGGCAAGCCACGCTTCTTGGGCGACCACTTGGTCGGGCCTATCACCAGTTACAGCATCGGCAGCAACGGCAAAGCCAACTACACCACAGACAGCCGCAACATCGCTACCACGGTGGCGGTGGAAGGCAGCGACATTCCCGACAGCGACTATTTGACCAAAGCCTTGATACAAAACGGGCGCAGCGGGGTCTTCGCGGGCAACGACAGCACCAAAGCCAAAGCGTTTGGCGTAGAAAATGCCGCATTGGATGTGTTGGGCTTTACCGTTGATGGCAGCAAGTGCAGCCAAGATGCGGGTGTGGCGAACACGGGTACGTTTGCAGGCAGTGCGAACTTCCCGATTGCCAGCGGCAAAACGGTCGATGCCACAGGCACGAAATGCCCCAACTGGGTTGCCAGCAAAGAAGGCATTGCCTTCGATAAGGTCACAGGCTTTCAAGTCGTTGCGGGTTTGCAAGGCGCTGAACAAATGGATTCGGCCTTGTGGAACATGACGCTCAACACCAACGGCCTGTTCTTTGAGTTGTACGAAAGCAATGCCTGGCGTGCCCGCAAAGAAGCGGCCCTGAACGCCAACGAAAAATGGGTGGCCGACACCAATGCCACTTACGGCCCGCCCAAGCTCAATGCCATGAACGTGGGCAGCCCCGTCACCACCAAAAGCGGCGCGGAGTGGAACCAATTGTTGTTGGACAGAGCCAGCACGTTCTCCAGCGACAGCCGACACAACAATTTGTTTCAAACGCATCCCTTCCCATCTGGCTACACTGTCCCGATTGGGGCTATAACCTCCAATGCAAGCCGCTGGTTTTTTAACAGTCGTGCCTGCATGGCCTTTGTTCAACGCGGCACCCCCGTCCGCATCAATCGGGTGGATTTTGTTCAGTGAGTCGCATCATGCGTATGTGTTCAGACCGCGCCTTGTCTTTGTCTGGTGTGTTGGCCCTGCCTACCAAAGTGGTGGGGGTCGCGTGGATCGCTGTCACCAGCACGGGTTTGGCCTTGGCTCAGGGCTATCCGGCGGAGGGACAGGCAGAAATGGGCCGCGTCCTCAGCAGCATACCCATGGTGCAGCAAGTTGCCGTCCCGCGCCAAGTGTGCAGCGATGCGCCTGTGGTTGTACCAGGCCAAACCTCGGGGGGGGGAGCGATCATGGGCGGCATTGCGGGTGGCGCCATCGGCAACCAAATCGGCAAAGGCAGCGGACGCGCCGCCGCCACCGCCATCGGCATCATTGGGGGTGCGTTGTTGGGCAACCGCATTGAAGGCGACAATCGCCCGTCACACACTGAAATGATGCGCCAGTGCAGCACGCAAACCGTCTATGAAAACCAAACCGTCGGCTACACCGTGACCTACGAGTACGCGGGTCGCCAATACACCACCCAAATGTCGCAAGACCCGGGCGCGTGGGTGCGTTTGCAAGTGACACCTGTCGGCAACAGCTATCCGAGTAACTATCCGAACAGTTATCCGTCGGGCGCTGTGACCTACCCGGTGGCCCCACCGCCCAACGGGGTGTACTCGCCTGCGGTGGTGAATCGACCTTACAACCCGCAAATTTCGCTGGAAATTTCATCATCCCGTTGGGACCGTCCCGCCCCACCCCCCCGCCATCATCACTGGGACGATCATCGTTACCGCGAATGGCGTTAATGGCTTTAATGGCGTTGAGGGTTGAACCCCCAAGGCAACAAAAAACCGCCTGACTTTGCAGTACAGGCGGTTTTTGTTTTTTGCTGGCAGCGCACCGAGACAAACGGCGAATGCGTTGGCGATGTTTGATTCAACGCATTCGGGCTGTCGGCATTCTGTGAAGTGGAATACCGAGAAATTAAGCCGCAGCAACGAGTGCTTTGACTCGGGCGCTCAGACGGCTCTTGTCACGAGCAGCCTTGTTTTTGTGGAAGATGCCTTTGTCGGCCACCGCATCCACTACGGATTGCATTTTGGCAAACGCTTCGGTTGCTTTGGCTTTGTCGCCAGTCAACACGGCTTTTTCTACGTTTTTCACGAAGGTACGGTATTTGGAACGCAAAGACGTGTTGGCTTCGTTCAGTTTCACGTCCTGACGGGCGCGTTTACGGCCAGAGGCCAGACGGGGGTTCTTTTTCTTAGGCTTGGTTGCCATGATTCAATATCCTTAAAGGGTTTGGAGATGTTGCCAGCAAAACCCGAAATTCTAACCGATCTTAGTAATTGCGCCCGGCTTTGTATGCTGCACTGACGCGGGCATTGAGGGCTGCGACGCGACTCAGTGCCAAGGTGGAACGGCTGACTTGGGCGTGCGTGATCGTCAAACCCAAGGCATCTGCCGCGTCAGGGCCGGGCAAGCCGGGCAGTTGCAGCAAGCGTTTGACCATTTCTTGCACTTGCGACTTGCTGGCTTTGCCATAGCCCACCACGGCCTTTTTCAGTTGCAAGGCCGTGTATTCGCTGACGGGCAAGCCGCGCGCGACCAAGGCCGTTAAACATGCGCCTCGGGCTTGCCCCAGCTTTAAGGTGGCTTGAGGATCGACGTTGACGAAGACAATTTCGCACACCGCCACATCGGGTTCGTAGCGGGCGATGACTTCGCCTATGCCATCAAACAAGACTTTCAGACGCTCAGGCAGCAAGTGGCTGTCGATATGGCTGGTTTTGATCGTGCCACTGGCGACATAGCTGAGTTGACCGCCTTCCGCATCGACCACACCAAACCCTGTGGACAACAAGCCCGGGTCTATGCCTAAAATGCGCATAAGTGAGATTCACATTCCAAAATACCAGCGCAGCGACTGGAAAAAGACGGGCGCGGCAAAGCAAAGCGCATCCACACGATCCAACACGCCACTCGCCCCCGTCACCGAGCGACCCTGCCCACCCCAATGCGGCACACCTCTATCCCGTTTGATGGCCTTCATGACCAAATGCCCGAGCGAGCCTGCGGCGCACGCAATCAAACCCATCGCCAAGCCTTGACCGGGCTTCATCGGGGTAAGTCCCGCCAGCAAGCCCCCTAAGATGCCCCCGCCCACCACCCCAATGGCCCATGAGTGCCAATGAAAAGCCGCGCTGATGGCGGGCACGGACGGCGGACGCTGCAGCCAACGACTGGCCACGTGCTGCAAGACCATGCAGGTCTGCACCACCGCCACCAAGAAAAACACCAAAAACGCGCTGTTGCCTTGCCGATTGGGAAACGCCAGCACCCATAGTGCCGGCACATGGCTGAGGCCATAGACGCACACCAT
>DLPA01000218.1:267-6369 GCA_002479815.1 bacterium UBA7470 | reverse complement strand
CCCCATTGCAGCTTGGCATTGCGTTCCAAAAAGCCTTTGGGATCGTTGCCCAAGCTGCTGACCAAGGGCAGGGCTAAAAAGGCGTACACCGGAATAAAGACCGAAAACAAGTCGTAATGCCCCGTCCCCAAGAGTACGTATTGCAAGGGCAAAATCACAAAAAACGAGAGCACCAAGGTTTTATGATCGGAGCGATGCGTAGGCGTGAGGCTGATGAACTCTCGCAAGGTGAGCAAAGAAATCAGGCCCCCTAAAATCAAAGCACCGGTTTGTCCCGCCGTCCAGCCCAACCAAAACACGCCCATCATCCACCAAGAACGGGTGACACCGGCCCGGTAGGCCTTGAGTCGGGCCAGTACGGGATCATCGGCATCGCGCTCCCGCAAAGACCATAAAAAACCAATGGCCGAGGCCAGCAAGAGCGTGCCAAACAAGAGCACGAACAAGAGGCTGACTTGCTGGTCGGGGGTCAAGCTGCGTAAAAAGCGGTTCATCAAGCCTTCCTTTTCTCTTTTCTTTTAAGACTCGCGCAACGCCATCACTGCCAACCTCGCACGGGCCAAAAAGTCGGCCCTGTCTTCGCCCTCCTCTAGGCGTAGGGGTGCGCCAAAGGTGACTGAGCACAGCACGGGCACGGGAACCACCTCGCCCTTGGGCATGACCCGTTGTACGTTGTGTATCCATGCCGGCACCAGCACCACCTGAGGAAAGCGTTTGGCTAAGTTGTACAGCCCCGCTTTAAACGCCTGAGGCTCGTCGGCATAGCCGCGTGTGCCTTCAGGAAACAGGATGATGGAGTCGCCTTGGGACAGGGCTTGGATCAAAGGCTCTAAGGGGTCGCTGTCATCGGTGCGTTGACGATCGACATAGACGGCATTGAACACCTCGCGCGTGATCCATGCCCGCAAGGGGCTGGCTGTCCAGTAATCGCGGGCCGCAATCGGGCGGGTGATGCCGCGCAACTCTTGCGGCAGCGCAGCCCAAATCATCACCAAATCGGCATGACTTTGGTGATTGGCAAAGTAAATGCGTTGCTCGGCTTTGGGGGGACAGCCTTGCCAACGCGCTTGAGCGCCTGTCAGCAAGCGAACAAAACCCAATAAGAGCCAACCAAAAAGACGCGCGGCAGACATAGAGTGTCCCTTCCTCAGCCTTGGCGGTTGCGCATCCAATCCGCCGTTTGGAAAAAGCTCTGATTCAAGCGGGTACGCAAGTCGGGATCGACCGCTACCTCCTGCATGGCTTGATCCATACACGCCAGCCATTGGTCGCGCTCCAAAATCCCAATCGAAAACGGCATGTGCCGCATCCGCAAACGCGGGTGGCCGAAGCGTTCGACGTAATGGTCCGGCCCGCCCATCCAGCCGCACAAAAACCAAAACAGCTTTTGCCGTGCATCGTCCAGCGTGCTGCCGTGGCTGGCGCGTAGGGCGGCGTAGCGCGGTTCGATGTCCATCAAGTCGTAAAAACGATCCACCAAGTCGCGCACGCGGGCTTCGCCGCCGAGCCATTCAAACGGCGTGGCGGGCTTGGCCGAATTGGTGGCGGTATGAGAGCTGGCGGTGTTGGAGGTGTCAGATTCGGTCGTCATAGGCGTGGATTGTGGCACCGACGGCAACACCCCCACCCAGTTCAACTCGCCGCTTGGCGCAAGGTGCTGACCACAGGGGTGTGCAACACCGCCCGCAAGCCCCACCAGCCCGCCGCCAGTGCCAGCACCGCGCCCGTCAAACCGCCGATGATGGGAACCCAAGGCGAGGGTGTCCATGCAAACTGAAACACCCACTTCGCCAAGGCCCAACCCAGCGCCACCGCCACCCCCGAGGCCAGCACCCCCGCCAACAGCCCCACGCCCAGCAGCTCGGCGCGTTGCACGCGGCTCAAGAGTTGGGACGATGCGCCCAGCGCCCGCATGATGGCAAAGTCGCGCTGACGCTCATGGCGGGTGGCGGTGAGGGCGGCAAACAAGACGACCAAGCCAGCAGCCAAGGTAAAGCCAAACAAAAATTCCACCGCGCGTATCACTTGCCCCAACACCTTTTGCACTTGGGCAACCGTGCCGCTGGTATCGACGTTGGTCACGTTGGGAAACTCGCGCAGCAAGGCATTGTCAAACATGGCGCTGCGGGTGGGCGTGTCGCTGGGGGCGCGAAAGGCGCTGATGTAGCTCAGGGGCACATCGGGCATTTCGGCTTGCGGGTAGAGCACGAAGAAGTTGACGCGCATACTCGCCCAATCGACCTTGCGCAAGCTGGTGATGGTGGTCGTGTGCGGCTGCCCTGCGATGTCAAAGGTGAGCTTGTCGCCCAGCTTCAGACCCAGTTCTTGCGCCAGCCCTTCTTCGACGCTGGTGGCCTCAGGCTCGTTGGCTTGCCAGCGTCCGGCGACCACTTGGTTGTGGGCGGGCTGCGTGGCGCTGTGCGACAAATTGAATTCTCGGTCCACCAAGCGACGGGCGCGTTCGGTGGCAAGACGCTCGGGCTGGATGGCTTGGTCGTTGATGGCGACCAAACGGCCCCGTATCATGGGATACCAGTCGTAGCGGCCCACGCCCTCGGCTTTCAAACGCGACTGAAACGCCTCGGCTTGGTCGGGTTGGATGTTGATGACGAAGCGATTGGGCGCATCGGGTGGCGTGGCCTGCTGCCAACTCGTTACCAAATCCGTCCGCAACAGCACCAAGAGCACCAAGGCCAACAAGCCCACCGCCAAGGCACTGACTTGCACCACGGCGTACATGGGGCGGGCGGCGAGCTGGCGCGTCGCCAACACCGCCCACATGGGGGCGCGTTGCTCATCAACCACCGCTCGCAAGCCGCGCACCGCCAACGCCGCTGCGCCCGCAAACACCGCCACCGCCACGGCAAAGCCCACCACCGCCAGCAGCCCCAAGGTGGCATCCCGACTCACGCCCAAGAGCATGGCGGAAAAGCCCAGCAGCCCGAGCAGCAAGACGCTGATGGACGCGGTTTTGATGCCGCCCACATCGCGCCGTATCACCCGCAAGGGCGGCACTTGCGCCAGTTGCAAGACGGGGGGCAGACCAAAGGCGGCCATCAAGGTCAGTCCCAAGCCCAAGCCGAACAAGGCGGGCCAAAGGCTGGCGGCGGGCAAGGCCACATTCAGCAGCCCCGCCAACAAAGCCACAAAGACGTAATGCACCGCAAAGCCCAACGCCACCCCCAAGACGCTGGCCGCCAGACCCACCAGTCCAAACTCAATGGCAAACGCCCACGCCATCGTGCGTTGTGGCAGCCCCAGCACCCGCAGCATGGCACAGTCATCCAAATGGCGTTGGGCAAAGCCGCGTGCCGCAATGCCTACGGCAACGGCGCTCAACAAGGCCGCCAGCAGCGCGACCAAATTCAAAAACTTCTCGGCTCGTCCTAGGGTCTGGGTCATTTCAGGACGACCCGATTCCAGCGACTCCAGCCGCGCCCCGCGCCATTGCTGGCTGTCGATTTGCTGCTGCGCCCATTTGCTGAACTGCGACACCACCGCCTCTGGCCCCGCCAGCGCCAAACGCCAAGTGATGCGGCTGGCGGGTTGCACCAATTGTGTGGCGGGCAAGTCGGCGGCGTTCATCATCACACGCGGGGCAAAGCTCATGAAGCCCGCGCCTCGGTCTGGCTCGTTGACGATGAGGTGGGTGATGCGCAATGCTGCATCGCCCAGCAGCAGCGTGTCGCCCATTTGCAGATTCAGCGTGGTCAACAAGCCAGCATCGACCCACACCGTGCCGCTGTCGGGTATGCCTTGCACCGACTGGCTCGCGCCGCCCTCTTGCGTACTCAAAGTGAGGGCTCCCCGCAAGGGATAGCCCGCTTCGACGGCTTTCAAGGCCACCAAACGCGCCGCGCCGCCTTGTGCGTCGAGGGCACGGCCCATGGTCGGAAACGAGAGGGTGAGTGTGTTTTGCAGTCCCAAGCCTTGCGCTCGCTCACGCGCAGCCGCAGGCGGGGCGTTGTCGGTGTTGAGCACGGCATCGCCACCAAGCAACTGCCGCGCATCACGCTGCAAGCCGCCTTGCAGCCGGTCGGCAAAAAAGCCCACCGAGGTCAAAGCTGCCACCGCCAGCGCCACCGCCAGCAGCAAGAGCCGCAAATCACCAGCTCGAACATCACGCCACAGCGCACGCCAAGCCAGTGTCCACACCGAAGGGGAAAGGGAAGATGAAGCAGTCATGTGCAAAGAAGTGAAAGAAGGGCGGTCAGAGGGATCATCAAAAATAATAGTAAAAAAAGTGAGCTTTTTACGCAAGTAAAACGTGGCATTTGGCCGATTTCAATATTAAAAATCGACCAAAATCCTAAGAATTTAGCTTTTTTGAACCACAAATCAGCCTTTGGTGGCCTATTTGAGCGTCAAAACAGGCCATTTTTCAGAAAATACAGCTTATTTACAGCATTAAATCGGCTGTATGCCACGTATTACTTGCGTAAGCAGCTCACATTTTTTACTCCTATTTTATAAGACTAGAATCCAGCCCCGTCGATGGTGTTCGCTTGCGTTGCAACCACCCCGTCAGGCTCACGCCTGCCACCCCTCCACCGGAGGGGAATGTCTCGCCCCGACTGCGATGCTGCCACAAGTGAGGCAGCCTCAATTCCCCTCTGTGGAGGGGTGGCAGGCGTAGCCTGACGGGGTGGTTTCTCACACCGGCACACTGTCCTTAGGAATGGCACGCGGGCGGCCTTGTTCGTCGATGGCGACGTAGGTCAGCGAGGCTTCGGTCACTTTGACGTATTGGCCTTGCGACTTGAAGCGTTCGGCATAGACCTCCACCTGCACGGTGATGGACGTGTTGCCCAAGCGGGAGACGCTGCTGAAAAAGCTCAAAATATCGCCCACACGCACGGGCTGCTTGAAAATAAACTGGTTGACGGCGACGGTGGCAAAGCGGCCTTGGGTGTAGCGGGCGGGCAGCACGGCGCCCGCCAAATCGACTTGGGCCATGACCCAACCGCCAAAAATGTCGCCGTTGGCATTGCAATCGGCAGGCATGGGGATGACTTTCAAGACCAATTCCTTGTCGGTCGGTAGGTCAGCCGCAGGGAAGCGAGGGAGGGAAGCGTTGGACATGGGCACAATCGGGAAGTTAAACACTTTGAAAAAAACTTTCTCATTGTCTGTCATGCGCCGTTCTACTTCATCGGCTGTGGGTTTGTCGCCCGCTGCAGAACCCCCCCGTACCCGTTCCGATTGGGCCACCTTGCGCCGTTTGCTGCCGTATTTGTGGACGTACAAGGGGCGCGTCATCTTGGCCTTGCTGTTCATGGTCGCCGCCAAAGCCGCCACCGTCAGCGTGCCGCTGCTCCTGAAAGAGTTGGTCGATGCCATGACCCCCGCCGTCAGCGCCGCGACAGGCTTGCAAGGAGCCAGCGTGGGGCTGCTGGTCGTGCCCGTGGGCTTGCTCGTGGCCTATGGCGGCTTGCGCTTTGCCACCAGCCTCTTTACCGAGCTGCGCGAGCTGGTGTTTGCCAAGGCCACCGAAGGAGCCACCCGCAGCATCGCCCTGCAAACCTTTGAGCACCTGCACGCCTTGAGCCTGCGCTTTCACCTAGAGCGCCAAACGGGGGGCATGACCCGCGACATCGAACGCGGCACGCGCGGCGTGCAATCGCTGATCTCTTACTCGCTGTACAGCGTGTTCCCGACGCTGATCGAAGTCAGCTTGGTGCTCATCTTGTTGGGCACGAAGTTTGAGGCGTGGTATGTGTGGGTGACGCTGGCCGCACTGGTGAGCTACATCGGCTTCACCATCGTCATCACCGAATGGCGCACCAAATTTCGCCGTGAAATGAACGAGTTGGATTCGGTGTCGCACACCAAAGCCATCGACTCGCTGCTGAACTTTGAAACCGTCAAATACTTCAACAACGAAAGCTTTGAAGCCCGCCGTTACGACCAAAGCCTAGCGCAACTGCGCCGCGCCCGCCTGAAAAGCCAAGGCACGCTCTCGCTGCTCAACACCGGCCAGCAATTGCTGATTGCGGTGGCACTGGTGGCGATGCTGTGGCGTGCCACCAGCGCCGTCGCGCAAGGGAGCATGACTTTGGGCGACTTGGTGATGATGAACGCCTTCATGATCCAGCTCTACAT
>DLPA01000218.1:0-152 GCA_002479815.1 bacterium UBA7470 | reverse complement strand
ACCGATTTGGACAAGATGTTCACCCTGCTAGAAAAAGAGCGCGAAGTGGCGGATGCACCCTCGGCAAGCCCACTGCGGCTTCAAGGCCAGCCCGAGGTGCGTTTTGAGGGGGTTGACTTCGCCTACCAAGCCGATCGCCCCATCCTGCACGG
>DLPA01000104.1:10161-10428 GCA_002479815.1 bacterium UBA7470 | reverse complement strand
CACACCACCGTGTTGAAGCACAGCCACGCGGGCAGCGGACACGACACGGGCTGCGAAGCCGATTTGTATTTGGAAGGCCACGACCAACATCGCGGCTGGTTCCATTCGTCCTTGCTCACCGCTTGCGCCATGTATGGACGCGCCCCCTACAAAGGGCTGCTGACCCACGGCTTCACCGTCGACGGCCAGGGCCGCAAAATGAGCAAGAGCGTCGGCAACGTCGTCGCGCCCCAAACCATCAGCAACAAAATGGGCGCGGAAATCATT
>DLPA01000104.1:1688-10101 GCA_002479815.1 bacterium UBA7470 | reverse complement strand
CGCATCCGCAACACGCTGCGCTTTTTGTTGGCAAACACCAGCGACTTCAACCCCGCCACCGACAGCGTAGCCCCCGCCGATCTGCTGGAAATCGACCGCTACGCCTTGGCCCGTGCCGCTGCCTTGCAAGCCGACATCTTGGCGCACTACGAGAAGTACGAGTTCCACCCCGTCGTCTCCAAGCTGCAAGTCTATTGCTCGGAAGATTTGGGCGCGTTCTATTTGGACATTCTGAAAGACCGCCTCTACACCAGTGCGCCGAACAGCCTTGCCCGCCGCAGCGCCCAAACCGCGCTGTACCAAATCACACAAGCCTTTGTGCGCTGGATGGCCCCCTTCCTGTCCTTCACGGCTGAAGAAGCGTGGGGCTACATGGGCCAACTGGCAGCGGCCCAAGGCCGTGCCCACAGCACGTCCATCTTCATCGAAATCTACAGCGCATGGCCTGCACCTGATGAGGCTTCTGCCGCGTTGTTGGACAAATGGCAACGCATCCGCGAGCTGCGCGATGTCATCAACAAAGAGATTGAAGCGGTACGCACCACAGGCGCAGTCGGCTCCTCGCTGCAAGCCCACGTCACCCTGACTGTGCCCGGCGACGACCATGCGCTGCTGACGAGCTTGGGCGACGACCTGAAATTCATCACCATCACCTCCAGTATTGATTTGGTAGCTGGTGATGCTTTATTGGTAAGTGTTGAAGCACAAAAACACCACAAATGCGACCGCTGCTGGCACTACCGCGACGACGTAGGCCACGACCCCGCCCACCCCACGCTGTGCGGTCGCTGCACCAGCAACCTGTACGGCAACGGCGAGACGCGGCGCGTGGCGTGAACGACATGAGTCCTACGACACACAGCAGCACTCAAGTCTCCCCCACCACCCCCGCCCCCCTCTGGCCTTGGCTGGTGTGGGCGGGGGTGGTGTTGGGTTTGGATCAGTTGACCAAGGTGCTGATCTTGATGAACTATCAATGGGGCGAGGGCACGGTAGTGACCTCGTTTTTCAACATCGTGCGCGTCCACAACACGGGCGCGGCGTTTTCGTTTTTGGCCGATGCGGGGGGCTGGCAACGCTGGTTCTTTACGGCTGTGGGCATCGTCGCCGCAGGTTTTATGGGCTGGATGCTGAAACACCACCGTGAGAGCAAGCTGTTTGCCTTGGCGATGAGCAGCTTGCTCGGTGGGGCCATCGGCAACGTGATTGACCGTGTGCTGTACGGGTATGTGGTGGATTTTTTAGATTTCCACTGGTCTTGGCTAGACGTGTTGTTTTACCGAGGCCATTTCCCCGCATTCAATCTGGCCGACTCTGCCATCACACTAGGCGCCATTTGTTTGATTTTGGACGAAATTTTGAGCATCAGACGTGGCAGCAGGCATCAAGGCTAACGCGATATGACTGGTGTTTTTACCTGCCATTTTTGCTTGGTACATGGCGGCGTCGGCTTGACGGATGAGTTCATCGGCGTTTAAGTGCTCGGCGTTGTGGCCATTGAATAGAACGGCACCCACACTGGCCGACAAGCGGACGGGATCAAGTCGCCACACGAATGCTTTGTCAGACAACAACTTTAGAACATGATCGGTGACGTACCGCAAGCCGTTCATTGCCGTGTCCTTTGTAACGTCCAAATGGTGCAACAAGAGCACGAATTCATCTCCACCCAACCGGGCCACCGTGTCGGTTTTTCTAACCGCTTGCGTCAAACGGTGTGCCACTTGTCGCAACACGTCATCGCCAGCAGCGTGCCCCCACTGGTCGTTGATTTGTTTGAAACCGTCCAAGTCTAAAAACAAAACCGCGCCCCACTGCCTGATTCGAGAGCTGGCACGAACTGCTTGTGTGATATGGTCGTACAGCAAGCGTCGATTGGCCAAGCCTGTCAAAGCGTCAAAGAAAGCCATTTGGAATAAATCCTCAGAGGCCTCTCGCTCTGGCTGTATCCACACCAAAAAGCGGGACAAAGGGGTCTGACAGTCGTCGGTCTCAGGTAAATAGAAAACCGACATTGCAAAAAAATCGTAACCCCCATTCAAAGGCAAGACAGCGCGCGTTGCTTTGACGGTGGGAGCGACATGATCGAGCAGTTGGGCGAATGCCTGGTGCAATGTCATGCTGGTTTCAGGGGGCCACACCTCAATGACTTGCCTGCCTACCCAATGGAACCACTCCTCTGGACACTCCTTTGGGCCATACACCCCATGAAATCTGCCCTGTACATCAACATCGAACAGCCACCCCGGAACCAATTGTTGTACAACTGCGATCGGCACTTTAAACATATACGATTAATTGAGAGTAAAAATAAAAATTTATGTAAGTGACAATTAAACACCATTTTGCTGCATTTCATAAGTTCTACAGAATGAGAAATCCGCAGCAATTGAACAAATTGGAACGTCAGGCGTTTGCCGCACGGTTACGACAAGCCTTGGAACAGGCTGGAATTTCTACATCTCCTACGGTGGTCGCACACGAGTTCAATCTCCGATATTGGGGACAAGGCGTGACGGTTCACGCCGTTCGTAACTGGTTGATAGGCCAGTCTTTACCCAATCAGGACAAGTTGGTGGTGCTGGCGGACTGGTTGCGAATGGACCCGCAAACCCTGCGTTTTGGAGACACGCCCTCGTCAAAAAGCGTGGCATCGTTGGAGTGTTCCTTGAATCAGAAAGACAGAAATATGTTGGTCATGTATTTGATGCTTTCGCCTAAACAAAGAGATGTGGTGTACGAAGTCGTTGCCGCTTTTGCTCAGCACATACCATCGCCCGTAGAAACAAACTAAACCTGTAACACCTGCGCCAGCACCCAACGCGCCTCCGGTGTGAAACGGTCGGCATATAAAGCACTTAACACTTGGGCAGGCGACCAACACTCAAAATGATCGACTTCACCATCTTGATTTTGAGGGGCCACACCATTGGGAATGGTGACGGTGTACCAATGGGTGTCTTCGACCAAATAGCCTGTCCCGTGGCCATCCGGCACGGGACGGCTGGCGGTGAACCGCCCCCCCCACACCGGAGGCGGCAATTGCGAGCCATGCAAGCCCGCCTCTTCCCAGGTTTCGCGCACCAGGGTGTGTGCCACGGTTTCACCTGCAGCGACCGTACCGCCCATCAAGGTATCCCACAGCCCTGGATCGTTGGGCTTGTGGAAGGCACGTTGCTGCACCCAAATGTGTCCATCGGGGCGCAGGCCCACCAAATGTACAGCTTGAGAGCGCAGGCCCAGCACACGTACCACGCCCCGCTCCACATTGGCCCAAAGGTAACCACACTCGTCCATCACAGGCAAGCATTCGTTGCGCCAGGGGCCACAATACCCTGTACGTAACAGCGTGGTCGCCAATTGAGCCAGGGTGGCGTCGTGATGCTCGTGTGTACAAACAATTTCTAGCGTTTTGTTCGTATTGCTGCGCTGCTCTTTGACGAGCAACAGGGGGGAGGTCTCTGCTGGTGTCATTCCCGACCCAGTCTCCAATGCAGCAAACACTGAAGGCTCCACGGAACCCACCTGTCGTCCCAAACAGTGCAAAGGCCAGCGCAACGCACGGGGAGGCAATTGCACGGCCCTCCACCACTGCGCCAAATGTGCCTGGAGATGGTGGCTGGACATCGAAAGTTCCCCCGATCAACCCACCGACTCAAGGCAAAAGCACGGTCGAGCCTGTGGTCTGCCTCGCCTCCAAGCTGCGATGCGCGGCTTGGACATCGGCCAGCGCAAAACGTTGGTCGATGTGAATCTTGACCGCACCACTTTGCACCACTGCAAACAGCTCATCGGCCATGGTTTGGGTACGTTCGCGGCTGGTAATGTGCGAAAACAGGGTTTGACGGGTGACGTACAACGAACCTTTAGGCCCCAAGATGCCGGGGGCAAACGCGGGCACAGGGCCACTGGCATTGCCAAAGCTGACCATCAAACCAAAGGGGCGCAAGCAGTCGAGCGAGCCATCCCATGTGTCCTTGCCGACCGAGTCGTACACCACCTTGACACCCGCGCCCTTGGTCAAGTCTTTCACGCGCTGCGTGAAGTGGTCTGTGCGGTAGTTGATCGCAAACTCGGCTCCGTTGTCCAAGGCCAATTTGCATTTTTCGTCAGAGCCTGCGGTGGCAATCAAACGCAGCCCCAAGGCTTTGGCCCATTGGCAAGCGATCAGACCCACGCCCCCCGCAGCGGCATGGAAGAGCACAAAGTCCCCCGCCTCTAGTCCTTCGACAGGGCGGCAGCGTTTGAGCAAGTAATGCGCCGTCAAGCCCTTGAGCATCATGGCTGCGCCCGTCTCGAAGCTGATGTCTTCAGGCAGGCGACAGACGTTCATGGCGGGCATGACCCGACGCTGGCAATAGCTGCCCGGGGGGTTGGCGGCATAGGCCACACGGTCGCCTACGGCCAAATGAGACACCCCTTCGCCGACAGCTTCCACCACGCCCGCGCCTTCCATGCCCAAGCTCAGAGGCATGGGCAAGGGATAGAGTCCCGTGCGCTGATACACGTCGATGAAATTCAAACCGATGGCGTGATGCGCTACACGCACTTGACCCGCCGCCGGATCGCCCACAGGGACGCTCACCAAGGACATGGCCTCAGGGCCACCCGCTTGTTGAATTTGGACGGCAAGACTGGTGTTTGCAGGTGTGGTGCTCATCATGAATCTCTGTCTCTCAAAGTTAGAAATGGTTGAAATGAAAACATCACCAACCCACATACGCAATACTGAACGAGGCAACCGCAGCATCGCGTTTTTGGGTCAGGGGACTTTGCGCCGCTTGGCCTAGCAAGCTGCTGTGGCCTAGACTACCAGCAACACGCCAATGTTTGCCGATCGGACGCGACAACCCCGCCCCCACAAACCAAGATTCCATACCGGCATTCGGCGTCCATACGGGCCGCTGGGGGGTGATGGCTGAGAGGGGTACGCCGTAGTGTGTTCGCATGGCGCGGGTGTCGGCCCAGCCTACGCCAGAATTCAAGTCCAGCTCCCAACCGTCCCAAATGCGCTGACTCCAGCCTAGGCCCACATGGGCTTTTACGCCTTGACGCTCGAACAAATCCTGTTGCAACCCAGCACTGACTTGCCAATGGGGATGCAGTTGATAGCGCAAAGAGGCACGAATGGCGACAGAAGGATCGACATCGGGCAGGCCACTCAATCTGGCATCATCGGTGCTGCGACGACCGTTGGTGAGGCGCAAACCCATGCCCAAGTCCCAGCGATCCGTTCCAGCGATGGATGTGCTCAAGCCCCCCGTCACCCCCGAACCCGTGCCCACGCCGCCACTGCCGGTCATGCGTCTGGCAGAGGACGTGGATAAAGTCCAGCGTCCGACTTGTCCTGACAAAATGGGACGAACGCCCCACTCACGCCCCACACTGCCCGCATAGCTGGGGCTATTAGACAAGGTAAATCCCAAAGCCCACCGAGCTTGGCTAGGCACGGCGGGGGCAGAAGGCACCGCTGGCTCAGACGACAGCCCATCGTGACCCAAAGGCGCAGCCGCCACCAGCGTCTCGGTCGCCAGCAGCACAGGAGCGTGGAGACAACCGATCCCCAAATACATCAAGATAGGGCCTATTGTTGAAAGCTTCATACCCTCAAGTATGCCTGCAAGCGGCTGTGCTCACACACTCTGACGCTCATAAAAGTGTTCTAACATCCCCCTTTTACATCTTTTTCACCATGACCACACGACTGAGTTTCAGCACGGCTTTATTGCTGTCCACCCCGCCTTTGCTGTGGGCGGGCAATGCCGTGGTGGGGCGATTGATGACAACGCAAGTCCCGCCCATCACGTTCAACTTGCTGCGCTGGGCGGTGGTCTTGATGCTGTTGCTGCCTCTGGCCGCTTGGGTGTTGCGCCCCAACAGCCCCTTATGGTCACATTGGCGACGCATGGCTTTGTTGGGCTTATTGGGCATGGGCAGCTACAACGCGCTGCAATACATGGCCCTGAAAACCTCTACGCCTTTGAATGTGACGCTGGTGGGGGCCAGTATGCCCATCTTCATGCTCGGCTTAGGGCGCTTGTTTTTTGGGGCCACGATTTCCAAGCCTCAAGCCTTCGGGGTGCTGTTTTCTATTTCGGGTGTATTGACCGTCTTGACCCGTGGCGATTGGCAGCAATTGCTCCATCTGCGTTGGGTGTTGGGCGATGTCTTGATGCTCTTCGCCACGGCGACATGGGCATGGTACAGCTGGCTGCTCATCAAACCGCCCACCGACAGCCCCGATCCCTCTGCGCTGCGTCAGGACTGGGCGGTATGGCTGATGGCGCAGGTCGTGCCCGGGCTGATGTGGTCGGGCCTGTTCACGGGGGCAGAGTGGGCGCTGGCCTCCGATCTCACACTCCACTGGGACTGGCCCTTGTGGGTGGCCTTGGCTTATGTGGCGCTCGGGCCGTCGCTGTTGGCGTATTTTTGTTGGGGCAAAGGGGTGTCGAGTGCGGGGCCGCAGATGGCGGGCTTCTTTGTGAATCTCACGCCCTTGTTTGCTGCCCTGTTGTCGGGCGCGATTTTGGGCGAATGGCCCAAGGCGTATCACGCAGTGGCGTTTGCGCTGATCGTGGGCGGCATCATCGTGTCTTCCCGCCCCGGCAGTACGCGCTAAAAGAGACGATCAAACAGACGCTAAAGTGTCGGCCTCTGACCGCACTTTTTTCTTCAGGAGTCCCTCATGAAACCCTATGCCGTCGCCGCCTTGCTGCTGGCCCCTTTGGTCCCCTTTTCCGTTTGGGCCAACTCCAATTGCGACAAGCCTCGCAATGATTTTGATGGCTTGTACTGCCTGAACAAGGTCTACATTGAAGCCGACAAAGAGCTGAACGAGAATTACGGCAAATTGCGCGGCATGCTGGACGAGGCGGGCAAAAAAACCCTGCGCAGCGGTCAACTGCGTTGGATGGAGCAGCGCAACAGCGAGTGCTCGCGCCGCGAAGGCACTCGCTTCTTTGTGAATTTGGACTGTGCCGCCAACACCACCATCGAACGCGCCCAATTCCTGCAAAACCGCATCCGCGAGTGCAACAGCGCCGGCTGCCAAAACAGCAAGCTGGATTAAGTTCGTTTTACCTCACTTCACCCCCAAAAAAGCATAGCAAAAAATATGAGCTGCTTACGCAAATAATACGTGGCTTTTAGCTTATTTTTATATAAAAATAGCTCTTAAAAATCAAAAAATTACCTCCGCACCCGTTTTTCAGACACGGAAAAACGGGGTTTTTTGTATGCTCAAGGCCGTTTTTTGAAAAAAATGATGCTTTTTCTAGGGTGAAAATGGATAAATTTCTATATTTAACTGCGTAAGCAGCTCACTTTTTTTACTATATTTTTTATTATAAAGTCAGCCCAGCGTACAGCAGTGGCAGTTTTTCAGGCAAGCGTTCTACCTTGTCGATGACCATGCAGCGACGTGCGCCGAAGATGCGGCTGACATAGGGGTCGGCGCGTGGGTCTAGGCTCATGCAGTAGGGGAGGATGCCGTGGCGGGTGGCTTCCTCGACGGCTTTTTTGGTGTCGTGGCGCAAGTATTGCGGGTCGCGCACATCGACATCGGCGGGTTCGCCGTCGGTGATGACCAGCAGCAACTTTTTGGCCGAGCGTCTGGCTTTTAAGGCGGCGGTGGCGTGGCGTAGGGCTGCGCCCATGCGGGTGGAGAGTTGGCCGCTCATACCCGCCAGTCGTGCTTTTGCGGTGTCGTCGTAGGGTTGGTGGAAGTCTTTGAAGCGCCAGTACTGCACGTCATGCCGTCCATTGGAACAGAATCCGTGAATGGCGAAGGGGTCGCCTACTTTGGCAATGGCATCGGCCAGCAGCACGCAGGCTTGGCGCGTCAGGCTCAACACGGTTTGGTCTTGGCCTGCCACGGTGTCGTTGGTGGACTGCGACAAGTCCAGCAGCACCAGCACTGAGAGGTCGCGCAGCTTGCGAACGCTTCGCATCATGATGCGCGGATCGGGTGGTTGGCCCATGCGCAAGTCCACCAGCGAGGACAGGGCCGCGTTCAGGTCGATCTCGTCGCCGTCTTCCAGCTTGCGTAGGCGCTGCACGCCTTGGGGCTGCATGGCATCCAGCAGGTATTTCATGCGCCCAATCAGGCGGCGGTGTTTGGTGATGATGTCATCGATCAGGGCCACATCCCCGGCTTTGGCTCGACGCTCTTGTACCGTCGCCCATGCGGGGCGCTCTAACTGGAGCTGGTCATCCCATTCGGGGTAATGCACGGGGGCGATGAGGGGTTCGCGTCCTTCGCTTTGGTTGTAGGACACACCCAAGTCTTCGTAGGGAAAGAGTTCCGTGCCCAACACCCAAATCTCTTGCGCATCGTCGCCAGCGGTTTCTACATCGACTTCATTGGCAAATTCCATCAAGTTGACGTACTTACGCACCTGCTTCACGGTGTCGT
>DLPA01000104.1:0-1598 GCA_002479815.1 bacterium UBA7470 | reverse complement strand
GCGGCGGTTTGCACATCGGTGCGGGGCTGAAAAGGCAGTCCGACTTTGCTGCGAAAGGCGTGGGCCAAGGCGACTCCCACTTCCCAAGAGACCTTGTTGTCATGGCGATGGGCGTGAATGCGGGCGAGTTGCTGCGCCCACAGGTCGCGGCCTTGCACGATCCACGGGTGGTCGTCGGTGTAAGACGGGTCTAGCCACGCCCGCGCCAAGCGGCTCAGAAAATCGCCCGCCGTGTGCTGCTGTTGCGGGGTGGCGGTGTGCAAAGAAGCCCACAGGCTTTGCAGGCCGGGAAACTGAGCGATGGCGAGTGCCTCGATGCGCGCGTCTTCTGCCAGCGCAATGCAGGCCATTTGCCAAGGGGTGAGCGATTGTGCCGACATGGACTGGCGGGTATAGACCAGATGGGCGGCGGCGTGGGCAGCGGCGGCGCGGTACCACTCGCCCGCAGCGACCGTGCCTTGCTCGGTGCTCACGGCATCGTAGGCATCGGGCAGGTGGATGAGGTGGTCTTCCATGAAGGGGCGGTAGCCCTCGCGGTTTTCAAAGTCTCCCGCTGTTGGGCGCATATAAAAATCGCGCCCCCACAGTGCCCGCAAATACAGATGGATGCGGCGCTGCACATCGACCAAGAGCGTGCCCTTGCGCTCGTTTTGCAGCACCGCCAGCGATTCTTTGGATGCGAGTCCAAAGTAACGCATTTGGGCTTCGTAGTTCGTGCGGTGCGCGTGTGCGCCCCAGTTGGCCCAACGGCGCAAGCCGCCCAAGGTGAGTTGCCCTAGCAAGACATCCAAGTGCCCAAGCATGGGCCGCAAACCACGCGGGGCTTGGGCGAGTAGGGTGTTTAAAAAGCGCAGGTATTGCAAGAATAAATCAGCATCACCCAAACGCCGTGCGGCGGTGGGGGCAGTCGCCAGCACCAGTTCAATGACTGCGCCTGAGGTTTTGGAGGCCAACATCAGCGCCGTCGTGGCCAACTCGCCCACCACGTCTTCACCGATGTCTTTGGCGACTTGGGGCACAGCGTCTATCCAAGCCGACACCAGTGCGGGGCCACGCCCCAAGCCTTTGAGGGCGACGGCTCCTTTGGCGTAATGCTCCAAACCGCGTGCCGACAGCACTTTGGCGGCTTCGGGCCAAGCGTGCAGCATTTGCTCGCGGGTGGCTGGCTCTAGGGTTTGGAGCCAGTCGGTTTCAGCGTCCAAATGAATCGACATGGGCGGCCTCTGGCTTCAAAAAAACAGCATCCAGCATTAAAAGAAGGTGGCGACGGCGGCATCCAAGGCATCGCGCATATCGGGGTCGTCGGTGATGGGGCGTACCAAGGCCACCCGACAAGCGGCTGGTGCGGGCACGCCTTGCGCCATCAAACTGCCAGCGTAAATCAGCATACGGGTCGAAATGCCTTCGTCCAAGCCGTGGCCTTTGAGGTGGCGAGCGCGTTCGGCAATCGACACCAATTTGCCAGCCACCGACGACGACACGCCGGTTTCGTGGGCCACAATTTCGGTTTCGATGGCCGCATCGGGGTAGTTGAAATCCAGTGCCCCAAAGCGTTGTTTGGTGGACTGTTTCAAATCTTTCATCAGGCTTTGGTAGCC
>DLPA01000085.1:12166-15223 GCA_002479815.1 bacterium UBA7470 | reverse complement strand
TGAACTTCTTGTTCAACGTCTGAATCGCGCTTTCAAAGCCGCCCTAAGCCTCTATCAGCCTCCCACCCCAGTACTAAAGCCCGTTGGGTTAAAACCCATCTTTTTGGGCTTGTGGGACATAGGTGCTTAAAGCGCCTAGGTTGCTCATCCCAGAAGCGGGGCTGTAAAGATAGAGGGATGTGCCATCCGTGCCCACGTACAGGCCCGGCGTGGTGTATTGGCGTACCGTGAAATTGCCCATGGGTTGACTGCTGCTTCTGGGCAGCAAGATGTCTTGAAACTTCCATTCTGCCCAGTTCAATACCCGCTCGGTATTGGTCGATGCCGAAGTGGGCACGCCTTGGTAGTTGCCAATGTAGGCTGCCACATCTTTCAAATCTTGATCGCTTAAGAAACTCAAAATATCCATCCCACCCAACCCACGGTTGATCGACTGACGGATCAAATTGGCGTTGTTGGCCGCTTTTTGCGCCCCGTCAATGAAACGAGGCGGCGCATTGTGGCAAGACTGGCAATGGGTGGCATACAAGCTTTTGCCGATTGCCAAGGTTTGGGCTTGGCTGAGACTGGGCACACTCAGCACCGCACCGGTGAGCATGGCCAGCGATACACGATGCAGGAACGACAATGAGGGCTTCATGGGGGAACTCCTTTAAAGAGGAACAAGGACAGAACTCAAAAGTGGGAAAGTTTCACACTTAAAATTATCATAATAGAGAAAGATAAAAATAAGCTTAAGAAGCCAAGTTTTCAGATTCTCGACCTCTACACACCTTGGAGCGTGACACATGACACATCCCCCTCAGCGGCGTGATTTTTTACAAATGGGCTTGATGTTGAGCTTGCTCCCAGCAGGACTCTCACCAGCATGGGCCTTATCAGTGGGCGAAAGCGCCCCAGACTTTGCACTGTCCGGCCTGCCTGCCCCCGTGCAACTGTCCAAACTCAAAGGCCAATGGGTGTATTTGGACTTTTGGGCTTCGTGGTGCCCCCCCTGCCGCCAGTCTTTTGGGTGGATGAATGAGATGCACGACCGCTACACCGCCCAAGGCTTGCGCGTGGTCGCCGTCAATGTCGATAAGCAAGCCAGCGATGCCGAGGCGTTTTTGCGCCAAACCCCCGCCCGCTTCACGGTGGTGTTTGACAATACGGGCCAAACGCCCAAAGCCTATGGTATTAAAGTCATGCCCACGTCCATGCTGCTCAACCCCCAAGGGCAAATCGTGTGGGTCCATACCGGTTTTCGTCTGGAGGACAAATCCGAGTTGGAACGAAAAATCAAAGCAGCTTTAAAAGGAAGTGCCACATGAAATTCCACGTTCGCAACGCAGCAGGCTTCAGCAGTTTGTTGTGCTTGAGCATACTGCTGCTCACAGGCTTGTCGGGCTGTGCCACATCGGGCTGGGGCGAGGTCGCCGCTTGGGAGAAAGGCCGCTTGGCTCATCCGGGCATGAGCTTCAATAGCGACGCTTTGGATCAACGCTGGTTGCAACACGTTCACGCCAGCAAAGAAAACGCCAATGGCGGCTCAGGTGTCGGAGGGGGTGGCTGTGGCTGCAACTGAAACCGAAGTTCACATGGACACCGCCACCACCGCAGGTATAAGTACAGGAAGCGTGCTCTTGGCAAGTTTGCTGCTGCCGGGCTTGGCGCTCTTGACGGGGCAGGTGCAGGCTGAAACTGCGCCTGAAGCCGCCGAAATTTCCATCAAATACGGGCATTACCAAGACAGCCAAGGCGCGTTGGGCAGTCAAGGGCCGATGGACAGGGTATCGGTACGCGCCCCGCAAGTGCGGGTACTTGTGCCGATCGCGGGTGAATGGGCGCTGGAAGGCACGTTCGTCAGCGACAGCGTATCGGGAGCGACGCCACGACTGCACACGCAACGCTCAGGCGCGAGCGTGATGAGCGATCACCGCCACGCAGCCGATGTGAAGTTGACCCGCTACTGGGGACGTGGCGCGGTGTCGGTCAGCGTCACCACCTCCAACGAACACGATTACCGTTCCCGCGCCTTGGGGCTGGAAGGCCGTTGGGCCACCGAGGACAACAACCGCACTTGGAGCGTGGGGCTGGGGGCTGCCAATGACCAAATCGGCCATCACGACAGGGAAGATGGCACGACTTGGCTGGGCACGCGCCAAACCCGCGAGTTGATGGTGGGGGTGACGCAAGTGCTCACGCCCGCCGACATCGTTCAGTTCAACCTCACGCGCAGCGTGGGCAGTGGCTATTACGATGACTCGTACAAATCCTTTGATCGCCGACCCGATCACAAACGGGCTTGGATTGCCTTGCTGCGCTGGAACCACCATGTTGAAGCTGCCAATGCCGCGCTGCGCGCGAGCTGGCGCATCCACCGCGACACCTTTGGCATCACCTCCAACACCTTGGGCGCGGAGTGGGTGCAGCCTGTGGGTCGCTGGACGTTCACGCCCGGCTTGCGCTACACCACGCAAAACGCGGCTCGCTTCTACTTCGACCCCCTCTTGAACGCGCAAGGCGATGTCGATGCCCGCGCCACCACCTTGTACGGCCTGCGTTTGCAAGGCGAGCGTTCGGGCGATCAACGACTGGCGGCATGGGGCGCGGTGAGCGTGTCGCTGCAAGCGGCGTATGCGCTGGATGAGACTTCAAAAATCGACTTCAGAATCGACCGCTACCGACAAACCGCTGGCCTGCATTGGGGCGGTGATGGCAGCGCGGGCTTGGCTCCGTTCAAAGCCACGTTTGTGCAACTGGGTTGGACGAAGCGGTTTTAGAGCGCAAAGAAAGGTCATCAAAAAGTGAGCACCGTGCCTTGGTCTAGCCTACGCGCCGAGTTCACCGCGATGGCCTCGCCTTGCGAGATCGTCATCGAGGCCAAGGCCACAGACGAGGCGCTGATGCAGGCCGCCCTTGCAGCCGCGATGGCAGAAGTCAAACGCATCGAAACCACCTATTCTCGCTACCGCCCCGACAGCATCATCAGCCGCATCAACCAAGCGGCGGGGCGTGAGGCGGTGGCGGTTGATGCGGAAATGTGGGGCTTGCTGGACTTTGCCGATCAGTTGTGGC
>DLPA01000085.1:0-12038 GCA_002479815.1 bacterium UBA7470 | reverse complement strand
GTGCCCCGCCTCCCACGCTCGGACGACATCGCTGCGCTGTTGCCGCTGGTCGGCTGGGCGCAAGTGCAGCGGTGTGCTTTGCCGGATGCCACCCCTACGGCGGTCGGCAGCGTGTACTTGCCGCAAGCGGGCATGGAGTTGGACATCGGCGGCTTTGGCAAAGAATACGCCGTCGATCGTGCAGCGGCGGTGCTGGCCGCACATGGCTTGCGTCACGCCTTGGTGAACCTTGGGGGCGATTTGTACGCGTTGGGCACACACGGCCTGCCCGAACTGGCGGGGCAACCGTGGCAAGTCAGCATTGCCCACCCCAGACCTAGCGCCACCACCGCAAACAGCATCGCCACATTGCCATTGCAACAAGGCGCACTCACCACCAGCGGCGACTACGAGCGTTTCTTTGAACACCAAGGCCAACGCTATTGCCATATCCTGCACCCCCATACCGGTTGGCCTGTGCAGTATTGGCAATCCATCAGCGTGCTAGCGCCCACAGCATCAGCCTCAGGCGCTCTTTCAACCATCGCCATGCTGAAAGGCGAAACCGCCCTCGCATGGCTGGAAGCCCAACAAGCACGCTACCTCGCCATCCGACATGACGGCGCGGTTTTTCGGCGGTAAACCGCTGTAATTTTGCACACCCATACTTCTAAAAAGATATCAAAAAAAGTGAGCTGCTTACACAACTAAAAAGCCACTTCAAAGCATTTTCCTACTATAAAAATAGGCTGAAATAGTTGAAAAAAAGGCCATTGATTGAGTTTTGAACTCTGTGACCACAGTTTTTTGCCACTTTTGGTGATTTTTATAAGTAAAAAAGGTATTTTTTACTTATAAAAAGAGTCAAATCTGTTATATAAATTGCGTGAGCAGCTCACTTTTTTTACTATTGATTTTGCAATCATCCCTGATCGATGTCAATGCGCCCACTTCCATGCCAGCGTGACGGTACCGTTCTTTTTGAAGTTGGGTTGGAATGCGGTGTTAGGGCCCCAGTTGTTGTATTCCAAACTCCACGTAAAGGGCCGCCAGTCAGAACGACCAAGACCATAGCTCCACTGCAAAGGCGATAAGCCTTGCAAAGGGGCACTGACGCCGACACGCAAAAACCAAGTCGGTAAGAACGCCCATTGCCAGGTGCTGTGCAACTTGCCGTTGCGAGGCTGGCCAACCGGTAAGTCAATCCCATGGGCCAGCGTCATATTGCGCTCTTTGAGCGAGGCGTGATCGGTTTTATAGCTGGTGGTGAAGACAGCGTTTTTGATGTCCAGCCCTTTGCCCGGTGCGATAGGCCCCCAGTGGTTGAGTTGTGCGGACCATGTGCCAGGATGCCAATCGTCGTAGCCCACGCCCCAACTGTAAGACCACGGTTGGCTGCCTTTTTGCTCGTAGGCATTGGCAACACCCATGCGAACGAACCAGTATTCTGCTGGCGCCCAAGTGGCGGTGGCAGAGAATTTGCGCCCACTGCCATTGAGCGGCCAGTCGTGACTGAACGCTCCTGAAAACCCATTCGCCCCCGGTGGGGTCAGGGCTGTGGTGTGACTGCTTCCCGCTGCAGTGGAGGCTGCCGTGGCCGCCACAGGACGACCAAACTCTGGGTCGTGTGCGCTGGCCACGCCCACGGGGACGGGCGTGGGAAGAGCCGCCAGCGCAGGATCGGGCACAGGCGCAGCTGTTTGGGTTGGCGCAGCAGACACAGCCGACGGGGACAGTATGGCAGCGCTGGCGTTGAGATCAGACAGCGTACTGGGGGTACGCGCGACCGCTGCTGCACTGGCTGCAGGTGGCAAAGAGATTGCAGCCGCTGCAGACACGGGAGGGCGCGGCGGCACCACGCCCACTGGGCGACCCGATGATGGGGGAACGGAGGTGGAGGGGGCAGGCGATGTCGATGGGGGAGGTACGGGTGCTGGAGCCGCAATTTTGGGTACAGGTGCAGCAGACACAGCGCTGGATTCGGGCACAAGCGTCGGCCCCGGGGATGCGTCAGCCGCTGTAAGCACAGGCGCAGTGGGGGGGGGTGGAGGACAAAGTTGTTCGCGCAAGGGGGGGACTGCGGTCGGATGGGGACACAGGGGTACCCCCAACCCCATGCTTGGCCCGCCATACGCGGTGGGACGGGTTTCCTCATCAAACAATCGACCTGTCACGGGGTGCGGAAAACAGTGCTGGTGATAGCTGCGGTGCAACTGCTGCGGATGGGCAGCACGGTCAGGCGCAGCGGGACGCAAACGGGCTGGAATGCGCCGCTGAACTTGGGGGTCAACGATCAAACCCCATTGCTTAAGCCCCAACCAACCTGCTGGTGTCGGTGATGTGGGAACACACGTCTCGCCCTTGACAGAGCGATCCACCCATTGGCGTTGAACGCGCAGGTCACACAAATTCCAACCCAACACGCAATTTTCTAGGGTGGCGGCGAGGGTCGGAAAGCGGTCTGCCGCCTGATCCATGGCCCATAACAAGGCATCCAAAATCTCGACGCGTTGGTCTTGCGGCAACGCCAAAGGCCACGGTCTTGTCGGTGAACACCAGTCAGCCAGCACCTGCTGCACCTCAGATGCGTCCTGGGTGCAGTGCAAGCGCTGCATCCGCGCTTGCAGTGCAGGACTGGGGACGTTGGTGGTGGCATGGGCTGGTACATACAGGGCGGTACAAACACTGATGCAAAGCAACGGCTGAAACAAGGTCAAAGCGTTCATCGCCTTCAGTTGGTGGGGCGTGTACAAGTGCCACACGTGTCTTGCCCAGGTAAGCAGTGGCCTTTTCGGGCTTGCAAAACGTCAGGGGTATAGACAGTTTTGGATTTAGGGCCGATCGGGCCATACATTTTGTAAAGCAAACTGGTCAAAATGACACCGTTGGTATTGCCTGTGATGGCCTTGTTGTAGCCCAAGCCTTTTTCGTAGATGCCAGAATACCAACCGCGTTCAGGATCGTAGGCGCTTTTGACTGCGTCGTACAACACTTGGGAGTAAGGGTCATCGGGTTTTAAAAACATCAACGAAACTGCGGCTTTGGTCGATACGGAACGCAGTTTGTCCATGTCCACACCTGTATCTGTGATAGCGTTCCAAGGTGAGCCTGCCGCAAAAATGGTGTTATAGACAAACCAAGGTTCGCGGTCGATGTTGTCTTCTGACACTGCAGTGACTTGTCCCGTCTTTTGCCACCGCCGCTTTTGTACTTCGTAAATATTGTCAATGAGCGGTTGATTTTGAGCGTCGATGCCATTTTCCATGGCATCCATGCCATACGATTCTGTGACCACGTAGTTGAACGCACCCAGCTTGCGTGGATCTCGACTGTCATAGGCAATGGGCACACCGTAAATATCGGTTTTGGTGGCAAAGCGATTGTCGTAGCGTGCCGAGATATGTTGATCGAACCCGTGGCGGGCAAAAATTTTGCCTGCATACTGCTCATAGCCCAAACGACCTTCTTGCAGCACTTGGATTTCTTCTTTTTCGCGTGCAAGCCCATACATTTGACCGTCTTTGATGAGACGACAATACTTCCAGCGCAGCCACACTTCTTGCGCTGCCAATGCGTGTTTGGGGTGGGCGCAGCCCAACACATCCAGCCAGTGAATTAAGCGCGCCAAATCCAACACCGACACGCCAATGCCGTTGGGGGCAGGGTTGTTGTTGTAGTCCACCATTTTGCCTGTCGCGGTGTGGTAAACCTTGTTTGGAGCTTCACCATTGAACAACTCTAAAGAGTTGAGGGTGGCCAACATTGTCATGATGTAGTCGTCAAAGGCTTTTTCTGTGACAAGCCCTAACTCGCGTGCAGCGACCACAGCGGCCAATGCAGACCCTGTGTCCCACATGGTGGTAGAAGGGTAGCGATCAGCAGCGTTGAACAAGCCCGTAGTGGGCTGGTAATTGTTTTGGAAGTATTTCCATGCAATTTTGGCCATCTCCAAGTCTTCAGCGCACAAAGGCTTGGCTTTGCCAAAACAAGTCGAAGTGGCCTGATAGACGTTGCAACTTCCACCGGTCGTCAATTTCACGTTGTCAGCAAGCGCTGTGGCGGATCGACCGGAGGCGACCGAGGCTGCAGGCTGCAACCAATGGATCAGCCATAAACCCAGCGCCACCATCAGTAACGCGACGATCAAGGGTTTCAACCACCACCAAAAACGGGCGGAAGACTTTGTTTGACGCGGTGTACTGACAGACGCAGACTCGGATAAAGGTGAGGAATTTTGAGACATCTCGGACATCGAAACCTTAGGTGCCGTTGTTGCGTGCAAGGACTTGCTGAAGTTGATCCATGACAGGGACGAGAGACGCAGACCAATCCCCTGCTTTCCACTTTTCAATCACGGCATCCATAGGCGCCATCAAGCCTCGCAGAAACGCTTGTTCATGCGTCCACACATCCCCTGTTTTCCAAACCGTCTCTTTGACCGCCAGTACTGTTTTGATGGGTTCTTCGCCCGGACTGGATTGACGCTGCTGTTCTGCCGTTTGAAGCTGATTTTTCGCGGTATTTAGGCTTTGGTAAATACGCCTTTTCTCTTCCTTGGCCTTTTCACGGTCGTTCATTTCTTTGGCTGGCACTGCAGCAGAGGTAATGGCTTCGACGCTGGCTTTTTGATGGTTATTCAAACTTTGCTTGAGTGTCAGTAACTCGGTTTGAAGCTGTTCTTGCACGCTTTGTAACTGCAAACGGGTCAGCCGCAACTCCCAAATCAGCGCAAACAGCAGCAACACCACCGAGACGGCAACAGTTTGCCAAAAAAGTTTCATAGTCCAGTCACCCCCATGCTCACACAGGGAACGTTACACGTCGACATTTTTCCGTCCGCCGGGCTTATTCCGTCTTCTCGACGGGATAAGGACGCACCATCGGGCCGAATTGCTTGTAGCTTAAGGCTTGCAAAATAATGCCATTGGTATTGGCAGTGATGGCAGCGTTGGGTTTTTTTGTGGTTTCATACAGACCGGAATACCAACCTTTTTCAGGGTCGTACAAAGACTTCACTGCATCCAACAATTGTTGGGTATATTCGGTTTGGTAGAGCACGTGCCAGCCAAAGACCGCTTTGGTGCTGATGCTGCGAAACTCTGATGCGTCTTTACCCGACTCGGTAATGGTGTTCCACGTTTTGCCCGAACTGAACACGGTGTTATAGACAAAGTAAGGCGCTTGGTCGATGTTGTCTTCAGACACAGCCGTCAATTGCCCCGTACGAGCAAAACGCTCGCGCTGGGCGCGATAGACGCGATAGGCAAACTCGGTCGACACATGGTCCCAGCCGTACTCCAAACCATCCAGAATGTAGGACTCGCTGACCACATAGTTATGGGCGTGGTATTTTTCTGGGGTACGACTGTCGGTGGGCACTTTGACATCGTAAATGTCCACATACTTCAAATAAGGTCCATAGGATAAGGCGTTGTTCACATCCAGTCCCAGCAGGGCCAACGATTTTGCAGCATATTGCTCGTAACCCAAACGACCTTCTTGTAGGTAAACGATTTTCCCATTTCTGTCATAAGCGGCACCATACATCGTCCCGTCTTTGATGAGAGGGGTGAAGTCCCAAGCCAAGATCACAGACTTCACCTTGGCGGTGTGCTGAGGGTAGTTCCAAATCAAAATATTTAAGGGCGATAGCAAGCGTCCAATATCAATTGCAGACCAACCTATGCCTTTAGGGGTAGGCTGGTTGCCGTAATCGGTCATCTGCAAATTGGTGGTGTTATAGACTTTGTTGGGCAATTTGCCATCAAATAATTTCAGCTTTGCCAAAGAGTCCAAGGCGCGCGTGATGCGTTGGTCGAAACTGGCTTTGTCCACCAAACCCAGTCGATGGGCTGCAATCAACCCCAGCAAGTAGGAAGAGGTATCCCAGAGGGTGTTGGAAGGGTAGGTGTCCACCGAGTTGACCAAACCCGTCGCAGCTTGGGTATTGCGCTCAAAATAACGCCACGCAATTTTGGCCCATTCCATTTCCTCAGCCGTCAGCGGGCGAGGACTGGGAAGGTTGCTGTCCCGGGTGCGTTCTATTTTCAGCGTTTGATTCGCTGGGGACGTGGGTTGCCAATTTTCCAAAGCAATCACCAAACCAAAAGCACAAAATAAACCCAGCAAGAACACAATGTGGCTGCGGGCACGGATGAGATACGTTCTAAAGGTCATACGACATACTCTCTTGATTGATCGTGGTGGTGGCGATGGGCAGACTCTCAATCATCACTGTCGCTGGGCTGCCAAAACGCAGCCCAAACAATGCGATGCAGCAACCAAATGTTATGAATGCACCAGAAGGTGTTGACCAACAAGCCGTCAATATGATGATCCGTGTGAAAAAACAAATAGGCACACCAGCCAAAAACCAATCCTAATATGGACAGAACGATGACGCTGGCTTGGGGCCATACCAATCGCAAAAAGTTCCCTGATTGACGCTCTTTGGGTGTGACGGGGAATTTGATTTTCTCACCCTTAAGCACAGTCCAAATGGCTTGTAAATTGACGGGGAAGAAAGACACGTAGTTGGCTTTGGCCTGAAAGCTGGAAATACCCCAATACGATGCCATAAATGCCAGCTCCGTCATGACGATGAAGGGCAGAATGTGTTTGTAAAAATCCATCGAGTAGGCCGATACAGGCGCCACCGCAGTGAACAAATAAATCAAAGGTGATACCAGAAACACCACATTCCACAAGCCTCCCAAATAACTCCAAACGGTAGCAGCATACATCAGCCTTTGGCGCCAATTCAGCCCAGGGCGCATCAGCGGGTTATCGTGCAATGCAATGTCGAGTGTGCCACCTGCGTATTTGAAGCGCTGTATCGTCCACGTCAGCAAATCTTGTGGCGACAGCATTTTCGATTCGACATCGGGGTGCATCACCGATTTCCATCCATCTGCGTGCAGGACAATCGAGGTGTAAATGTCTTCTGACACGTGGAATTTGTAGGGCGTAAATTCCTCATCAACGGCCACCTGCTGCATCAAGGCACGCTCTGCATCAGGCGATGTAGAGGTCTCACCCGTCAGGCGCTGCATGGCTTTCATGCGCTGCTGCCCCTCGACCTCCACTTGCTCTGTCCACGTTTTTAAGGCGGCTTGCATGACGGCATCGCGGCGGTGAATAGAGCCAGCCCCGCAACAAAACGACGCGCTATAGGGGTTACGGCGACGCATCAAAATGTCGTAAAACATTTTGGGATCGTTCACAAAGGGGTCCTGTCCAACATGAATTTCACCCATGACTCTTTCGATGATGCGCCCCAAACCTCGGCCCAGAGGACCGCCCCAGCGCGCCCACGCCTCCGGCAAGCGGCGTCCTTGTGGAACATCATAAAACCACTGCGGGGTTTGTACCCATGCGACCATTGGGTCACGGAAGTAACCTAAAGTACGTTCCAAAATGGTGGGAAAAGGACGAGTATCAGCATCGCAAATCAGAATGAAGTCCCCGTGGGTTTGCTCCATTGCGTGGCGCAAATTGCCTGCTTTGAAGCCGATATTGCTGCTGCGGCTGAGGTAGTTCACTCCTTCCTCTTCCGCCACTTGGCGCATGGCGGGGCGGCGACCATCGTCAAGTACAAAAATTTCTACGATGGCTCCATTAGGTGCGCGGACTTGTTTGGCATCGCGCAAGCTCAGGCGCACCAGCTCAGGGTCTTCGCTGTAGGTGGCAAAAAACACATCCACTTTGACGGGGCGGTCTTCCCCATGACCTTCAGGCACGCATTCCGCAATCGACCTAGGGGGTTCTTGGCGCGGATAGTCCTTGGTTTTCCATAAATTAAAACCAAACAACAACAAGCCAATGTAAGCCCCCGTTTCGGCAATCACCAAGGGAATGGCAAACCACAGTGCATCCCAATTCAAAGAAGAAGTCCACCGCCATGTGATGTACCAACCGCCCAAGACCAGTGCGACCACCAACAGCCACTGACGCAAGGCTTGTAACGCAGGGCCGTCTTGCAAAGGCGGCTCGGGTTGACGCTGTTCAAAGCGAGAAAAATAAAAGTCTGGCTCAGGCGCAGGGGGTGTGGTAGCTGTCGGAGTGGCTGTGACAGGCGTAAGCGGCGTGGAGGGTGGTGGGGTAGATGTCGTCGTCATGGCAGGCGTAAGGTGTAGTTGTTTTCTGCAATCGTTCGTCCCGCTTGTTGTAATTGCAAGCGCAGCTGATAGGGGCCATTGTCTCCTTTCAATACTGTCTGAGCTTGATGCACTTCTCGACCGCTGTCAGGGGTCACATCCACCAGCGCCGTGTGCTCCCACACTGTTTGCTGGGTTTTGTCGGATAAGACCATGTGGTATCGCACACCCGAATAGGCTTGCCAAGTGTCGTTCGTTACGTGAAGGCCGAATGCCCAAGGTTGTCCAGCACGGGGTTCTTGGTCCCAATGCGCGTGTACCAATACAGGCGCAAACGCCGCTTGCAGCGCATAGTAGCCGGGTTTGGGTATACGCCAATAATCCAGCATACCCCAGTTCACAGACGGCCAGTTTTCCACAAACATGAACTGAAACGCAGCCGTCACGGGTTGATAGCGTTGTCGGCGGTAGGACTCTGCGGCCAATTTCGTCAGCTCGGCTTGATAGGTTTGGGTGTTGGCAATGAACTCTTGGATGTTGTTGCCTTTGGGTACTTTGGCAATTTCAAAGGTCTCGCGCTGTTGGAAGTTGTGATACGCCCATTTGCTCCATGCGGCATCGTTTTGCGGCCACAGCTCTTCAGCTGTGAAGATTTTTTGCAAAGACGACAACACCGGCAAGGCTTGCGCACCAAACTCGGTGATCCATGCCTGTTGCGTGGGCTTGGCGTAATCCCGTTGGTGTCCTGAATACCAGCCCAACCAAGGATGCTCTGTGGTGGCGGAATGCAGGCGTACTTCCCGCGTGGGGTCGGCCTTGCGGGCTTGGTGCCACAAGACTTGATCTAGGATTTTGTTTTGTTGGGGTTGGTAGTCAGGATACTTCCACTTCATCCAATCGGCATCCCACGGCGGTTCATTATGCAAAGACCATACCACCACAGATGGGTGGTTGTGCCACTGGGTTTGCATATCGCGCAATTGGCGCTGTGCTTGGGCCAAGAAGCTTGGGCTGTCCTCGTAGCCCCATTGCAAAGGAAAGTCCTGCATCACCAGCAAGCCCATCTCGTCACACACCCGATAGAACTCGCGTGCGCCCACATGGGCGTGTACCCGCACGGTATTGACGTGCGCTTGCAACATCAGGCGAACATCGCGCTCGTAATCGGCACGACTCATCTCCGACAACCATTGGGTGGGAATGTAGTTCGTGCCCTTGATGAACAGGCGTTGGCCGTTGATCGTCCATGCTTGGGTCTGAGGATGAACTTGAAAACTTCTAAAGCCAAATACCGCCTCAGACTGCGCCACGACACGCTGCCCTTGCCAAAGCCGCAGCTCCAACTTGTAAAGCGCCTGTGCGCCTCGGCCCGCAGGCCACCACGCTTGCACAGGCTGAGGTATCTCACCTTGCCACTGCACGGTATCGCCTTGATGGGCTTGTCCACGCCATGACCAAGTGGTGTCCAACACTGCCGGCCCCTCGAAGTTGTGGGGCACGACACGCACGCTGGCGCGGTCGATGCGCGGCTGAATAGGCACTTGCACGTCTCTTGTGCCTTTGTCTTTGCTGGCTGTTTGGGGCAGACGTGTCCAATGCAATTGTCCCTCTACAGCCAAGCGCCAAGCCGTATCGATCTTGGCATCGGCTCCAAGAATGGGGGTGGGGGTGACGCGCAAGTCGGACACACGCACGCCCTGATGCCACACCAAGCGCACGTCAGACCAAATGCCGCCTGTGTTTTGCTCTTGCCCACGCACCGACCACGCACCACCTGGACGAGTGTCGTGATGGCTGAAAATGCCCTTGATCAGGCGCTTGCGCAAAGACCACGCTTGTGGGGTTTCCAAAGGGCTGTTGACCAAGACGTGCAAGGTGTTACGCCCTGCTTGTAACGCCGCACTGACATCGAAGCCGAAAGACTGAAAATAGCCCTCATGATGGCCCAAATAGTGGCCGTTGAGCCAGACATCGGCGGTGTAGTCCACCCCATCGAATTGCAAGAAAGCCGAACGCTGGGCTTCTTCGGCACTCAACTCAAAACTGCGCTTGTACCAAGCCCAACCGTGATGATCTGTGCCTTGGGTATGCCAATTGGCCGGCACGGTCATGGCTTGCCAGCCAGACAACTGATCGACCGCCGAGGGGTGCATGGGACGCAAATTACCGTCTAAAAATTGCCACTGCCCATTCAGCAGCCAGGGTGAAGTCTGCCAAGCAGGTAAAGCAGACTGAGGGACGCTTTGAGCCCAAACAGAGCCTGTGATGGTGAGGAATAGCCCACCGACCAGCCATCCGTACCATACCAGCTTGGCCAAGCAAAGGGCTGTCGTGATTTGCTTGAGCGCCTTTTGAAGGTGGCGTTGCATCATGATTCGCCCTGTTTACGATTCAAGTCATATCTTGCAACGACAACGCCAAATGCACCTCGTTGCCCTCATCTCCTGAGGTGTATTCGCAGACATCGCAAATTTGTTGAATCAGAAACAAGCCCCATCCCCCTTCTGGCAACAACTCTAGTGCATCACCGTCTTCTCCGGGAAGATCGCGTGGCTGCTCCAGAGATTGTGCGGGGAGCGGATGACCGCAATCTCGGACAAAAGCGTGAACCGCTTGACCGTCCCACTCCAGCCGCACCGAAAGGGAGTGACCTGCTTTCATCTCGTAGGCGTGTTCGATGACGTTGTTGATCCATTCGACCAACGCCAACTCAAAAGGGGCGGCTTCAGCAGGAATCTGATGCTGCCTCACAAAATCTTGCCAAACCTCTGCCACCAAAGCGACTTGGGTCAATTGGCTGTCTATATCTACGGTACGAGTTGCGCTGCGTGAATCAGTAGTGGCCATGATGACGGAGCCTTAAGGCAACATAAGTCCAACGATCTGCCTTGTGCCAGCAAAAAAGCATTGCGGGCCAATTTCAAGGATTGAGTTTTCTGACAGCGGTCTCTTCATCGTCCGAGATGACAAACACACGGTTCATGCGCGTCATTTTGAACAAGTCGCCGACCAAGCCCTTCACACCAAACAGTACCAAATCGCCACGTGCACCTATGGTTTTGAGCACGCTCACCAACGCACCCAACCCGCTGCTGTCCATGAATTCCACCTGATTCAGGTCAATGGCGATTCGCGTCTCTCCCGCCTCGCAAGCACTCAGCAACATTTGCTTCAGCGCAGGCGCACGCGCAGCATCGATGCGGGCCTCTTGAATTCGCAACACAGTGATGCCGTCAAAGGTTTTTTTATCGATTTGCATGGTTTGAAACTAAGAAAAACGAAGATGGATACAGTACCCGCTCAAACACAACTGAGCATTTGCGCACTATCTTAGGTGCAAACAAGGACAAGAATGCGGATTCTTGTCATAAAAATCGTCGTTCTTTGCCAATCGGATGTGGCTTGTTTTTCCATCCCTACGGTTGGACACAGACAGTCGGATCCTGAACAGCGACACATACGGTGGTATAACTATATGAATTATTTTGTATTTTTGTTTTTCAGCCCTTGCGCCAGCAAACGCTGAACCTCGGCCTGCAAAGCTTCAGGGCTGACTTGTGCGGGGGCGAGGGCGATGCCGACGTTCAGGCCAACGCGGCTGAAGAAGCCTCGGCGGAAGGGGCGGCTCATCGCTACACCACCGATGCGGCTGAAGAACGATCCCCACAAATTGATGAGCGCCATCGGTACGACGGTGACGTGTACGCCATCGGCCTCGGCACGCTCCAAAATTTTCATGATGCCGGCTTTGAAGGGCTGCAATTGCCCATCGCGAGTGATGCCGCCCTCAGGGAAAATCGCCAACAAATCCCCCTCGCGCAGCACGGCGGCACTGGCTTCAAAGGCGGCTTCATACGCGGCAGGGTCTTGAGATTTGGGCGCGATGGGGATGGCTTTTGCCAAGCGAAACAAAGCGCCTAGCACGGGCGTTTGGAAAATGCGGTCGTCCATGACGAAGCGTAT
>DLPA01000201.1 GCA_002479815.1 bacterium UBA7470 | reverse complement strand
GAAGAAATCGAACGCATGAGCGCGGTGCTGCGCGGCTGCGGGGCCACCGCCATTGCCGTCAGCCGCGACGAAGCCGAACGCCTGCGCTTTTGGAGCGGCCGCAAAAACGCCTTCCCCGCCAGCGGACGCATCAGCCCCGACTATATGTGCATGGATTCCACCATCCCACGCAAGCGTTTGGCCGACATCTTGCTATCCATTCAGGAGATGGAAAAGAAATACCAATTGCGCTGTGCCAACGTGTTTCACGCGGGCGATGGCAATCTGCACCCCTTGATTTTGTTCGATGCCAACGACCCCGACCAACTGCACCGCTGCGAGTTGTTTGGCGCAGACATTTTGGAAACCAGCGTGGCGATGGGCGGCACGGTGACGGGTGAACACGGTGTGGGCATCGAAAAGCTCAACAGCATGTGCGTGCAATTCTCCGCCGAAGAAAACGAAGCCATGTTCGGCCTCAAACGCGCCTTCGACCCACAAGGCCTGCTCAACCCGGGCAAAGTCATCCCCACCAAACACCGCTGTGCCGAGTACGGCAAGATGCTGGTACGGGCTGGACAGATCAAGCACCCTGAGCTGGAGCGGTTTTAGTGCAGCAGCGTGGGCGGGGGAGGGTCTTCGCTGAGCGAGGTCTGTTGTGCGTCTTGCAACCAGTCTGGCCAACATGACGAGGGCCATTGGGCCTGTTGGCATTGGTGATGCACGATGGACAACCACTGCCGCAATTGCACCGCTGTCAGAACGATGCTTGCCTTGCGCGCGGTCAGCACAGGCTGCGCGGTGCTCGCGTTGGACGGAACGCTGGCGGAATGGGGTTGTACCGCCTGCGCCAGTAAAAATTCAGCCAAACTGGGTGTTTTCAGGCCCTCATCGCCTTTGAAGCACAGGCTGATGTGTTCGGGTTTGGCATTCACATCCACTTCCACCACCAACCAGCGTGGCGCGTGGGGCTGAAGCGTGACGGGGGTTTGAGGCGCGAGTTCCGCTTGCGCCGCTTGCTGCGCAAAGCCTTGCCACAACTGGGCTTGACCGGGCAGATGATCGGTGAAAAAACCTGCCACAGTGCTGTTTTTTTCTACCCACTCGCACAAATGCGGTACCAAGCGCAGCACAAGCCGTTGGGTCAGCCACAGCACCACTGTCGTGCCTTCAACGGTTTCGCCCAGCAGACGGATGCGGTCCTCGCGGTCGATGTATTCACAAGTAAAACGGGTGAGTTCAAGCATGGGGCCAACAAAAGAAGAGCATGAGTGATGGGTCAGTCCATCGCCGGGACGACGGCTCGCAAGGCCACTTCTAAGCGCTGAGCGGCGGTGGCGAATGGGGTATCGTGGTGCAGCGTAGCCAGCCAATGGGTTTCGCGGTCGGTGATCCCTGTTAAAAAAGCCGACGTGTTGCCCATGGCAGCGAACGCATCAAAGCCCTGTTCCAACACGGCTTGCAGAGCCGACAGCCCTGCTGTTTGCGCAGGGCGACGCATGAGCTTGAGGGCTGTTCTCAGTCCTGCAATCCGAACCACCCGCGTCAGTTGCTCGCCCAGCGCCAAGACGGCTTCGAGCTGGCGCTGCCGATCGTCATAACGCTGCACCGTGCGCCATGCGTCAATGTAGCCTGCTGCCAAGGCACTGGCTGCAAGCGGTCGATGGGGCGTGGACTGGGCCGCCAGGAGGGGGGGCGCATGTGCAGACGATGCCCATGCCGTCGCCATTGCCCAATCCATTGTTTCAGTCAGCGCGTGTACTTGTGCAATCTGCACCGCCAAGCGCATGACATGAGGCGGAAACAGGCGCTCTATCGCGCCAGCAATGCGGCCAAATTGAGCGTCGCGTTGGCTGTAGTCGTGCTGCCCGTACAGCTCGGACAAGAAAAACTGTGCGGCTGGTGCATGACGACCGTTGCTTAAAAAATCGGCATAGGTGGCGCGAAAGCGTTGCACTTGCACGCGCCGCACCACCTGCCAGGCGCATTGCACGGCGGGGGATCGCTCCTCTTGGCGCAGTTGTTCGACGCGTGCCAGGTGTTGACGCAGGATGACGGCTTGGCTCATGGGCCTCATTGTCCTATACCGGTTGGCTGCATTCGGTTGCTTTGATCCGCGTTCGGTCCTGTTCTTTTGGTGCGCGATGGCACACAGGTGACTCGATCCAGGCCGATGTAGAGAGCGCCATCTACCCATCACCCCCTAGGCTGCGGCACAGTCGGCAGTCATGACAAGCACAGAAACAGCTCAAAAAACCCCGCCCCTGACCACACGCCGAACGTGGTTGAAGGGGGGCTTGGCTTCGGCCGTGGTCTTGACGGTGGGCGGCGCTTGGCTCGCTCGTCCACCGGTGGCATGGGAGGGCGGCCAGTTTTCTGCCTCCGCCCAAGCCATCTGGCACGCCTTAGGCCGCGCCTTGTTGGACGGCACTTTGCCCACAGAGGCCACGGCGCAGACCCAAGCCTTGGCGGGTTTGTTGGACCGCCTGACCGCCGCCGTCGCCGCCCTGCCCCCGCACGCACAGGCCGAACTCTCGCAACTCTTGACCCTGCTGGGCACGTCGGTAGGACGGCGTGGGCTGGCGGGTGTGGACAGCGAGTGGTCGCAGGCTTCGGTGGCCGAGATTCAAGCGGGCTTGCAAGCCATGCGCTCCAGCCGCCTTGCGCTGCGCCAGCAAGCGTATGTGGCCCTGCACGATTTGGTGGGCGCGGCGTATTTCTCCCATCCCTCTACATGGAAGGTGCTGGATTACCCTGGCCCTATGGACTTATGAGCAAATTACCTGATCCTTGGGAGGCGGGTCTCGCCTCGGGTTGGCGCGTTTTGGGGCACGACCCTCAAACCGCCGTACCGACGAGTCTGGACTGCGATGTCTTGGTCATCGGTACGGGCGCGGGCGGTGGCATCAGTGCCGAGCTGTTGGCGCGGGCGGGGCTGAAAGTGCTGATGCTGGAAGACGGGCCTTTGAAAACCAGCCGCGACTTTCGGCAATTGGAAAGCGAGGCCTACCCCACGCTCTACCAAGAAAGCGCCGCCCGCAAAACCGCCGACAAAGCCATCAACATCTTGCAAGGGCGCTGTGTGGGCGGATCGACCACGGTGAACTGGACGAGTTCGTTTCGCACGCCCAGCGACACCTTGGCCTTTTGGCGTGAGCGTTACGGCCTGACCGAGTTGACCGACGACGCGCTGTCGCCCTATTTTCAGCAGGCCGAACGGCGCTTGCACGTCAGCACTTGGGTGACACTGCCCAACGAAAACAACGAGTTGCTGCGCAAAGGCGCTCAAAAACTGGGCATCGCCGCCGCCGCGATTTTGCGCAATGTGCAGGGCTGCTGGAATTTAGGCTCCTGCGGACTGGGCTGTCCCACCAACGCCAAACAGTCGCAACTGCTCACAGGCGTGCCCACCGCGCTGGCGCATGGGGCCACGCTCTTGGTCAACACCCGCGCCGAACGCCTGGTGCTGCGCGAGGGGAAAATTGAATCCATCATGGCGATAAGCCACGTCAATCAAGCGCAAAAAGCGATCACAATAAAAGCGTCTCACGTCGTGCTTTGCGCAGGAGCCATCAACTCGCCCGCGCTTTTGCTGCGCTCAGGCGCGCCCGATCCGCATGGCGTGTTGGGGCGACGCACGTTTTTGCATCCGGTGGTGATGAGTGCCGCCGATATGCCGCAGCGTGTGGAAGGCTGGGCGGGAGCGCCCCAAACCATTTACACCGATCACTTTTTGGGCGTTGATCCCATCGACGGGCCTTTGGGCTACAAGCTGGAAGCGCCGCCGATTCACCCCGTTATTTTTGCCTCCAGCATTCCGGGTTTTGGGCAGGCGCAGGCCGCCATGTTGGGCCGATTTGCCCATCAACACATCTTGCTGGCCCTGATTCGGGATGGTTTTGCGCCGCAGTCGCAAGGCGGACGGGTGCGCCTGCGCGACGATGGCTCGCCCCTGCTGGACTACCCTCTGAACGAGGCGGTGATGGATGCCGCCCGCCGCGCCCTGCTGACGATGGCAGAACTGCAATTCGCCGCCGGCGCATCGCACGTCTTGCCCGTGCATGAGCAAGCCCAAGCCGCCACTTCGTGGCGCGAGGCCAAGGCCATGATCGAGGCGCTGCCGATGGTGGCCTTGCAAACCCGTGTGGTGAGCGCCCACGTCATGGGCGGCTGCGGCATGGCGGCCAACGCCAGCCAAGGCGTGACGCGACCCGATGGCGTGCATTGGCACATCGACAACTTATCCATCCACGACGGCTCGCTGTTTCCCACCAGCATCGGCGCGAACCCCCAGTTGTCGATTTACGGACTGGTCAACCGCCTGACCCAACACCTCATCCAACGCCTAGGCCGCGTCCCGCACGCGCTGGCCTAGATGAAAAACAGTAGCAAAAAAAGTGAGCTGCTTACGCAAGTAATACGTGAGTTACAGCCATTTTAAATCTTAAAAAAAGCCTAAAAAAACCATCCCAACCGCCTTTTCAGGCCGTGTGGCGATGCCGGACAGGGCTTTCGAGGTTGTTTTTTATGCTTTCTAGTTCATTTTTGAGTATCAAATCAGCCAAAGTGCCCGTAAAGCTTGCGTAAGCAGCTCACATTTCTTACTATGCTTTTTATGGGCTTGCCTCGCTCGTTGCTCCTCCTTTCCGTTCCAATTGCTCACCATGTCGTCCACACCTCATTCTGTTTCGCCAATTTTGGGTTCTGACACCTCCACCATCGCCCGTTGGCAGCAAGGCATCGGCCTAGGCTGCTTGGGGGTGATGGGGGGCTTGCTGAGTTGGGGGTGGATGAGGGAGGCGCCGTGGACGTTTTGGGCAGCTTTAGGGCTGTTGGCCTTGCACCCCTTGATCTTGGCGCTACAACTGTATTTGTCCATCGCCGTCAGTCGGCAGCGTGGGGCGGTGCTGACGGCGGACGCTTGGGGGCCGTGGCGGGCGTGGCTGGGCGAGTGGTGGGTGTCGTTGCTGCGCTTTATGTGGTGGCAGCCGTGGTGCTGGCGGCGGTGGCCCGATGCGTCGGCATCAAAGGCATCGGCATCGGCATCAGCGACGATGGCGGGCCGGCGCGGGGTCGTGCTCGTGCATGGCTATGTGTGCAATCGCGGGTTGTGGCAGCCATGGATGGCCGAATTGACGCGCCGCCAGCATCCCTTTGTCGCGGTGAATTTAGAGCCGATTTGGGGCAGCATCGACGACTACCCCGAGCGTATCGACCAAGCCGTGCAACGCCTGACCGACTTGACGGGGCTGCCGCCGCTGGTGGTGGCGCACAGCATGGGCGGCTTGGCGATGCGGGCATGGCTGCGGGCGACGCCCCATGCGCTGGCGCGTGTGGCCCACATCGTCACCCTAGGCACGCCCCACCACGGCACATGGCTGGGGCGTTGGGGGCACAGCACCAATGCACGACAGATGCAGGAGCACAGCGCATGGCTGCACGCCTTGGCTCAAAGCGAGGACGCAAATCTAGGAGCGCACTTCACTTGCTGGCATTCAGAGGGCGACAACATCGTCTTTCCTCTGGGCACCGCGGTGTTGCCCGGCTCGCAGGCGCGCCATCTGCCGTGGGTGGGTCACGTAGCGCTGGTCGATCACCCGCAGGTGATGAGCGAGAGTTTGGCGCTGTTGGCCACCGCCCAATCACCCACTCCATAGGCAGCGTGTCTGTGTGCGGCCCCCGCGCTGCCTTGCCCAGCAGGCATACCAAACCGCACTAACAGCT
>DLPA01000045.1:15081-15934 GCA_002479815.1 bacterium UBA7470 | reverse complement strand
GGTGTTTCGCCGCGCACCGAGGGCAGGCAGACGATGCCATCGTCATCGGTGTGTTTGACCAGTTGGTCACAACGGGCAATCCAAGTGCGGGCTTCGTCGGCCAGCTCCATCGCCGTGTCGGTCTCGGCGGGCCAGCGGTAGCCCAGCAAGCGGGCGACTGCCACTTGCAGTGGGTCGGTGGCGGGCTGTGGGTGGCCGTGGAACAGCCATTGGGTGGGGTCGTCGGAATAGGGTTTGGGCAGGCCGTTGGGGTAGCGCTCGGCGGCGACTTGTTGCCAGTGGGCCAGGTCGAAGGGGACTTTGACCAGTGTGGAGTTTGTGACCATCAGCTTTTGGTCAATCTGACGTACCGCAATGTTGTATTCAGGAGATGAACAGAAGCACCAGATGGCAGCTAAATGCCCTGAGTTATTTGGCTCTAGGACGGCCGTGTTGTTGTCAAAGGCATCACCTTGGTACAGAGATGCCGGTAAGTGCCGCATCTGCCGAATGACAACCCCAGACTTCCCCCAGACTGCAGTTCCATCCTTACGTGCGCCTTGAAGTTCATCAATGGCCCCTGCACCGTCGTTCCATCGCAATAGGCTTTCTTTTCCACCGAAATGTTGTGTTGTGTCTGAAGTGCCTTGAAAGCGAATCCATCCGCCATCCAAATAGTGCAGCTCCCAGAAACAAACTTGCATGCGGGGAGTGTCTCCCGTGGTGAGCCCATGATGGCTCGTCGCGAATTTTGAAAGGAGTGTGCCTTGGTCAATCTCTCCTAGCACTATTCGTCCGTCCGGATTCCCCAACTGCCCCTTCTGGCTAACTGCCACCAACGCCCCTTCCCGCAGCAGCACCGCCTTTTCCTGCG
>DLPA01000045.1:0-14904 GCA_002479815.1 bacterium UBA7470 | reverse complement strand
GCCAGCAAATTCCACTGCACCCGCTTCAACAGCGATTCGCGCTGCTTTTTGTAGCTGGTCAAAAACAGCCAGTTTTGCGGCATGACGATTTGCACCACGCCCTCACCCCCTGCCCCTCTCCCGCTGGGAGAGGGGGGATGGGCCAACTCCAAACAGCGTTCCAAAAACACGTTGGCCAGATCGTTTTTGGCCTCGGGGTAATGGGTTTCGCAGTAGGTTTTCAGCGTGTCGTTTTGCTTGCCCCGCGCCAAATAGGGCACGTTGGTGATGACCAAGTGGTAACGGTCACTCAATAGGCGCACGGCATCCAGCAAGCCACGGGCGGCCAAGGCCAGTTCTAGGGTGCTGCCGTTGCGGTCGCGGTCGGATTCTGTCGCGGGGGTGGCTGGGGTTTCGCGGGCCAGTGCTTGCGTCACCAGTTGCTGCAAGGCCTGCACGTTGGAGGTGGCCAGATCGTCTTTGATGAACCGCGTGGGGTCGAGCAAGCTGCCCAACAACGGGGCTTGAGCAAAATTGGCCTGTAACGCTTTCAAATCTTGCGTAAGAAGCTCACTATTTGATAGCGATGCCGGAATCATGGCCGCCCAGTCGTCGGCGCTGGCGTTGAGCTTGAGGCCGCAGCAGGCCACTTGTGGCGTGGGCATGTGGGCACGCACGCCCAGCGGGTCGCCGTTTTCATCGGGGTAACGCCATGCGGTCAGGGCCAGCGCGAAGACGGCAATTTCCACACAACGGGCATCTATCTCCAGCCCGTGCAGGTTGTGGGCCAGCACGGCATCCACGGCTTGTTCGGCACTCAGCCCTTCAGCCGCCATGCGCATGGGAACCAACAGCAGGAAGGCTGCCACCAAAAAGTGGCCGGAGCCGCAGCAGGGATCGAGCAGCTTGAACTCGGCCAGCGTGTCGGGCCAGCCTTCAAAGCGGCCAGCGGCAGGCGTGCCGTCTTCCAGCGTGCGCAAATACGGCAAGGGCACAGGACAGGGGGTGTGGGGGGGGCGCTGTCCGTGCCGTGTGTGCCACCACGCACCCAGCGAGTTGTGCAGCAAAAAATCCACCATGTACGGCTCTGTGAAGAGCTGGGTGACGGCGGGCAGCTCGTCTGCGCCGATCTTCACTTCCGAGGCGTTCACCTCCTCTTTGCGCTTGGCTTGCCAGAATTGGTACACCCAGCCCAAGCTGTCGCTGGCTTGAAACACGTCGGGTGCAAGCGCGGACAGCAGGCGCTCCAATTCACGCTGGTGCTCGGGGGCAAAGCTCAGTTCAAACACAGGGCTGTGCGGCTTGAACACCTGCGGCAACATGCGCGCGGCCAGCTTGCCCGCCAGCTCCCATTGGGTTTTGGCCCCCAAGTTCATGGCGGGGTCGGTTTCTTGCACCAAGGCTGCACAGTCTTCCAGCGACACCGCTGCGCCCACTTCCCACAACAGCAACCCGTTTTCAGCCAGAAAGCGGGCAAACAACATGCGATGCCAGTGCTCGTAGGCGACTTCCCACACGAGATGCTGCACATCCATAGTCCCATTTTGATAGCTGACATCACCCAATATGCGAGCGTGAGACCGCAATTTTCTTCTTAAAAACCGCTGCGACTCGGTGAGGTAGTCGGGCGCTTTGGCATCGGCCACGGCCCATTGAGCAAGGGCAGCCGAGGCGGCCTTCTCCGCCACCTCTCGGGCAGCTTTGACGGTGTTTTCAAGCTGCGTGCGTTGGGGTTTGGGCAGGGGGTGGTTAGGAGTGGTCGTGGACATATCAGGACGGGTCTCACAGTTCGGGGGCGCGGTCGTAGGCGGAGAGATGAGCGTCCAGCGACCAAATGTAAACACGGCGAGCGCGGTGCTGGTGACACAAACGCTTCCAGTCATGCACTATGGACAGGTCGCCCAGACCACTTCCGGTGGCAGCGTGGTCGGGAAATTCCTTCAGCCAGACGCGCAGCGCATCGGCTTGCAAAAAGTTGATCGGAGTGAAAGGAGATTTCCCATTCAATGCCGCCTCGACCTGCGTTACGAAACGCGTTGCGCAGGCCCGGCGTGCACCACCATCGCCGTTTTGCCCTATGTGGTTACCGGTTTCTAAAATGGTGGCCATTGGCAGGAACAAAGATTCCTGCCTATCAACGCGCTGCGTCAACAAACCCAAAATTTCTTTGTGTTTGCCAGCCTTGTTCGGCACGTTGAGTAACTCGACAAAGACGCTGGTATCTATCAGACAAATGGCACTCATGCGTCACTTTCTTGCGTGACCTCAACGCTCAGGGTCGCCAGCCAGTTGAGGGCCTGAGCCTTGCGTTGCTCGGGGGTTGTGGTGTCTTTAACGAAGTGCTCAATCACGCGGCGCGTCATCAGTTGTCCCAGCGGACCTTGGGCCACCAGCTCTGGGTAGCGAACCATGTCACCCAACCTCACCAAGCGACTGTCACCCTCCTGCGGATCGCGGTAGCAACACACCACATCGGCCAGAGACTCGTTTGGCAAAGCGTCCAGTAAGGCAGGGTTATGCGAGGTGAGCAGTACACGCAATTCACGTTCGGTCGCGATGTGCCGAATCTGCCGCACCAGCAAGTCAGCTCGGCTGGGGTGGACACCGTTGTCGATTTCCTCAATCACAACCAATGCCCCCTTTGGAGCGGTGAGCAGTGCAGCACCCACGGCCAGTACGCGCAAGGTGCCATCGGAGAGCAGGGGTGCATCCACCGTGCGTTGCTGGGTACCGAAAGACTCGACCAAGCGCACCATGACATCCTGACGCTCAGTTTCGATGAACTTCAAGTCCACGATGTCTTGCTCAGGTAGGGAACGGATGAAGTCCAGTACTTGTTGCTTACCTGCTTCAGTCTGAGCAATTTTGAAGAGCACCGCTGAAAGGTTGCGGCCGTCTTCACGCAGTGTGTGATCCCGGGCGTGGGCGTAGTCACGCATCAGTGAGGGGTGCGGATCCAAGAAAACGATTTGGCGCAGCGTCTCGCGCAGGCTCTTTGTCACCGCAGGAATGATTCTCTGACTCTCGATGTGAGTTGCCTCAAAACGCCCTGGCGTTTCCAACTGAAAAAAGATGGCCTGTCGATTGGAGCAGGGGATGTGCGGTTTCTTACTCCCACGCTTAAAGTTGTTGTAGGCAACGCTGATTTCGTCGGTGTGCGGGTTGGGTATACCATCCACCGTGTACAGAGGAATTTTTTGTGTCGTTTGGGAGACTTTTTCACCCATCACTGTGAGTTGATCGGCTTGCATCACTAGGCTGATCTCGAAGTCACCCCATCCATCCGGTGCATCAACCAAATGCAGACTCAAAACGAAGGGCTGCGCAGGGTCTCGGAAAAGATCACGCGACTGACCTCGCACAATGGCATCGCTACCTTCGATGACCCGGGCAATATCATCCAGTCGGTTTCCCTTGGCCAGCCAGTTCAGCAAGCGCATGGCTTCAAGCATATTGCTCTTGCCAGAAGCGTTGGCACCGATCAAAAAAGTCAGTGCCGCCAAAGGCAGCGAAGCCTGGCGGTAGCTCTTGAAATTGGCAAGCGCAAGTTGGGTCAACATGGGTGAATCCTTCACATCACAGGGCTACAGGCCCCTGCTTTAATTGATCACTCAACAACGATTCAACCTCAACCAGCCAAGCCGTCAGTTCAGCTTCGTTGTTCAGGGTGCGTTTGGGTAAGCTAACATGAACCACGTTGGGTTTGAGGCGTTGCACGGCGGCGTGTCTTGCGGCTTCAAAGCGGCTAGGCAAGGCTTGTGTTTTGGACACCCAGTGGTCGAGGTCGCATTCGTCCAAAGCATCTTGCAGTTGCTCAGGCGTGCCAACGGGCAACATGGCAGGTGCCGACAGCTTGTGCTGGGCGATCAGTTCTGTGCGCTGGCCCTCGGTCAATTTGCACCAGTCCGCATCCGCCTGAAGTTGGGTCAAGTGCTGCTGGTAGGTTTGCTCCAAGGCATCGCGTTTGGCTTGAACCGCTTGGCGCAACAGGTCAACCGTTTTGTCCAGCAGTGGTCGTACAGGGTCTGGGTCGGACAGCAAGCTGCGCTGCGCATGGATCGCATCGGCTTCGGTCTTGAGTTCGGCATAGGGGCCAAGCACCTTGGCGTGTCGTAACAGGTCGTTCAAGCGTTGCCATGCGGGCAAGCGTTTGGCAATATCCTCTGCCGTTTTGTTCCAGAATTTGGACAGTCCGGTGATTTCATCGCACCGCGTGAACAACTCCAGAAGCTGGGCATTGCCTGTTTGGGCTTCCACTGCTTCCAGCACGGTCAGCTTGGGCAACTCAGGCGCGGGGGCTGGGCCACCGGCTTTGGAGGCTTGGTCGCGCAGCTTTGCCAGCAAGGCTGGCACCTTGGTCAGTTCTTCCTTGGGCTGGCAAGGCACGCCCACGTTACTGAAAAGCCCCCGGATTTTGATGAGCTGTGACGGCGTGATGTGGATACTTTCACGCTTGAAGTTTGCCTGAGTGAGCTTGGCGCGATCCAGACTTCTAACATCCACGGGCCTAGAGGCCGCATCGGTCGCCTTGATATGGCCCGCAGCCAGCAAGGCGTACAGCGCACCGTCAATGGCATCGCGAGGCCAGCCATACGGTGGCGAATCAAAGTTGTTACGGATTTCAGCGCCGGTTTTTCCTGGTCCCATGAAGGCCAACACCTTTTGGCAGACCGGGTGTTTGTCTGCTTCCAGGGTGTGCCCCACAGCTTTCAGGGCTTCCAGATTGCCCTTGCGGGCTTCATCCACCACCTTGCCCCAATGGTCGTGGTCGACGGTGTCGAATTGGTTGTACAAGCGAATGGCTGATGACTTGGCGGCGCTGTTGATGCGGTCAGCAAGGTTGTTGCCATCGGAGGCCTCTTGGCCCCCGGCCTGGAACACGCGCACACCAGCGAGCAGTCGCTCAAGCAAATCGGTCAGCTCTTTTTCTGCGGTGCGCTGACGGCTTTCCATGGAACGCTGTGCATCGCGGCCTTCCTCTGTGGAAGGGCTGCCTCTTTTTTGGAGCGTGGTACGTGCGGCTTCCAGTGCCACGATGACATTAGTCAATTCAGTTTTGTGCTGGGCAGGCAGAAAAGCGAAGAGCGTGGGGTTGTCTGAACTTTTCGCTTTTGCTTCAGCGATGACAGATTTTTCTTCGGTCTGCCAGCCGTCCTGAATCCAGAGATAGAGGTTTTTTTCGTGGTCTTTAGGTAGAACATCGTCATAGATGGGTGCAAGACGGCGTTCAACATTGTCTTTGCCTTGCGCAACACGGACTTTTTTCAGCACCTCACCTAAACGGGATTTGAGTAAATCAGCCCGCTTTTGCTCCACCCTTTGTGGAGCGGCTTTGAGTTCGGCTTCTTGGGCGCGGAATTCGTCGTACCACGCGCTGGATTCGCGTGTTTGCAGCCGATATTCGGTGCCGCTGCCACCAGCAATGGCCATCACGAGACGGTCTTTGTTTTGCAGCTCATCGAGCAAGACAGGCAGTTTTTTGCGCAGCTCAGACGAACCGGCAGACAAATCGGTGACCAGCAGGTCTGCCAGTGCCCCCTCCGTTGCCTTCAGGCCAATGTCCATCGCAGCATCGGCAGGCAGTTTGTTGATCAGATAGACCAGCTTGAGGAGCTTGCCTTTGAGCTGCGCCTGCTCATTCCCCGCTGCAAAACGTTGGACGTTCTCGAACACCTCTTTCGGCAACTGAGCGGTTGACATCAGATTGGCAGCAATCTGGTCGTACAGGAAATCGCCTGAAACCACATGACCCAGAGGCGCATCCGCAGTGGCCAGCACGGCTTCGTGAACCACGCGCAGTTGGCTGCGCAGTTGGGACACTGTGCCCGTGGTGTCAATGGTGCGAAGCACCCGCTCCCAAAAGCGCCGCCGCACCGGCAGCAGCGGATAGTCGGAGGTCAGAACGCTTTCATCGTCTGTGACGTGTTCGAGTTTGGTGCCGCGCAAATGGCGGGAAATTTCCCCCAGATTGGCTCGCCAAACATTCTCCACTTGGGGCTGGGCCGATGGTTTTTTGGCCAGAATGATTTGCCGGGTGACGTTCTCGACATCCCAGTCGCCCAGCATGACCTGAACGGGAAACCGCCCCATGAGACGCTGTAGGTTGGGCATGCCGGACAGGGCCGATTGGCCCGTGCCCACAAACAACAGCTTGCCGTTGAAGTGGTTGCTGAGGGTTTCAGTCACTTCCTGAACTTGGAATGCCTTTTCAGCATCGGTGCCGATGTACTGCTGCATCTCGTCCAGCACCACCAGGGTCAGCGGGAACTTGCCTTCCACAGCCAGCGCAGCGTGCAATGCAGTGGTCATCTGCTCACTCGATACATCGGTCACTTGCGGAAACTGCTCTTTGAGCAACTTGCGTGCATCTGCTTCGGTGTGCGCCATGCCAGGGCGTACCTTCAGCAGTGCCTTTGCCAGATGGCTGGACACGTACATGTGGGGCAGCTCTTGGGCCAAACTGCGGCCAGCCGCTGTCAGCACGGTCTCCACCGCTTGTTGAATGCCTTCACGCCCCATCCACAATACGAGTTGCGCTTGGTTGTATTGCTCGGGCAGTCCTTTGGACTTGAAAACGATGCCCAGCAGGGCCAGCCGCACCTTATCACCCGCACCCGCTCCCAACTTGCCAGCAGCGGCATGAAGAGCACCACAGCGCTTGCCCTGTGTGCTGAGTTCTTTGAGGTGTTCAAAAACCCCTGTCGGCAATTTGGCCAAACTGCGGGCGGTGGCCCCATCTGAAAACGAGTAGTCCGTCCAAAGAGTGCGCAGCATTTTTGCCAAATGCGATTTTCCACTGCCGTAGAAGCCTGAAATCCACACCCCGGGCTGTGATGTCCCTTGGTCAAGATTGAGCAAAAACTTGCTTAGGATGGTTTCAAGACCTTTTTCGTATTGACCATCGCAAACGAATGTCTCCAGTTCGTAGCGCAAGATGGCTTGTGCAGCATCCGAATGGTCTTCGGAGACTTCGGCCACGCCGTTGTTGACGAGTCGGTTTTCTTGAGGGGTTTTGTTGTAGATGTCCCTGTTGAGCATACTGATCCTTGCTTTGGTTTTTTGATTATTGCACGCGGTCATTCTTGGGCCAGAAGGGGAATGGCCAGATAATTCCAGCCGTCGCGGGCATCCAGCAGACGATAAGTATGGTTTTCCAGATGATATTCACCCGGAAAGAACACCAGTAATCTGCCTTCGACGGCATCTTTGATGCCTTCTACCAAAGAAGATACACGGGCCAACCCAAACAAAGTGCCCACGCCCAATAGCGCGACCACCGTATCTGGCCCAGCTTCTGCCGCAATGCGGGTTTTCAGTGTGGCGTTGAGGTCGGAGATGAACTCAATTAACTCACCAGTTTGGTAGCCCGCGAGGTCTTCAGGCGATTCAAAGTAAGCCTCGCGATATTCCTGAGCTGCCATCCATTGAGGAAAGGCATTGGTTACATCCAAGAGCAGCCACTGCTTTCCAGCTTGCTGAGTGGCTAAAGCAAACTCATCGACATTTGCTCTTAGCCTCAACTCGTCTGCTTTGTCATAGACAGCGAATATGACGCGCTGAATGGCTGCCAATCCAGCTTGCCAAGGCACGGTGAGATGTCGGCGATAGACCGATACCAGTTTATTGACCTTAGATGTCATTTGAAACCTCCTGTCTGATGCGTTCTTCTTCTGGATTGAGGTAGCCGGGGAATCGCACTTCCTTCACCCCACCGGCATTCATGAAAACAAGTATTCCCCGGTGTGAAGCGGTGCTTGTCAGCGCCTCCAGTTCATCGGGGGCACAGCCTAGCAAGTTAAGCCAATCGGAAGTGAACAGCCTCTGACCAGTACGGCCCTCCAGATAGCTCAGAAACAATAAAAAAGCGACAGATTCAGGCTGCGCCTGGACGAAAGCGCGGGTTTTGCGTATATGTCCTTGCAGCAGGCCTGCTGCCGTCCAGGTGCCGGAAATATTTTTCGCGAATGACTTGAGCGATGCGGCGCTGAATCGCCCTGGGTAGTTGGCACTGAGAAGTTCTTCAACGGTTTCGCGCTTGATTGGTGTCCCTGGTGCGAGAGAAACAAAAAAAGTCTGGGTACTGCGCAAGAGGGAGTCACGAGCAAGCGACATGGACAGGGCCAGCATGGGCTGGGCGGCTTCATTGAGCGCCCACAGATGACGTAGTGTGCGAAAAATGGGGTTTGTCTGCTCAAGCGCGTAGAGGGCGCACAAGTGTCTAAAGGCAAGTTCTCGCGCTTTTCGAGTCGGCTTGCCCAGCACATTGGTATGCACCACAGCCGAGACATATTCGGCGCGATTTGCATCTGGGGATGAATACGCCAGCAGCAGACGCAAGTCATCCAACATCATCGTCCTGGCAGCATGCGGACCGCTTTGACCAAACTTGAAACCCAGTCTGATCAGATCTATCTGGCGCTGGTCGTTCACGCAGCATTCCTTCTCTCGTCGGTGATGTGCAAAGGCAGATACCACCTCTGACCAAGACGAATACCACGACTATTTAAGATAAGTATGGGCTGAATACTGATGGCTGATGCAGCCCAAATGAATGGAATGAAGAAGCCGCTTATCAAGGTGAGTCCAAATAGCTGCTTGATAGGCGGTAAGCCTGCCAGTAACAAAGCTGATCCCAATAGAGTACTTGCAATCAGTCCAATACTCAAAGAAACAGCTCCGAAAGCAGCGAGTGCTCTATCCACACACAAACAAGTGGTTTTTCCTTTGCCAACAGTGAGTGCTCCGGCTGTTTTTAACCTTGCTATTTCCCGATCTGTGAGGTCAAGATGCACCTTCAGTTCGAAGATGTCTCGCCTTTGTTCCATTGGCGTATCAAATCCAAAGCGATGTATGAAAAATTCCTCATTTTCTATCGCCCAGTCATTCAGCTCTTTGGCATTTCCGGTTATTTCCCGTTGCCGAATAATTGACCAATGGTGGTGCGTTTCTTTGTAATCACGGGCCGCACAACGAGGTGTGTGTCCGATCTGAAATTGTGTACTTGGTAACATTGTGGCTAAATCCAATGGTCATTAGAACTTCATTTTTCGTGGTAATCCCGTCCTGACATCCTTGAACTTGTACCGAATTGAATCTGCGATCCAACCGTTGTTGTAGCAGAAGTAGATGGACTTGGTTTGAGCGATTGGACCATGCTGGCCAGAGGATCTTTGTTGCTTGGTTGAAGCTGCTGCAAGGCCATACGCAGAACTTCATTGCCACGCTCATCGGCATCTGGAATCGAAATGTAATGGTTGTAAAGCATGGCGATTAATGGGCCATGCTGAGTTCTTTTTGCCAACTCATCCAGTAACGCCTGACGAGCTGGAGAAGCGGATTTACTGATGTCACCGTTCCCAAGCAATTCATTGGCCAACCTTCTGGCTTCGGTATCGCCCGCCGCCGCCAGTTGAGCGAGTGTGACGCGCAGGAGCACCACATGGTGCCCATCAGGGTCAAGAAATGGCTTGCCACGCAGCGTCCCTTTGCCGAGCACCAGCCAGTCCAGGCTGACATCAAAGGTTTCTGCAATCTTTTGCAAGAAGTCTAACCCTGGTTTGGACTTTCCTGTTGCCAGATTGCTGACAAAAGCGGAGGTTGACCCCAACTGCCTTGCGAACTCGTTTTGAGAGATGTTCAAAACATCTAAAAGCTGTCCGAAACGCAAACAAAACCCCACAGCCGAACCTGTGCTTGCATTTTCTAGGGTTGATGGACTAAAATCACTCACTATCGAATAGCAATCACTATTTTAAAGTGATTGTTTTTGCTGTTGTACATAGGAAATTTTATCCTCACGATAGTAGGGCGTGTCATCAAACCAACCGAATGATGGTTGAGGCGAGATGAATGCCGCCGAGGAAATTGGTGGCGGTTTTGTCATAGCGTGTGGCAATCGCACGAAATTGTTTGAGTTTGGCAAAAAAGTTCTCAATCGCATGTCTGGCCTTGTACAGCTCTTCATCAAAGACTCTGGGTGTCTTTCTTTGCATTGGCTTTGTTGGGAATGACCACCTCTTTGCCCGCTTGTATGAGTGGCTCAATCACACGCTCTTGCGCACTGTAGGCTTTGTCTGCAATCACGCTCTGAGCCTTTGTCGTAGGCAGCAACACATCTGCCCCCACCAAATCATGCACTTGTCCCGATGTCAGATGAAATCCTGTGGGGTTGCCCAACGCATCTGTCATCACGTGTATCTTCGTGCTCAAACCCCCGCTGCTGCGCTCTATCGCTTGATCTTGGCCTTGCTCCTCTTTTTTTTAGCCCCCGCACTGTGCTGATGCGCCCTCACTATCGTCGCATCTATCATCCCCCATTCATCGTCCCTGTCCACACTCAGCGCCTCAAATACCTTGTGCCATACCCCACTCTTGCTCCAACGGCTGTGGCGCACATGCACCACCCTGAAATCCCCAAATCTTTGCGGCAAATCCCTCCACGCCCATTTGATGACACGCCCTAATGTTCAACAGGGATTGGCAATTTTTAGCTCGTAAATAAGGTCTTGATGGCAAACACCACGGATGGACAACAACGTCCTCAGTGGCTGATCCCTCAAGATGCTATGGATATGGTGACCCAACTAATCAGCAGACCAGCCGAATAAAACCCACCCTAGGGGCCGATGTGCATCATCCATTTACTCAACGGCTGCGCTTTGGCCCAGCCTTGTTCATGCAGGTATGCAAAGAGTTCTGCCACCCGTCCCGGGCGTTGCAGGTTGAACACGGGGATGTTCCAGCGTTGTGCCACCCCGATGGCGATGCCTGTGGGGGTGCTGGTGTCTGCTTGTGCTTGGGTTTGTGCCCCCTCGGCTGTCCAGCACACCAGCAGGTCGATGGGTTGATGCAGGTCTGCGCCCAGTACAAGGTGGATGTGGGTGGCGAGTACGGCTCTTTGGGCGGAGTCATGGGTTCCATACGCAGGGTAGATCACTCTTGCGACGCTTTCGGCTTGTCTCGTCGGCGATGAGACAGTGGCTTGGGGTTGGTGGGCGTAGCTCGGCCACGGGAGGTAGAGTTCTCTTCGTTCCCGCACGGGTTGGCTACCCAAGGAGGTTGCCGCGATGGTGCCTGCCAGCCACGCGCTGTGGGCACCGGCCATCGGGGTGGTGCGCAGTCTCAGACCCAGATGCGCCAGTCGGGCTGCGATGCGTTGCATTTGACGTTGGATGTCGTCAGGGGTTTGGGGGTCTCCCACTCCAGCGTAGGCCATCGCAGGGGGACACAGGCTGTTGACCCATGTGGGGGGCAGTGTGCAGCGGTTGAGATCGACGCGGCGCAGCGCTTGCAGGCAGGCCGCTTCTTGGGCAGCATCGCTGCTGAATCGCTCAAAGCAAAATCTCAACTCGGGGTGGGCGTGGATGAAGTTCATCAGTTCGCTCAGATGGGGAGCGAATTGTTCCACCGACAAAGGGTTGCGTTTGGCATCTTTGGTGGGCAGAGCGTAGGAGTGGGCAGGCGCTTGGCCTTGGTAGCCCCACCGTCCGGCTTGTGCGCCGTAGTGCGCTTTGGCAAGTTGTGCGCCACTCGTGCTGAGTTGTCCTGCCAGATTCGCCGCAAACACCCACACCTGTCCTGCTTTGGGTCGCTCGCCCGTCATATGCACCCGCGCCCTTGGTCGCAATCCGCCTTGAGCTTGCAGGCGTTGCCATACCTGTGCCACCAAAGGGCCATGATCGTATGCCCCTGTAGCACCGCTGACGATTTCATCCGCGCTTTTGATCCCCGCCAATTGCGTCAGCACCGCCACGTCTTCTTGCGCCACGCGCTCCTCCAGCCACGCCGCGTACTGCGCCAAACTCGCCTGTGGCGATAGATAGGGCTGCACAAATTCATTCGCCAACGGTGTCGATCCACCACAAAACATCATTGCTTTACGTCCCGCTTTGGAAATGGCATGGTTCAGGACAACTGAGGGGGTACATCCACAAATTCAAACAATTCCCCGATGGATACACAAAAGTAACGGCACAACACGTCCATCGTCTCAATGTCAACGCGTGTGGCATTTTCTTGATACAGCAATGTGATCGTGTTCCGATGCAACCCCGTTTCACGAGCCAAATCACTGATCTTGAGCTTCTTTTCGCCCATTAGGCGCGACAGATGACAACGAATCATTCTATTCAAAATAAAAAAATAACACTCAAGACATCAAAAAGTCTTGATAGATAGGATTTTGTCGCCTAAAATTTCATTCAAGATGACAAAATAACTTTCAAAGCAGATATTTTGTCATCTTGTATTCACTCTCGGCCCTATTCAAGGGTATTTGTAGATATGAGGTCTGTCAGAAGGCCTTTTTTGGAGTTGGTCATGAAGTTTTTCTCGTCGAAAGCGTTTGAGCATTTGTTGTTTGCCTTGCATCCGTCGGTGTATGCGTCCTTGGAGCGGTGTTTTGAGGAGATTGAAGCGCAGCATTCTGGGGGGATGGCGCAGTTGTGCAATCTGTATGCCCTCAATGCGCATCATCCAACGACGCAGGGCACGGTGATTCCAGACGAGATTGCAGCACGAGGCCGTCCGGTGTTTGATGTGTACATTGTGTTGCACGAGACGCAGATGCACAAGGTGCGCAAGCATCGTGATGTGCCGGTGCGTTTGATGCCGCAGATGGCAGAAATGCAGGAGCGGCGTGGGCATGGCAATCATTTGGTGGTGGTGTTGAAAGGGGCACGGCAGGTGCAGAGTTTTATTGTGCCTTTGGCCTTGGTGTGTCGTGCGTATGAGGAGCAGGTGTGTCGCCCGGGGACTTATCAGGTGTATGAACACGCCTTGATTCGTGAGCATGGGGTAACGGCTGGTTCGATGCAGGCGTATGTGGCGGGTGCAGGGCATTATGTGGGGATCACACGGCGGACTTGGCAGACACGCGCGGCGGAACATCTACAGGCGGCGCGTCGTGGCTCGTATTTACGCTTTCATCGTGCCTTGCGTGAGGAGTTTTTTGCGATTCATGCCCACGAGCATGTGGTGCTGCGGGCCGGTTTGACCGAGGCACAGGCGATGCACATTGAGGAGGTGGAGGTGGATCAACGCACTTTGTATCCTTTGTATCCTCAAGGGTTGAACATGATTCCCGGGGGTGAAGCGGGCTTGCGGTTTTTGGCGAGCATGACGAAACGTCCAATGAAGGACTTGGATGCCGATGCCACGCATGTGTTGTTGGAACAAGTGATTCATCAAAGCCTGCGGCAAACAAAGTCGCTGTCGCGTGGCGCTTGCAGCAATGCGAAGTTGGCCCAATTGTGGCAAACCGATTTGCAATTTCGCATCAAGGCGATCACGAATTCGACGCAGCGTTTGTCTTATGCGCAGATTTTGCACGCCCGCATTTGGCACGCCAGTGGCTGGTCACTGGAGAAGATCGCCGAACAGCTTCAGCAGATCGACACCCGGCGTGTGACGCTGCAACAACTCCAGCGGCTGCTCAATGGGGAAACCTACGACAGCATTCCCCATGTGATGGTCGATGTCACATAGCTGCTCCAATGTACTATTTTCTTTAACCAAACTGCACCTATTTATGATTAATTACACCTAATTGATATATTTAAGTCTGAATTGCTCTATTTCAGTATAATCAAGGCTGTTGTGATTTATACCTTCGCCTGTCTCCATGCTCAAACGCCGTATGAATGAACCTGCTTTTGTAGTGATCGAGTCCGAGATTCGGGCTTTGTATGACTTGGGCTGTTCTGCCATGGTCGCGTTCACCTCTTTGTCGATTGAGCAGCGTTTTGGGACTACGTTTGCATCGTTCAAGTCTTGGTATTACCGCTTGGATCAGCGGGTGGTGGGGCGTCGTTCCCGGCGGCGCTCTCCCCCCATGCTTGCACCGGTCACGCCTGTGGCGCTTGCTGCTGCACCTTCTGAGAGCACTGAAATTCTTTCAAAAGTGTCTGCTGCCGTGGCTCCCACTTCTCCTGCACCTGAGGGGTCTTCGGTCGATTTGCCCAGTGGGCATTTGACCGGCTCTCGCTTCGATTCGGTATTCGATGCAGCCGTCAATGAGGTGTTGCACAAGGACAAGTCTGCCCTTCCCTCTTCTTTATTGGATCGTTCCCCATGAATGTCGTGATTACTAATTTGTCCGGCAATACCGGTAAAACCACGTTGGCGGTGCATATGCTCGCCCCTCTTTTGCAGGCCAAGCGTTTGCAGGTGGAGAGTCAGAACACGGCCGATGGCACACCCGATTTGGAGGTGTCCGCCAAGTTGTTCGCCTCGATCGCCGATGAGATCAACATGGCTGAGGACAATATCGTCATCGATATCGGCTCCAGTGATGCACGTTTGATGTTGGAGAAGTTCTCCGAGTTGTCCATCACCCGCGATTTGATCGACGCTTGGGTCTTGCCCGTCACACCCAAGCTCAAAGAGATCGCCGATACAGTGCGCACCATTCAGAGTTTGTTGGCCATTGGGGTACCCCCCGAGAAGGTGGTGGTGGTCTTCAATGAGATTGAGGATCCATCCTTGATTGCCTCCACTTTTGAGGCTATCTTCAAGTTGCAAAAGGCCGTGGGCTTTCATGTCGCCCCCGTGGGCGTGCGCAGCGCCGATATTTATGATCGCCTTAAAAACACCAATAAAAGTGTCTTTGCCATCGCCGATATGCCTTTCGATTTCAAAGCTCAAAAGGCCGCCGCTCTTGAAGCAAAAAAACAGGGCGATATGGACACGTTCCGCGAGGTCGCCCAGATGAGCGTCTTGCATCCCCAAGCTCAGTTCGCCGCTCAAAATCTGCGCGAGGTCTTCCGCAACACCCCTATCGCCGCCATGTGCGCTACTGCTTGATTTCTCCCTTCCCCTCACCTACCCCCGCCCGATCGACCCTTGCGCCTTTCGGGCTTTTTAACGCTCTTTTCTTGCTTAGGTGTTTTTATATTTTGAATATTAAACACTATTTTGTGTTGATTG
>DLPA01000160.1:13289-14869 GCA_002479815.1 bacterium UBA7470 | reverse complement strand
TGCCCCGTCAACTGCTTTTACCGTACCGATGAGGGCGTGGTGTTGCACGACAAAGATGTGTGCATCGGCTGTGGCTATTGCAGCTACGCTTGCCCGTTTGGTGCGCCCCAGTTCCCCAGCCAAGGCACGTTTGGCGTGCGTGGCAAGATGGACAAATGCACCTTCTGCGCGGGCGGCCCTGAAGCCAACGGCAGTCAAGCCGAGTTTGAAAAGTATGGGCGCAACCGCTTGGCTGAAGGCAAATTGCCCGCCTGTGCCGAGATGTGCTCCACCAAAGCCTTGCTGGCCGGGGACGGCGATGTGATTGCCGACATCATGCGTACCCGCGTGGTGCAACGAGGCAAAGGCGCTGAAGTATGGGGTTGGGGTACGGCCTATGGGTCACAGCAAGCGGGTCAACCCGCCGCACCTGCAGCAACCAAAAAAGAAGGAGCCGCATCATGATGACAACACGTACTGCTCGCACCGCTTTATCTGGCTTAGGTGTCTTGGCTTTGGTCTTTACCTTGTCCGCTTGTGGCGAGCGTCCCCAAACCCAAGGCGGTTTGTCGGCAGCCAAGCGCGATAGTGCGCCCGTGACCGGTACATCCACCACCGTATTCAAAGACGGCACTTGGAAAACGGGCGATGCAAATGGCTGGCAGCAACAACTCAAATCTCGCGCCCAATACGGGCAAAGCGACTATATGCGTGTGAGCAACTAAGCGGGGCCTCGCCATGAATCAACCCATTTCAGCCCTGTTGTCTGGGGTACTGCTGGCTCTGCCCTTGTGGGTAGTCGCCGCACCCAACCCAGAACCCCCCACTGCTGCGCCTGTGGTGCTGGCACAAGCCACGGCTCCTGCCGTGCAAAGTGCCAACATCTTCGAGGTCAAGCCCGATGCCAACCTTGTGCCAGGCTACGCCGAGCAAACCAACGGACAACGTGCCCAAGTTCAGCCCGGCAACAACGCGCCCATGTGGCGGGCTGTTGGTGCAGGCGCCACAGGCCACAGCAGCCTGCCAGTGACTCAAGCGCCAGAAGCGGGCAATCTGATCCAGCCCTTTGTGCAGTACCCAGGGTCTGGCTTGACCAATGCGGGCGAAGCATGGCGACAAGTCCGAAACCATTGGATCTTGCCTTACGGTGGTTCTTTATTGCTCATCACGCTATTGGCCTTGGCGATTTTTTATAAAGCCAAAGGTACGCTGGGTGGCCATGTCGCCGATACAGGTAAAAAAATCGAACGTTTTACGCCGTTTGAACGTGCGGCCCACTGGACAAACGCAGGGGCGTTTGTGGCCTTGGCGGTGTCGGGCATCGTGATGGCGTTTGGTAAATTTTTTATTTTGCCGGTCATTGGTGGCACATTGTTCGGATGGCTGACCTACTTGCTCAAAAACGTGCACAACTTTGTGGGGCCGTTGTTTGCCGTGTCCTTGGTGATTGTGGTCGTGACTTTTGTCAAAGACAACATCGCCAATGCCGCCGATTGGATTTGGCTGAAAAAAGGAGGGGGGATGTTAGGTGGCGACCATGAAATTCCTTCTCACCGCTTCAACGCCGGTGAAAAAGGGATGTTCTGGTGGGGCGTGTGTTT
>DLPA01000160.1:11875-13170 GCA_002479815.1 bacterium UBA7470 | reverse complement strand
CTGGGTAACTTGCGCGGCGAGATGCAAGTCGCACACATGGTTCATGCGGTGGCAGCAGTCTTGATGATGACCGTTTTGATGGGCCATATTTACATGGGCACGGTAGGAGTGAAAGGCGCATATGGGGCCATGAGAACCGGCTACGTGGACGAAGGCTGGGCCAAAGAACACCACGAACTTTGGTACAACGACATCAAGGCTGGAAAAATCCCCGCCCAACGCAGCACCCCTGCCGACCGCACGGCTGCGCCAACTTCTGGTGCGACTGCATCGGTGTAAGCCGGTTTTGAACATTGAAGATTGCGATCCGATCATGAAACACTGGATTCCACACACCCTCGTCCTAAGCGCCTTGTTGCTCAGCGGTACGGCCGTGGCGAAATTGCCCACCCCCACCTTGAGCGAAGAGCAAAAAGCCAAAGCTGAAGAAGCCAAAGCCAAAGCCGCCCACGGCAATAAAGTGGAAGCTTATAAGCTGTGCAAAGCCATGGACAAATCGGCAGCGCACTACTACAAAACAGCGGCAGCAGTGAAAAAAGAAACCAAGCCACCGACACAAACACCTGCCTGTGCTGACCCTGGGCCCTTTATGCCTGCGGTGGCGGGTGCAACACCAGCAGCACCTGCGGCGGCTCCTGCCACCCCCGCAACCAAAGAGCCAGCCAAAAAATCCTGATCCGTCATCACGTCACCGTGTTTGACAACTTCAGGCAACACCTCAAGCCGCTTCGAGCGGCTTTTTTAATGGATGGTCATGACTTCTTTGTTTGATGCCGAGATTGAGCAATCCGCCTTGCGCCCGCGTTTGAGTGCGGCACAAGCACCCTTGACTTGTCAAGTATCCGTGTTGGACGAGTACGGTCAAGGTCGAGTACTGGCCATTCCTGCCGAACGACCTTTGACGGTGTATTTGGATAAAAAAGAGCTGGTTACGCTCATGACACTGGGCGGTCATCCCGAATGGTTGGTGCTGGGCTACCTGCGCAACCAGCGGCTGGTGACGGATCTCAGTGCCATCGAATCCATCACCGTCGATTGGGACGTGGGGGCGGCAGCGGTCAAAACCCGCAGCGGGGCGGTGGAGCGGATTGAGGAAAAAACCGCATCTCGCATTGTCACTACAGGCTGCGGACAAGGCAGTATGTTTGGCTCTTTGATGGAAGAGGTTGACACCTTGCAACTTCCCCCGTCGGCGCGGGTACGGCAAAGTGACATTCAAGCCATTACCCAAACCATCAGGCAGCAAGACAGCGTTTACAAGCAAGCCGGCTCGGTGCATGGCTGCGGCCTCTTTC
>DLPA01000160.1:1721-11732 GCA_002479815.1 bacterium UBA7470 | reverse complement strand
CAACAAGAAAGCGACGCACCTGGTGCGATGTCCATGAGCGGGCACGACAAGGTGTTTTACACCACAGGCCGTTTGACCAGTGAAATGGTCATCAAATCGGCACACATGGGCGTGCCTGTGGTGGTGTCACGCAGCGGTATGACTCAAATGGGCTTAGAAGTGGCGCAACGTGTGGGCTTGTGTGCCGTGGGGCGTGCTACCCACAAACGGCTGCTGTGTTTTACTCATCCTCAACGACTGGTGTTTGATGCCCTACCACCGCCCCCACCAGCTGCCTCAGCTACCTTAGTCCCCTCTACAGAGGTACACAGCGTATGAGCTTGCCCAGTTTGACCGTGAGCGTGGTGATGCGGCATGAACCCGTGCAAGGCCCGATGGCGCGTTGGCAGCCGTGGCGCTGGGTGCTGGCCGACGTGTGGCCTGCCGAGCAGACCCCGCAGCACACCCACCGTTGCTGCATCGCCGAAACGGGCGTGGGTACGCCCGCCCACACCCGCCTGTGGCTCTCGCCGGGCTTGCAAGTGCGTTTGTACCCTGACGAAGCCGAGGGCTACCACCTCAACCTGACCACAGAGCACCCTTGCGTGTGGGTGATGTGGCGTTTGATGGACGTACCGAACGAGGCAGAGGTGGAGGCCGAACCCGTGCCCATTCCCCAAGCCGTCACCCTGAGCTACCACGAGGCCGGACGTTGGTTGGATGCCCAAGAAACCGTCGAGCGTGTCGATGCCCCTGCCGACATGGTGGCGTGGCTGCAAGCCTTCACCGAGCAGCACCACCAGCCCGAACCCAAGCGCCGCAAACGCCCCGACAGCTTCAAACCCTTGAACGACCGCTTTGGCAACCCCGTTCGCATCAGCACCGACAAACTCGGGCCACGTTCGGGAGAACCGAGATGACGGACGCATCAGGTCAAGGCGGTTTTTTCAGCCGCTGGTCCAAGTTAAAAGCCGAACAGCGCAGCACCCCATCCCCACTGCCCCCACAGCCTGCCGCGCCAGCGCCTGCTGTGAGGGCAGATGTCACGCCTGTGCTGCTGCCCCCGACTGCTGCGTCAGTCGCACCCCTCGCGCCACAGCAGCCAGTGCCCGAGTCACAAGCGCCCAGCGGCCCCACACTGGCCGATGTCGCCGAGCTGACCCCTGAGTCCGACTTTCGGCCTTTCGTGGCACGTCATGTCGTTCCAGCGGTCAAAAATGCGGCCTTCAAAAAACTGTTTGCCGACCCGCACTTCAACATCATGGACGGGCTGGACATCTACATCGACGACTACAGCCAACCCAGTCCCCTGCTGCCCGAAGACTTGCAGCAGATGGTGGCCGCCAAGTTCATGAAGTTGGTTGAAGATGATCCTCCGTCACAAGTGGTCCACACATCAACACCCGAAGAAAATAAATCAAATATGGAAGAAACGCTTGAAAATAATGCACAAGCAGCTACTGAAATTGAAATTAAAAAGGACAATGTGATGTATTTTCAATCAAATCAGAATTTAGGCTTACAAAAATAAGCGTAACCAACTATCAAAAATATAACAACTTTAAAATCCCCATGACCATTCTCATCTGCAACTGCAACCAAACCATGCCACAGGATGCGGCTGCGCTCAGCCGTGTGTTGGATGAAACCGTCGTTCAACACCGCACCCTGTGCCGCCGCGAAGCCCCCGCGTTTCAGCAAGCCGCGCGTCGCCCCGATGAGCTGGTGGTGGCCTGCACCCAAGAAGCCCAGTTGTTCACCCAATTGGCCCAGCAAACCGAAGGTGCAATGCCCTTGGATGTGCGCCCGATTCGTTTTGTCAATCTGCGCGAGACGGGGGGATGGAGTCGCCAAGCCGAGCGCAGCACTCCCAAAATGGCGGCTTTGCTGGCGGTGGCGCGTTTGCCCGACCCTGAACCCGTACCGACTGTGAGCTATCACAGCCGAGGCCGTTTGTTGGTGATTGGCCCCAGTGAGCAGGCCGAACGGGTGGCCGATGCGGTGGGGGATGTGCTGGAGGTGAGTCTCTTGTCCACTGGAGGTGCGAGTCGCCAAACCCGTCCCTATGCGGTGTTGACAGGCCGCATCACTCGACTCAGTGGTTGGTTGGGCGCATTTTCTTTAGAACGCGAACTCAGCAATCCAATTGACTTAGACCTGTGTACCCGCTGCAACGCCTGCGTCATGGCGTGCCCCGAGGATGCCATTGGCTTGGATTATCAAATCGACCTCAACCGCTGCGAAGCGCACCGCGATTGCGTCAGCCGTTGCGAAGTGGCTGGAGCCATTCGTTTTGATCGCCCTGCCACCACCTACACCGACCCCTTCGATGCCGTGCTGGACTTGCGCCCGCAACCCGCTTTCACCCAACACGCGCCCCCACAAGGCTATTGGCATGTGCGACCCGGGGCTGATCCTGCCGTCTTGCTCAAAGCGATTCTGGCTGTGCGCGATGCCGTGGGCACGTTTGAAAAGCCCAAGTTTTTTCAGTACCAAGCCCAACTCTGCGCCCATGCCCGCAACCAGCGCGTGGGCTGCGATGCCTGCGTACAGGTGTGTTCGGCCTCTGCCATCACGGGCGATGTGAAGCTGCAACGGATTCAGGTCAACCCTCACCTGTGCGTGGGTTGCGGCGCGTGTACCACCGCTTGCCCCACGGGGGCACTGACTTATGCCTACCCCAAGGCCAACGATTTTGGGCAACGCCTTAAAACCCTGCTCCACACCTACGCCCGCGCCGGCGGGCGTGATGCCGTTGTGCTGCTGCACAGCGCCAGCGAGGGCCAAGCCTTGATCGACGATTGGGGCCGCGCCGCCAGTTTGGATCGGCAAGTGCGGGGCGTGCCTGCTCGCGTCTTGCCCTTGGCCTTGTGGCACAGCGCCAGCGTCGGCCTAGAACTGTGGCTGACGGCCTTGGCCTATGGCGCGGCAGAAGTGGCGGTGTTGACCACGACGGCTGATGCACCGCAGTACCGCGACACCTTGCGGCAACACATGGCCGTCGCTCAAAGCCTGCTGCATGGCTTGGGCTACGTCGGTCAACACCTGCGGCTGATCGAGATGCGCGATGCCCGTGATTTGACCGATTTGGATGCTGTGTTTCCCCCATCGCCTCCATCGACCCATCAAGCGGTGGCTGTGCGGGCCAGTTTTGCCGCCCAAACCAGCAAACGCGCCACGCTAGAACTGGCCTTGGATCACCTGCTGCGCCACGCCCCCGCCACGTCCACCAGTGCCGTGCCCCTGCCCAAGGGGTCGCCCTTGGGGGCGGTAGCAGTGAATGCCGACCGTTGCACCCTGTGCATGAGCTGCGTCAGTGCCTGCCCCGCCAAAGCCTTGCAAGACAACCCCGATGCGCCCGAGCTTCGCCTCATCGAAAAAAATTGCGTGCAATGTGGCCTATGCGTGCAAACCTGCCCCGAGCAAGCCCTGCAACTCGTACCCCGCTTTTTGCCCACCACCCAGCGGGAACATGCTCACAGCCTGCACCGTGCCCAACCGTGGCAATGTGTGCGTTGCAGTAAACCGTTTGGCACCGCCAAAGGGATCGAGGCCATGCTGACACGCCTCAGTGGTCACGCCATGTTTCAAGGCGAGGCCTTGGAACGCCTGAAAATGTGCAGCGACTGCCGCGTCATCGACATCTACTCCAACCCCAACGAAACCCGCATCACCAAGCTGTGAAGCAACACGTACCGCACACACCATGACCGATTTATCTCTCAACCCCAGTAGCCGCGCCCCTACCGCGCTGGATGAAGAAATCGCACGCGCCGAGTTGTACGGGCTGCTGTCACAACTCTATTACGCGCCCCCTCAAACCGAGTGGCTGGCTCAGTTGCAGATGGCGGTGACGGAAGCGCCCCTGTCTGGTGGTTTCTTAGAAGAACCCTTTCGTCAACTGATCGGTGTGGCACGCGACATGAACGCAAAAGCCGTGGCAGATGAATTTGATGCTCTGTTTGGCGGTATCGGTAAACCCGACGTGGTGCTGTACGGGTCTTATCATCTGGCAGGCTTCTTAAACGAAAAACCACTGGCGGCGCTGCGCTCAGACTTGGCGGCTTTGGGATTGGCGCGCGATGAGGCCATGTCTGAAACCGAAGACCATGTGGCCTATGTGTTTGAAGTCATGCGTTATTTGATCGCTGGGGATGATGTAAGGGTCGCAAACTTGACACAGCAGCAGCGATTTTTCAGTGCGCATGTCCACCCGTGGCTGCCCAAGCTCTGCGACGTACTGACCCAACACCCCCAAGCCAAGTTTTATGGCGCCGTGGGCGAACTGACCCGTGCTTTTATCAGCGTAGAAGCCCAAGGGTTTGATATGTTGGACTGATAATGAAGCGCTTTTAAGGGTTTCTTATGTCGCAACGTCAAGTCCATCTGATTACACATCCTTTGGTGCAGCACAAACTCACGCTGATGCGCAAGAAAGACACCAGCACCAAAAGCTTTCGGCAACTGGTACATGAACTGAGTGCCATGTTGGCTTATGAGATCACCCGCGATATGCCCATGCAGGACATTGAAATTGAAACGCCACTGGAGCCTATGGTGTCGCGGGTGATCGATGGCAAGAAGGTGGTCTTGGCCAGTGTTTTGCGCGCAGGCAATGGCTTTTTAGATGGGATGTTAGACGTCATTCCCAGCGCCCGCGTCGGCCACGTCGGACTCTACCGCGACCCCGATACCTTGCAGGCAGTGGAGTACTACTTCAAGATGCCACAAGAGATGCAGGAACGCGATGTCATCGTCCTCGACCCGATGCTGGCCACTGGCAATTCTGCGGTAGCTGCCGTCGATCGCATCAAGCAAACTCAACCCAGGTCGGTCCGCTTTGCCTGCTTGGTGGCCTGTCCACAAGGCTTACAAACCTTCCACGACCGCCATCCCGATGTACCGGTGTACACGCCCGCTGTCGATCGTGGTTTAAACAGCCACGGCTACATCGTACCTGGCTTGGGCGATGCGGGAGATCGCATTTTTGGCACCAAGTAAGCGACGACTTGCGTGGCAGTCAAGCGCCCCACAAAGTCCCCAAAAGAGTAGCAAAAAAAGTGAGCTGCTCACGCAATCAATACGTGGCTTACAGCTATTTCATGGCTAAAAAATAGGATGATTTTTTAAAAATTTCATCGTCATAAGGCAAAAAAACGCTGCTGGGTGCTGAAAAACGAGTTTCAAAAGGTATTTTTTGTATTTTTAGGGCTTATTTTCAAATAAAAATTCGCCAGAGTTTCCGTTTTACTTGCGTGAGCAGCTCACTTTTTTTACTATCGTTTTTAAATACTACAACTTTTCACTCTCACCCGAGCGAGGTTGCCATTTCATGAAGCGGTGTTCAAACCAGCCGACAGCGGCGTCCAGCACCAAGGCGAAGGCGGTCAAGACCAAGATGCCGGCCATCACGGTGTTGATGTCGAATGCGCCCTCGGCTTGCAAGATCAAATAGCCGACGCCGCGTGAAGAACCCAGATACTCGCCCACCACCGCCCCGACAAAGGCCAGCCCCACAGAGGTGTGCAGCGAGCTGAACACCCAGCTCATCGCGCTGGGCACGTAGACGTGGCGCAACAACTGCCGCTGACTCGCACCCAACATACGGGCGTTGGCCAGCACCACGGGGCTGACTTCTTTCACGCCCTGAAAGACGTTAAAGAACACAATAAAAAACACCAAGGTCACACCCAAAGCGACCTTAGACGCCATACCTAAGCCAAACCAGACTGCGAAAATGGGAGCCAAAATCACACGCGGCATGGCGTTGAGGGCTTTGATGTAGGGATCAAAAATAGCCGCTGCCGTCGGATTCAAAGCCAGCCACAAGCCACAACCCAGCCCCAAGACCGTGCCGATGACAAAGGCCAGCAGGGTTTCCAGCAGGGTGATGCCTAAATGTCCGTAAATGTCGGCATCGGTGACGAACCACGCCCATACCCGCCCAAACATTTTCAGCGGCTCGCCAAAAAAGAAGGCGGCTTGCTGGTCGTTGGCAAATAAAAAGGGGGGGATGAGTCCGGGTGTGGTCAAGACGTGCCACACCACAAACACCAAGACCAACACCGCCGCTTGCCAAAACCGCAAGGTTGCGGCGCGGGGTTTTATCCAATTCCACATCCGTGTGACCTATCTAAAAAAGAGATCAGGCCGCTTTGCGCGTCCATTGCTGTTGGTAGCCTTTAAGGACTTCATCGCGCAGCACTTGCCAGATGGCTTGGTGCAGCTCAATGAAACGGGGGGTGATGCGAACTTCGGCCACATCACGCGGGCGGGGCAGGTCGATGGTGAATTCACCGATGGGCCGAGCGCCGGGGCCAGCCGACATGACCACCACGCGGTCGCTCATGGCGATGGCTTCGTCCAAATCGTGGGTGATGAAGAGCACGGCTTTTTTCTTGCGCTGCCACAGCGCCAGCACTTCGTTTTCCATCAGTTGACGGGTTTGGATGTCCAGCGCAGAAAACGGCTCGTCCATCAAAATGAGGTCGGGGTCGAGCACCAAGGTTTGGGCCAGGCTGGTGCGCTTGCGCATCCCGCCCGACAGTTGATGCGGGTAGCGGTCACCAAAGCCTTGCAAGCCGACGCGCCGCAACCATTCTTGCGTCAGGGCTTGCGCCTCAGAAGCCGCCATGCCCCGAAACTCCAAGCCCGCGCGGACGTTCGCTTCGGCGGTGCGCCACGGCATCAAGGACTCGGCTTGGAACATATAGCCCGCCCGCGCATTGAGGCCGACCAAGGGCGTACCAAACACCGTCACGCTGCCCGTGCTGGGCAGCAGCAGGCCCGCCGCCATGTTCAAGAGCGTGCTTTTGCCGCATCCCGTGGGGCCAACCACCGAGACAAACTCCCCTGCCCCCACCGTCAGTTGCACATCGCGCACGGCGGTGTAGCGTGGCGCTTTGGGGCTGGAGGGGGCGAAGGTGCAGCTCACATCGCGCAATTCCAAGGCAGGCGCAGAAGCCGCAAGACTGTGTTCGACCGCGCTCACATTCATCCTTTGGGGTATTTTTGGTTGGCGCGTTTGACCCATTCGTTGCTGTACACGGCTTGAAGGTCAAACTTGAACTCGCCCAGCTTGGGGTCTGCGCTTTTCAGCGCCTTCAAGGCCGTCGCCGCGCCTGCGTCAGGAATGAAGCCATCGGGCGACAATGCGCCTTTTGCCGCCATGAACGCGTCGATGTACACGGCGCGGTCGCCCAACAAATACGCCTCAGGCACGACTTTGATGATCTCGGACGGCCCAGCTTGCTGTATCCACTTGTTGGCACGAACGATGGCGTTGGTCAGGGCTTGTGTGGTTTGAGGGTGTTTGTCCAAAAACGCTTGGGGCGCATAAAAACAACCGGCAGGCATGGGGCCGCCAAAGACTTGATCGGCTTCGGGGACTTTGCGCGTGTCACTGACAATTTTCAAGTCGCCGCTGCGTTGCAACAAGGTGATGACCGGATCGAGGTTGGAGATGGCATCAATTTGCCCTGCCCGCATCGCCGCCACCGCACCGCTGGCTGCACCGACACCGACAAAAGACACATCGCTGGGCTTTAAGCCCGCACTTGCCAATAAGAAATTCGCCAAGACGTTGGTGGACGAGCCGGGTGCGGTCACCCCGATTTTCTTGCCCTTGAGGTCCGCCATCGTTTTGAACTGCGGCATGGTTTTGGGGTTCACGCCCAGCACAATTTGCGGCGCACGGCCTTGCAGCACAAAGGCACGCATGGCTTGGCCTTTGTGCTGCATGTTCAGGGTGTGCTCAAACGCGCCCGACACCACATCGGCACTGCCACCAATCACCGCCTGAAGCGCACGCGAGCCACCGGCAAAGTCAAAAATGGTGGCCTCCAAACCCTCGGCTTTGAAGTAGCCCAACTGCTCGGCCACCGTCAAGGGCAAGTAATACAGCAGGTTTTTACCGCCTACCGCAATGCCAACTTTGGTTTTTTCTAAAGACTGGGCGCGAATGACCGCTGGAAAGGCCAGCATGGAAGCGGCGGCTGCGCCTGCCGTGAGCATGGAACGTCGTTGCATCGTGGGTGTCTCCTGATCGTGCCTAAAACGCCCATTGTGCAGGAATTGGCGCGCTGTCAGAGAACGGGTTGATACCGAGACAGACGCACAAGCAACAGCGTCTGCGGGCTGAAGAATGATCTCCTGCTCTTGCTTGACGCTCACCCCAACAGGACATCACGCACGTAGTCGCCCAGTGCCAAGGCGCTGGTGAGGCCGGGGGATTCGATACCGAACAAATTGACCCACCCACTGACCCCGTGTACGGCGGGGCCATCGACTCTAAAGTCAGGGGCGGCTTGATCTGGAGCATGAATTTTGGGGCGTATGCCGCTGTAACTGGGCATCAGTGCGCCATCGGGCAAGGCAGGCCAGTAGCGCCGCACATCGGCATAAAACCGTTGCGCCCGCTCAGGTGCGACAGCGTAGTCCAAGGCATCAGGGATTGCACTGGGGTCTAGCCATTCCAAATCGGGGCCAAAACGGGTTTGCCCGCCCAAATCCAAGGTCAAATGAATACCCAGCCATGCGTCTTGCGGCGCAGGATAGATCAAGCTGCGAAATGGAGAGGCTGCACTGAGGCTGAAATAGCTGCCTTTGGCGTAACGCGCCTTGGGGATATAGGCGCAGGGGAAGCCGGTGATGGAAGCCGCCACCTGTGTGGCGTGCAATGAGGCGGCGTTGACCACGTAGCGCGCCAACAGCTCGGTATCACCCTCTGCTGGGCTGGAGACGCGCAATACCGTGCCATCCGCCGTGACTTCTCCACCCACCACCGCAGACTGCACTGCCAGCCAGCCGCCAGCGGCTTGCAAATCCCCGAGCAAGGCCAACATCAGCCCGTGGCTGTCCACAATGCCCGTGGTGGGCGACCATAAGGCGGCGACACAAGACAAGGCCGGCTCACGCGCACGAGCCTCTTGACTGGTGAGGCGATGCACTTCAACCCCGTTGGCGTGGGCTTTTTTGGCCAAGGTATCTAAGGCAGCCTGTTGAGACACCTCGGTCGCAACGACCCATTTGCCACACGCCCGCGTGTTCACGCCGTGTGCTTGAGCATAGGCATACAGTTGGTGCTTGCCTGCCACGCACAAACGCGCCTTGAGCGAGCCGGGGGCGTAATACAGGCCCGCATGAATCACCTCGCTGTTGCGAGAGCTGACCCCCGTGCCGATGGTGCTTTCTTTTTCCAGCAGCATCACCTCACGGCCTGCTTGCGCCAAGGCTCGGGCGACCGCTAAGCCGACCGCGCCAGCGCCAATCACCACGGTATCGACGCGCTCCATCTCAGGCACTGGTGAGCGTGTGACGCACCTGCAAAGCGCCTGGGTTGATGATGTGGGTGGGTGTGCCCCGGATGTAGTTCATCACATTGTCGAACGCCACACCAAAGTAGTTTTCATAGCTTTCCTGCTCTACATAGCCAATGTGGGGGGTACAAATGCAGTTTTCTAAGCGCAAGAGGGCATGACCTTGCAAGATCGGCTCAGACTCAAACACGTCAATCGCAGCCATGCCAGGTCGTCCTCGGTTCAGGCTGGTCAGCAAGGCTTCTGGCTCAATCAACTCGGCCCTCGAGGTGTTGACCAAGAGCGCCGAAGGCTTCATGCGGCTCAAGTCTTCTAAGTTGACGCAAGCTTGCGTGCTGTCCGCCAAACGCAAATGCAAGGACAGGACATCGCTCATTTCAAAAAGGGCTTGTTTGCTGGATGCGATTTCATAGCCGTCTGCTTGTGCGCGAGCACGGCTGCTTTCGCTTCCCCACACCACGACACGCATGCCAAAGGCTTTGCCAAAGCCTGCCACCATCGTTCCGATTTTGCCGTAGCTCCAAATGCCCAAGGTTTTCCCGTGTACCGCTTGGCCCAAACCGAAATTGGCAGGCATGGATAAAGATTTCAATCCCGATTGCTGCCAAGCGCCATGCTTTAAATGCGCCACGTATTGTGGAATTCTGCGCATGGCGGCCATGATTAAGGCCCATGTCAACTCAGCCGGAGCAACAGGCGAGCCTATGCCTTCAGC
>DLPA01000160.1:1125-1544 GCA_002479815.1 bacterium UBA7470 | reverse complement strand
TCACGGATCAGTACCAGCACATCTGCTTCACGCAGACGGACAGACAACTGTCCCACGCCTTTGACTGTGTTGGTGAAAACTTTGAGTGAGTAGGGACTCAGCTTTTCGACGCACTGAAGTTTACGAACCGCGTCTTGGTAATCGTCGAGCACTACGATGTTCATCTCGGCAGTGTGCTGCACCAACGCAGCTTAGAGTTTGAGGTTAGAGGATAAAAACAGGCCGATGACGCTTGCATCATGGCCTAAACAAAGGATTTTATGACCAGCGCAGGCTTAACTTCGAGATTTCCTAGCGCCCGTGCGTCGGGTGCTGGTTTTTTTTGTTTTGTCCGAGGCGTTGTCTTGCGCCGGCTGTTTGTCGTATTTGCGTGAGTTTGGACGTGTGGGCGCAGTCAAACCGTTGTCGGTGACCAGCCG
>DLPA01000160.1:0-1005 GCA_002479815.1 bacterium UBA7470 | reverse complement strand
TGCGCTCGCCGCGCAGCTCTTGCCGCGCCTCGTCGTGGCGATAGTATTCACCGCCCAACTCGGTGATGTGTACCAAGCCTTCCACGTACAGGCTTTCTAAGGTCACGAACAGGCCAAAGCTCGTGACCGCAGTGACCACGCCCATGAATTCCTCGCCCAAGCGTTCGCGCATGTATTTGCATTTGAGCCATGCTTCTACGTCACGACTGGCCTCATCTGCCCGCCGTTCGTTGGCACTGCAATGCAGGCCAGCGGCTTGCCAATCCATGATTTCTTTATGTGGCTGGCGCTTGGATTTATTGGATAGTTTGCTATCTTTATTGGAATTCGCCTGCTCATTCAGGCGGCGGCTGAGTTTGATGGACGTTTCGCCCGGCAAAGGCAAGGGCGGCAGGTGATAGGTCTCGCCGTTCAAAATCGCTTTGATGGCGCGATGCACCAGCAAGTCTGGGTAACGCCGTATCGGGCTGGTGAAATGGGTATAGGCAGGAAAGGCCAAGCCGAAATGCCCATTGTTGTAGGGCGTGTAAAGCGCCTGCTGCATGGAGCGCAGCAGCATGGTGTGGATTTGCTGCGCGTCGGGGCGGTCGTGGGTGGCTTGGGCGATGGTTTGAAAATCGCTAGGCTGCGGCTCCTCGGGCAAATTGTGCTGCACGCCCATTTGCCGCAAGTATTGGCGCAGCATCTCCAGTTTTTCGGGCGTTGGCCCTTCGTGGACACGGTACAGCCCGACTTTTTTGGCGTGGGCAATGAATTCCGCCGCGCAGACATTCGCAGCCAGCATGGCTTCTTCAATCAAACGATGGGCATCATTGCGCACACGGGCCACGATGTCTTGGATGCGCCCCAAGTCGTCGCAAATGATTTGGGTTTCGGTGGTATCAAAATCGACAGCGCCACGGCGTTGACGCGCTTGCAGCAGCACGCGGTACACGTCTTGTAAATGCAGCAGATGGGGCACGAGTGGCGCGTAGCGGGTCGCCTCTGGCCCACGGGTGTTGGTCA
>DLPA01000226.1:9686-10461 GCA_002479815.1 bacterium UBA7470 | reverse complement strand
CAGGACAGGCGTTCACGGACGTGGTGAACATCGGCATCGGCGGCTCGGACTTGGGGCCGCGCATGGCGGCAGAGGCTTTGGATGCCCACACCGCCCACAGCACAGGCCAAGGGCCACGGGTGCATTTCGTCAGCAACCCCGATGCGTGGGCCTTGCACAGCGTGCTGCGCGGGCTGGAGGCGCGGCGCACGCTGGTCATCATTTCGTCTAAAACCTTCACCACCCAAGAAACGATGACCAACGCGGCTTCAGCGCGCCGTTGGTTGAGCGATGCGGGGCTGTCAGAGGCCGAGCAAGCGGCGCATTTGGTCGCCATCACCGCCGCGCCGCAACGCTCGCAGGCCATAGGCATTCCCGCCACACAGACCTTCACGTTTTGGGACTGGGTGGGCGGGCGTTACTCGCTGTGGTCGGCCTTGGGGCTGCCGCTGGCCTTGGCGGTAGGTACGTCGGCGTTCACCGAGTTGCTGGCGGGCGCAAGGGCGATGGACACGCATTTCCGCACCGCGCCGCTGCACGCCAATCTGCCCGTCTTGCTGGCGGTATTGGGGATTTGGAACCGCAATTTCCTGCACTGCCCCACGCAACTGCTGTCCACCTACCCCAGCCGTTTGGTGAAGTTCACGCCGTTTGTGCAGCAGATGGACATGGAAAGCAACGGCAAACGCACCCGCCGCGATGGGCAAGCCAGCGCGGTAGCAACGGGGCCCATCGTGTGGGGGGGCTTGGGCATCGACGGACAGCACGCCTATTTTCAGTTGCTGCACCAAGGCCA
>DLPA01000226.1:0-9650 GCA_002479815.1 bacterium UBA7470 | reverse complement strand
CAGCGCCCTGCCCTTGGCTGCCGAGCATCACCGCGTCGTCAACCTCAACCTCCGCGCCCAAGCGCAAGCCTTGGCAGTAGGCCGTAACGAGGCCGACACGCTGACCGCCCTGCAAGCCGAAGGCGCAAGCGAGGAAGCCGCGCAAGCCTTCGTCACCCAACGCAGCTTCCCCGGCAATGTGCCCAACAGCATCCTCTGGCTGGACGCACTCACCCCCGCCCGCCTAGGCGCACTCATCGCGCTGTACGAACACAAAGTCTTCACCCAAGCCGCCATCTGGGGCATCAACGCCTACGACCAATGGGGCGTAGAACTGGGCAAGACGATGGCGAAGGCGATGGAGCAAGGGGGGGCTTGAGGGGGAAGCGGTAGGGGCTTTATTGTGCTAAAGTCGTTTGTATATCTGTTTTTGTATCTATTTTTTGGAGATGGATATGTCACTCGCCACCGCCAAAGTCTTCACCACCGGCAATAGCCAAGCCATACGGCTGCCCAAAGCCTTTCGGCTGGACACTCACGAGGTATGGGTCAGCAAATCCACGAATGGCATCATCACCATTCAGCCCAAACCGAAAGCCGATGAGTTGGACGCATTTTTTGCGCAATTGCAATCCGTTGCGCCTTCAGACGAGTTTTTACAACCCCGCGACGATGCGCACCGCCCCAATCCCTTTGAAGATTGGGGTGAAGGAGACTGCAAGTGAGGGGCATGCGTTATATGCTGGACACCAACATCGTCAGCTATTACTTGCGCCGCTCATCCGCTGCCTTGGAAGAACGCCTGAATGCAGAACTGCGGCAATACGCTGTTGCCATTTCAGCCATTACTCGCGCTGAGTTGCGTTTTGGTCAAAAAGCCTTGCCGCCGCAAGACCGCCGCTGTGCGCTGATTGATGCTTTTTTGCTGCGTCTGCCTACCATTGAATGGGGCATCGCTGCTGCCGATCAGTATGGGGTGTTGCGACACCACTTGAAGCAACAAGGCACGCCGATTGGTGACATGGACACGCAAATTGCAGCCCATGCCTTGGCAGAAAACCTCATCCTCGTCACCCACAACACCCGACACTTTGAGCGCGTCCCCTCTCTGCAATTCGAAGACTGGATGAGCCAGCTGAGGCAGCATCAACCCGCAGCCAAGGCGATGGAGCAAGGGGGGCTTGAGGTGTGAATGCACATTGAAAAAACTTTGGTGTAATCTCTCAGGACGGTTTGGACACCACGCCCGTTTTTTTATATGGTTGTTAACGTATCAGGAAGCATGTCATGAAGCACCTTAAACGCACCCTTTTTACCTTTCTTTGCCTCGGTTCGTCCAGTGTATTTGCCCAAAGTTTGGGCAATACCTGTGTGCCCATTACAGGTACGCACGCGCTCATGGCCCCGATGACGGGCACGATTACTTTCGGCCCCCTCACTCGTTACGGCAACAGCCCTGCGCAGGTGTGTACGAATGTGGCACTGGGCGCAGGCTTCACCAGTTTGAGCATGGATTATTTGTATACAGCAGCCACCACCTTCAACGCGGTGACTGTCCCTGCTACGTCCTCCACTTGTTTGGGACTAGAGGTCAAACTCAATGGAGGGCCGATTTACTCGGCAGCACAAGGACGCGGTAACTTTGCCCTGTCGCTGAGTGGCACACCTCCAACAGGCACGATACAGGCGAGTGGTTTTGCACAAGCAGAGAACTTGCAAGTCACAGTCGGTGGGCAGACTTACACCATCTCCACCCCACTGCACCAGTTTGCCGCCACAGTGACACTGAATGCAGATGGCAGCAGCGATACCGAGATGTGTATTCCCAATGCCGGCGTAGGGGCCACAGTCAACGGCGCACCTGCCCAGCTGTCTGCCCCCATTTGGCAATGTATCAATCCTCCCACAGCCGATCCTAAGCAACGTGTGCGCTACCGCGCGTGCTGAACTGCAACGCGCAGACAGCAAGCGCATATAAGCAAAACGGCCTACCGAGAACAGCAGGCCGTTTTGGTTTCTGGCACGCCCGCAAATGATGGCTCAGTTGCTGATGGCGTGGACTTCTTCGAGGCTGGTCAGGCCTTGCAGCACTTTTTCAATGCCATCTTGACGCAAGGTCAACATACCTTCTTTCATGGCCTGTTGTTGCAGGTCTTCAGCTCTGGCGCCTTGTTGGATCATTCGCCTGACATCACGCGACACCGTGAGCAGCTCATGGAACCCAACACGGCCTTTATAGCCTCGACCATCACAGGCCTCGCAGCCCGCACTGTGGTACCGCATCAAGTGTCCATCAATACCAAAACGCGCTTGCCACTGCGCGAGCAAGACAGCTGGATCGGGACGGTACTCTGGTGGATATGGGTGCAGGGCATCGTGCAACAGTTCCTCGCTTTGCTCTGGCGTGGCATTGCTGACGGTGCGACACTGCATGCACAAACGTCGGCCCAGCCGCTGTGCCAGCACTGCCAGCAAAGAATCTGCAAAGTTAAATGGGTCCATGCCCATGTCCAACAGGCGCGTCACGGTTTCTGCGGCACTGTTGGTGTGCAAAGTCGAGAGCACCAAGTGACCCGTCAGAGATGCTTCAATTGCCATGTGGGCTGTCTCGACGTCCCGAATCTCGCCCACCATGATGACGTCAGGGTCGGCTCGTAAAAACGATTTCAAGGCCTTGGCAAAGGTCCAATCAATTTTGGGGTTGACTTGCACTTGGCGCAGCCCTGGCTGCGTGATCTCGACCGGGTCTTCGGCTGTCCAAATTTTGGTCTCAGGCTTATTGATAGCGCCCAGTGCAGAGTGCAGGGTTGTGGTTTTGCCTGAGCCTGTAGGCCCCACACACAACACCATCCCATGAGGCCGTTGCACGGCGCTGCTGAGTCGTTCAAAGTTCGATGCAGATAAGCCAATCGCGTTCAGGGGCAGTGGTTTCGAGGAGGCGAGCAAGCGCAGCACCACATCCTCTAAATTGTTGGCTGTAGGGATGGTGGCCACTCGCAGTTCTAGCTTGAGCTGGGGGACGAATTTGGAGAAATTAATTTTGCCATCTTGGGCGCGGCGACGCTCCGAAATATCCAAGTCGCACATCACTTTGATGCGAGCCACCGCAGCAGCCCGATACGAAGGCGGCAGCTCCATGTGGAGCTTTAACTGCCCATCTTTGCGAAAACGAATGCGGATTTTTTCTCGCCCTGCAGGACACTCGATGTGGATGTCGGAAACCCCTTGGGTATGTGCATCCAAGATGATGTTGTTGATCAGCCGCACCAAAGAGTTGTCGTTTTGCTCGATGGATTTTTCAACTGTCTCGTCTTCAGTATTCGAAGAGTCTTGTTCTAAGGACTGAAGTAACACACCGCTGGATGGCGCATCGCTGCCATTCGTCCCACCCAGCCTGACGCCCCGCAACCCCAGCTTTTCATAGGCGCGGCTGATGCCTGCGTCCAATGTGCCTATCTTTGTCAAAGTAGGTACCACTCGGCACTGGGTCAAGAACTCCAGCTCCACAATCACAGCACGGCGTGTGGGATCTTCCATCGCAATGACCAGGCGACCATTGCGCAGCATCAGAGGCACAATGTGCAAGCGAGCCGCCACGTGGGAAGGAATCGCACGCACCGCCTCCACCTCCACCGGAAACGAGGATAAATCAACCAAGGGGTAGCCCATTTTTCGGGCCAGCGCAGTTTGTAGGTTTTCGCGGGTGACGAAGCCTTTGCGGATCAACAACTCCCCCAGTGGAATGCCTTTTTCTTGACGCTGCAAGCGCAAGGCCTCTTCCAACTGAGACTCTGTAATCATGCTCAATGCCAGCAAGGCCTCACCCAAGCGGACCACGGGCAATCGGGCCTGCATATCGATGGCCTCGAGCAGTTGTTCTGGTGAGATGACTTGCCGACTCAACAAAACATCGCCCAGTTTACGCTGGCGTATTTCGTCTTGTTCTGCAATGACTTGGTTGACCTGATTGGGAGTTACTTTGGCTTGTTCAACCAAAATCTCGCCGACCATGCCCCCCACTGTGAAGGATTGATAGGCATGTTTCGGAATAAAGACCCGAGAAGTTGCCCCTGCTGCATCCAATGGCGGAAACAGAAATAAGCCCTGCTTCATTTCAACATGGCCGACGGTCACGCCTTTGAATTCCTCCCCGCTTTGATAGCGGACGCTGAACATGGTTTCCGGGTGGTGGTTCAACAATTGAGCGTGGGGGTCGCCTTGCGATACAGGCTCTGGCTGTATCGGGTCGTCCAGACTCAGCCTGCGAAATTGATTGAATCGAATGGCAATCGCTTTGCTGCTGCCGATGGGGTGGACGGTGATGTGCTCTTGTCCTATGTCAAAACGCAGCAAATGAATGCGGTTGGGCTTGCCGTTGAGTCCCTCAATGCCGCTGGGCAGTGGCCCGATTGAATGTTGCACTTTGGGATAGGCAGCAAAAGGGGGTGTCGGCCACCAAAAGGCATTCGGGTTGTCCTCATTCAACCCGACAGGCTGCGTATCGTAGAAAGACATAGGCATGACTCCAATCTGAACTGCAAACACTCACACTGGCGCATAGCGTAACGCTGAATCAATCAAAATTGACTTCTCATCCAAATGAAATCTGCTTTTTTATGGCCCATCAGCCTGTGGCTGACCAGCTTGACGAATGTTGCAAGCGCCTTAGACCTCAATACCGCAACCGAAGCTGATTTGGACAGCCTTAAAGGCCTAGGCCCAGCGATCACCCAGCGCATCATGCAGGCACGCACACAAGCCCCCTTTCAAGATTGGGCCGATGTCCACCAGCGCGTCAAAGGCATCGGCCCCAAACTAACCGCCAGCTTGGTCGAGCAAGGCGTGACGGTGGATGCGCACCACTCAGCAAAATCGCCGTACACCTCTCACCCCAAACGTACATCCCCTTAAACGCTGCAGCTCGGCTTGCGCCTGTCATGCCATTCCCCAATGGCATTGATCCCCCGCGCCAGCCCCACACACACAGCCCACAACAGATAAAACCCCCAAATAAAGACGGCAACGGTGCGCACACGAGCGTGCAAGGCAGCAGGTGCCGATTTGACCCACGTCACCACGCGAACGGATGTGCCTAAGGTCAAGCCGTGGTGCTGAGCGGCTCGTTGGGCCGCCACATCAGGCACAGAATTGCCCCATGACAACACCGGAATGACATCTGCTTCTTTCATCGTCCATTCAGGACAGCGCGAACACGTACTGGGCACAGTGTCACACACGACCCACACGCCGATGGCTTGGTCGGGTGTCCACTCGTGGGCGGTAATGGGCGCGACGCAGCTCAGGGTGGTCGTGGTGGTGCTGCGGCGGCTGTCGTAATGGCGGCTGGTGTGCAAGTAGGCGTAGTGCGTCTGCACCCGCCCGCCACGCACACGCGCAATCAAGGGGTCGGGATGTGTAGACAAGGCCTGTGCCGCCACTTCGGGCGGTGACGGATACTGCCACCACCAAGGCAGCGCATCGACATACGCACTGACCCCCGCCCAACTGATCAAAATCATCAACATCGCCAAGCCGTGCATTTCCACCACCTGCCCTGTGAGCTTTTGCCACACCCACGGCATCAACCCGATGGACGGCAGCCACAGCAACACCATCACGATAAAGCCCACAAAGGACTGCTGAAACACCAACCCCAAGCCAGCCGCCAGCAAGCCCGTGCTGGTGAAATAAAACAAATGAAAAAGCCACGCTGCCCCCTGTGGCAAAGCCGGTTTTGAAGCATCAACACGCATCATACACACTCGCCCAATCCAGCCCAAAACGGGCCAAGAATTTACGCAAGCGGTCGGCATCGTTGACCACGCTGCGCTGCTGGCGCGACACCGCAAACAAGCGCCGCCCCGCTTCTGACACGGTGCTGGCGCTTTGGCACACCTGCAACACCGCTTGCAGTTGCAGCAGATCGAACAAATCGACCTCGGACTGACCGCGTGCCTGCAACCACGCTTGCAAAGCGGCGGGATCGTCGGTGGGGATGGAGGTGCTGTTGGTGTTGGGCAAAGACTGCGGCGCATCGCCTGACCACTGCCAGCGCAGACGCGCGATTTCCGCTTCCACCAAAGCCAGCCCGATGCGCCCACGCTCGGCCAGCGTCACCAAACGGGTCAAACTGGCTGCCAAATCCCGAAAATTACCGCGCCATGTGGCCTCGGGCGATTGGGCAAAGCGCAGATAAGCCAGTCGCGCTTCGGTATGAAAGCGCACCGTGCGCCCCAAATCTGCCGCCAATTGCTCTAGCAAATGATCCACATTCGGCTCGATGTCCTCGCGCCGCTGCGCCAAGCCGGGCAGCGGATACGTCCATAAATTGATGCGGGCGTACAAATCTTCCCGAAAGCGGCCCAGTGCCACATCGGCCCGCAAATCGCGGTGCGTGGCGGCGATCAGCTCGAAATCACTGCCGACTTCGCGGTCGCTGCCCAATGGGTAAAACTTTTTTTCTTCAATGGCTTTGAGCAACATGGCTTGTTCGTCCAGCCCCAACTCGCCAATCTCGTCCAAGAACAACACGCCGCCATCGGCGGCTCGCAGCAAACCCGCGCGGTCGGCAGTCGCCCCCGTGAACGCGCCTTTTTTGTGGCCGAACAGGGTCGATGCCGCCGCATCGCCGCGCAAGGTAGCGCAATTCACCTCGACCAAAGCCCCTTGCACGCGGTGGCGCGAGCGTTTCAACTCGTACAAGCGCCGCGCCAGCAGCGACTTGCCCGCGCCCGTCGGCCCGGTGAACAAAATCGGCGCACGCGACTGCAAAGCCACCCGCTCCACTTCGGCAATCAAGGCATTGAAGCGGGCATTGCGGGTGGGAATGCCGTTTTTCAGGAAGTCCACCCCCGTTTGCTGCTCGGCTTCAAACCGCTGCGCCAAAGCCGCGTAACGCGCCAAATCCAAATCAATCAGCGCCAAAGCGCCCGGATCGTGAGCGACTTGACGCTTGGGTGGCGAGGTCTGCACCAACACACCCGGCACGCGGCGCGACTCCACCAGCAAAAACAAACAAATCTGCGCGACGTGCGTGCCCGTGGTGATGTGCGTCCAATAGGTTTCTTGTGAGGTATCAAAGGAATAGCTGCTGGCCCAGTCGTAGAGTGCGCCATAGACTTCTTCAAAATCCCAAGGATTTTTCAGCTCCATCGCTACCAAGTTGACTGTGGTTTCAGGCGACACCGCCGCCATGTCTTGCTGCACCCGCTGCGCCAAGTTCAGATGCTGCGGCGCATGCAACAGCTCCACTCGATCAATCACCACATCAGGATGCTGCACCAACGCCACCGTAGGCCGCCACTTCTCCCAACGCCCCGCGCCAGCCCCCGCATCCAACTGCGACCCCAAAAAACCAATCACCACGGTACGAGAAGTGGGCATAGCTTAAAAAATAAGTTATCAAATAAAGACGCGCTTTTATTCTAGTATTTGTGGTGATCTAAACCCGTCAAATCAAACTTAAATTTCTGTTTAAAATAAATAAATCATATATATCAATAGTTTAAAAAAACAGCAACAGCACCCATAGGTGCAATGGCACGAAGTCTGCAATACTGAGCTTGTCGTCAAACAAGGATAAAACCATGACCACCACCATGACCACAGCGGCTGTCACCGTGCCCACACAGGGCAATGCCGATCATCACGCATATCACCAGTGGCTTGCCCGTGTGCAGGCCCACTTCAACACCCGTACACAAAACGGTCGCCTGCCTGTGTTCACCACAAATGCAGAAGGTTTGTTTGCGGCGTATTTGGACAGTTTTACCGATCCGGCTGATCGTCAATACCATCATTGCGATTGCTGCCGTCGCTTCATTGAACAGTTTGGGGGCTTGGTGGTGCTGGACGAGGAGTTGCAACTGCGCTCGGTGCTGTGGGATGCCACATCCACGCCGGCACATTGGCAGCCTGCGGTGAAGGCGATGGCGACGTTGGTGGAGCAAGCGCACATCACAGGCGTGTGGCTGTCTGAAGACCAGACTTGGGGAAGACCTCAAACGGGGGTATGGCATCACTTGGCAGTGAACGTGCCCAAAGCGATGGTGTTCAGCAGCTTGGTGCAAACGGGCTTTCAGGCGCGTGCCGAAAAAACGCAAGACTTTCAGACCGTGAAGCGTGCCCTTGAGGACTACACCCTCCCCATGCTGGAGCAGGCCGTGCGTTTGCTCAAATCGGAGGCGCTGTACCGCAGTGAAAAAGTCTTGGGCCAAGCCCAGTGGCTGCATGACTTGCATGTCCAATACCATCGTGCGCCCAAAAGCAAAAAACAACGCCTTCAACACCCACAGCAGCAAGCCCGTTTGCTGTGGCAAGCCGTGGCACAAGCGCCGGCCGGGTTTTGCCATCCCCGCAGCTCCATGATTGGGACGTTGTTGGATGATTTGGCGGCAGGGATGCGATTCGATGCAGTCTCGACCCGCTTCGCCCAAAAAATGCACCCTCTGCAATACCAACGGCCTCAAGCCGCGCCTAAAGCAGGAACGATTGTGGCGGCTGAGAAATTGATCGCACAGCTCAACGCCGAAGGTTCGTTGAAGCGCCGTTTTGCTCGTTTGGATGAAATCCAAGCCTTGTGGCGCGATGGTCGCATCAAAACCGACTCCAAAACAGGCTCAGGCGTGTTTGCCCACTTGATGCCCAAAACGACACAAAAACTGGGTGATGCCATGATCCCGCCGCCTGTGACCATCACTTGGGAGAAATTCAAGCGCACCGTCTTGCCTACAGCACAAGGTATGGCGCTGAAAGTGCCGTCACACGACAGCTTTGGTTCGCTGGTGACGGCGGTTCATGCCGACGCGCCGCCCATTTTGCAGTGGGACAACGAAAAGCAGCGCAATCCGTTCTCACATTATTTGTGGGTGGATGGGTCGGATGCTGAGCAATTTGGGCTGTCTGCCCACGCATTTCACCCCATCGCCGCCGTCACCTTGCTGCCGTCGATGTGGCATGAAGGCTTCGCACATCAGGGCCAAGGTTTCATGCTGGTACTGCAAGGCGCGAAAGACACCCGCGCCCCCAGTGCTTGCCTGTTTCCTGAAATCCTCAAGTCAGAGCTGCACGGCGTGCGTTCGGTCATCGAAGCCTATTCAAGAACGCATACCCTTGAAAAGCACAATGGCGCTCACGCCGCAGGGCTGTTGCTGCAAGCCAGCAACAGCCTATCGTGGAATGCGACGGTGCGCGTGTGGAGCGATCACGGCCCCACCGACTATTGCCTAGACCGTTGGGACTGACATCAATTCAAGTCAGAAAAATCAATTTTTTCAATTAAATAAACATTTCATAGCTATGAAAACAAAAGCAATGATCGAAAGCAAAGCCATAGAAACCACCGTCGAAAACGGTGTGCCCATCAAGATGTGGGTGCAAGGCGTACCCGTGGAAGACGGTGCGCGTCGGCAACTCAGCAACATCGCCCAACTGCCCGTGGTGTTTCGCCACGTTGCCGCCATGCCTGACGTGCATGTGGGGATAGGGGCGACGGTGGGATCGGTGATTCCCACCCTCAAAGCCATCATTCCGGCTGCCGTCGGGGTGGACATTGGTTGCGGGATGATGGCCTGCAAAACCACCCTCAGCGCCAGCGATTTGCCCGATAACTTGGGGCCGCTGCGCAGTGCAATTGAGGCCATGATCCCCCACGGACGAACCCCCAATCGCGG
>DLPA01000153.1:18429-20339 GCA_002479815.1 bacterium UBA7470 | reverse complement strand
TTTTGCAAAATGGCAATCTCCCCCGCAAAACGCTGCTGCTTTTCAGGCGTGTCTTCATGACCACGTGTCACGGACTCGTGATGCACCAGCTCTGCATACGGTGTCCACACATTGCGATAGCCTGCATGATGCACCTTCAGACAGAAATCCACATCGTTGAAAGCGACCTTCAGGGTTTCATCAAGGCCGCCTACGGCCTCAAATACCGCGCGATTGACCAACAAACACGCAGCAGTCACACCTAAAAAGTCCTGCGCCAATACCGCCCGTCCCATATAGCCATGCCGTCCACGCGGCAGGTATTTGTGGGCATGCCCCGCCACGCCACACACCATGATGACGCCACCGTGTTGCAAACGCCCGTCGGGATACCACAGCCTTGCGCCCACACAGCCCACCCCCGGCTCTGAAGCGATGCCCATCATTTCAGACAGCCATTCGGGGTGGGTGATTTCGATGTCGTTGTTCATCAACACCAGCCAATCGCCTTTGCAGGCTTGTCGAATGGCCCGGTTGTTCAAGGCCGAGAAGTTAAAGGGACTGTCATCGCGCAGCACCCGTATTTGGCCTGCGGCTTCGCGTTCGGCCATCAGCGCCAGCGCGGCTGCGTCATCGCTGCCATTGTCTACCACCACCACCTCAAAGGCAGGGTAAGTGGTTTTTTGCAAGGTGTCCAGACACATTCTTAATAGAGGCTCACCATTGCGGGTCGGCACCACAATGGATACCAAGGGGGCTTGCTCCGGTTTGATGTGCCAACAGACGCGGTACATTCCGGGGGCTTCGGGGGCCTCCTCAATGTGGGCATCCAAGCCACGGCGCTCCAAATGAGCTTCTAAGGCCTTGACCCCGGCCAAGAAGGCATACGATTTCTCTTGATGCCCGCCAGCGGTCGAGCCGGGGGTGACGCGCCAGTGGTAGAGCACATGGGGAATATGCCCAATCTGCTCTGCTTTCAGGTGATCCACCGCCCGCAAGGCCAAGTCGTAGTCTTGAGCACCCTCAAATCCGACGCGAGGGCCCCCCAGCTCCAACATCAATTCGCGCTGATAGACGGCGAAATGACACAGATAGTTGTGAGAGCGCAGCAAGCCCAAATTGAAATCGGGCTTGAAGTACGGGTCGAACCGCTGCCCATCAAGGCCAATTTTGTCTTCATCCGAGTACAGCAATTGATGCTCAGGATGGTCTTGCAACCATTGCACCACGCGCAACAGGGCATGCGGGGCCAGCGTGTCGTCATGATCCAGCAAAGCGATATACGCGCCTGTACACGACTCAATCGCTGTATTGGTCGCGGCAGAAATATGCCCGTTTTGCTCGCGCCGCACCACTTTAATGCGGACATCGGCCTGACTCAGCTCTTGCAGCACCTGTTGCACATGGGGCTTGGTGGATGCGTCATCGCAAATGCACAACTCCCACTCGGTGTAAAGCTGTGCTTGAACGGAGGCGATTGCGGCACGCAAATCCGCCTCCAGCGTGTTATAGACCGGCATGACGATGGAGATCAGGGGCCGGATTTTCAGGGCCGCCAGCTCATGCGCCAAGGCATACCGTTGGCTGGGATCGAAACTGTCATAGGCTGCGATCCAGTCGGCATAGGTTTTGCCTGATGCGGGTGCGGCATGGACCGGTGGTGCACCTTCAGCCTTCTGCAACAAACCCGCCACGCCTTCTTGCTGTAAGACCGACTGCACCCGCTGCGCCGTCCCACGCAGCCCCAAGCGACGCACGGCCCCGAGCAATCGCGTGGCCCACCGCAGCGGCTTGGTGATGCGCCACGAACGACTGCTTTGCAGTTGCTGCAACTGCACTTGCTGTTGTTCGCCACGCAATTCGGCTTGGTACAAGCGGGCGTGAACGGTATGCAGTTCTTGTTCTAAGTGCGTCCGAATGGTGGCGGCGTG
>DLPA01000153.1:0-18311 GCA_002479815.1 bacterium UBA7470 | reverse complement strand
GCCAGATTCGCCAAATGACGTTGATGATCACGATCCTGACGTGCGATTTCCATTTCTCGCTGCGCTACCCACTGCTGCTCTCGGGCTTGATCCAACTCTGCACGGGCACGCTGCACTTCGTTGAACACCAAATCGCGTGAATGGCAAGCTTGATCGTGTGCCTGGCGCAACAAATGGGCATCGGCTCGGGCCAGATGGGCATCGCTCAATGCTTGCTTGGTATGCTCTTGCGCCTCGTGCAGTTGGCGATGGGTCTGCGTCAACTCGTGACGTACCTGCCCTATTTGCCGCTGCAACTCACGTCGCTCTAAGGAGCGGCGTACCAGCTCTTTGAACGTGTGGGCATCCAGTTTGGTTTGCCACTTGTTAAACAGTTGTGCAGTGGCTTGATCAGCGGCTGCCCAGTCCACCGTCACCCCGGCGCCACTGCCCGCCCCGATCAGGTACGCGGCAGACACACCCGGCACGTGGGTCAACGCCCCTTGCCGCTCCACTTGAAGCCAAAAGTCCCAATCCTCGTACAAGTCAAATTGCGGATCAAACCTCACCCCTCGTTCGAGCACACGGCGATGGAACAGCACCGAATGAATGGGCAGGAAGTTGCCATACATCAGCTCACGCGGGCTGTAGGCCTGAGAAAACACCCCCCCAGTTGGCTTGCCCGCAGGATCAACACACTCAATGTCGCTGTACACCGCGACACTTTGGGGATGTGTCCATGTCGCAGACACCAACTTGCTCAAGTGATCGGGATACAGCCAATCGTCATCATCCAAAAACATCAGCCAAGCGCCTTGCGCGTGATCCAAACCCACATTGGCGGCTTGAGGGCGCGTTAAAGCAGTTGAGGCACTCACCCAACGAATGGCGGGGTCGTTTTGTGTGGTCGGAAAACGGCTGGCAAGGTCTTCCCCTGCGGTGGCATTCACCAGCAACAGTTCCCAATGGGTATAGGTCTGTGTGCGTACCGAGGCGATGCTGCGCTCTACACTGAGTCGTCCTTGGGTGCGAATGATGACCGTCACCAAGGGGCAATCTTGTGGACCAACCGGAATCCCGGCTTGCCTTTGTTGGTCTGCTACAGATGCGATCAATAGCTTGTCCAAGTCTGCCACATCGTAGGCTTCAAAGGCTTCTGCGTATTCCGCAGGCTGAATGGTGAGAGAGCGATAGCGATTGAGGGCGGCCATCACCTGCGCGTAAGGCAGCACCGCCTCTTGACTGGTGAAGCACTGCATGGCCGCTTGTTTTTGCGCCCACACCGTTGACACATCCACCAAGCGATTGGCGCGCAGCGGCAAGCTCACTTCATAGAACCACAGGCTGATGTGGGGACTGGCCTCACGACGAATGGCCTCTAGCACCGCCATCGCACAGGCACGGTGATCGGGGTGCGCCTCCCACAACGAAGGGGCATACACAAGCACCGGCTCGACAGACGCACCGCCGGCAATGCAGTCGCGTATGCGCCGAATCAGTGCTTCATCGAAACGCACGCCACGGTCGGGCAGTCGCCACGAATGAAGCGCATAGTCCCCCAACCACTGGGCCGCTTGCTCGCTTTCGGTCAAGCGCGGGCTGGGTGTTGTGGCCCCATCGGCTTGTTGTTCGCCTTCAGTCAAGAGCACGACATGGACTTGATGTCCTGCCGCCCGATGCAGGGCCAGCGATCCCCCACAACCAAACACCTCATCATCAGGATGAGGGGCAAAGACCCACACCGCAGCGCACGACGGCACTGCGCTGGGCTGATAGGGAATGAGGTCAGATTCTTGGAGTTTCATAGGCTTACGCACGCTCGGCCCGCCTCCTGCCTCAATCCCCATGCAGGATTGGCACCAGCAGCAGCCAAGCCAGTTGATCAGCGCCCTTGTTGTTGTTTCAGTAAAGCTTCAAATGGATTCACGCCTTGCGGTATGGCTGGTGCAACAGCAGCGCCCGACGCTGTTTGAGCGGCCTGCGCCGCTGCGATGGCAGCCGCCAGACTGCCGGGTGCGGCAGGCGGCATCGTGGGTGGTGGCGGTGCGACGGCAGCGACTCCAGACGTGGGCGACGCTGATGCTTCATTGGATGAGCTGCTTCCCGTCGGCATGAGGGCTACCCCGAAAGGATTGCCAGCGGGAGCTGGTGCGGATGCCATCGGATTGGCCATCGTTGTCGAAGCAGACACCGACATCGGCGCAGCATTGCCCTTGGCCGTGCGCTCCTTTTTGACAGAAAAACGCACCCACTGCTGCCCCCCTGGGGCTTGCAGCAAAATTTGGTCAGGCTCTACTTTGGCGAGCACAAACTCACCCAGGGGTGTCCCCACCGCTACCGATGCCAAACCGGTAGGCCCCACGGGTACGTTGGCAAAGCGTTTGCCCAATTTCAGCAACGCTTTTTGCACACTCCCCGCACTCACCACGCCATAGATTTCTAAATCTTCGTCCGTGACAGGCGCGGGTACAGGGGGCGGTGGTGGTGGCGGTGGCACGGGTGTGCGATCGGGCCACAACTGGCGATTGGCATCAAACGGATTGGTTTGGCGCAGCCCTCCTAAAACGGGGCTTGGGGGAGGCTCAGACGCGGGAGCGGCCTTGACCTCAAAAGGGGAAGATGCGGAAACAGAAGGACTCACGGCTGCGGCGGGTGATGATGCAGGCGCTTGGGCAAGCTGATCGGCCCATGCACTAGGCTGCATCAATCCATAAAGCAGGCCGATTGCAAGCCCGTAGTTGTAGCAGTTCTGATGGATGGTCACACGCACACCGACACCTCGTGAAAATAAACCCTCTATTTTGACATCCTCCTTGCTGCAAAAAGCAGATGCACAGCCTACCAAGTGGGACTATACGACCCACTGCCACCACAGTGAAGGATAAAAACCCGCTGCGTCTTGAGCGTGCAAGGGGCTTAATCTGGCCCATAAGGGCGCACCCTGCACCGCAGCAAGCGCCGCAGTGGGCCATTCCAGCCGTGTGCCCGCCCCCGCCAACAACACCGAGGGCAATAACAAAGGCTGAGGGCTGAGTTCTAACATCCAGCCTCTTTGCCACGCCGTTGGAACGCACTTGTGTTGCGTTGGCGACCACAAGGGATGATGGGCATGAATCCATCCGGTTTGCTGCGCTGCTTGTGCGGCAAGCGCCATCCAGCGACTTTGGGAAAAGTGCGTGTTGAAATACACCGGTGCCGCTTGCGCCATCAACCCCGCTTTGTGTCCGCCCATCGTCCACAAGTGCAAGGCACGCGCGTAGGGAACCAGTGCCATGCCCCACCCGCCACGGCGCAAGCGCAGACACAAGTCGGAATCTTCGTAATACATGAAGTAGCGCGGATCGAATAAGCCACCGATCTGTGCCAAAGCTTGGCGGCGCAGCAAGACAATGGCCCCCGACAAGGCGCGTTGTGGCAGAGGGGCCACCGTTTTCCCCCTGTCGTTGTCTTGCTTGGCCTGCAAGACGCGCCGACTTTCTGCGCCCACTGCGGCGGTGTAGCGTTGCCACGCACGCGGCTGGCGCTGTGCCACTTCGCTGACCCACACGCCTAAAGCAGTGGGTCGCCAGCTTGGGGAAAAAATCAGGGTCTGGTCTTGATCTAAAAACTGCAGCGGAGCGACCGCGCCCAGACGAGGGTGCGCCTCCATCGCCTCCAGCAAAGCGGCCAAACAGCCCGGCAACACACGCACATCAGGATTGACCAGCCAGTAAAACGCCGCCTCGGGCCGCATGGCTGCCGCCCAATTGCACGCCTGACCAAAGCCCAAGTTGTCGGGCGCGGTCAACACCGTCACGGGCTTTGCCAAAGACAAGGCCGTTTGCAAGGCCGCTGCTTCCTCGGTGTGCTTGCTGTTGTCCACCACGATGATGTCCAAATCGGGCACATCGGCTTGCAGGCTCAACACCGCTTGGGCAATGTCTGCGTGACCAAAGTAGTTCACCAAAATGGCGGTGACGGCGGGCGCAGCAGAGGCCATCATGCCCCCTCCACCGACACAGGAACGGCCCGGATGAGATAGGCATAAACATCCAGACTGTCGGCATCCAATTGCAGCCTTGGCGTGTGCCAGTGCGTTTTCCAATCGGGGGGACAGGGCACTTGCACCGTCTCCCAGTGCTGCGCGTGCAGCCCCACACGGCGCAGCATATCAATGATGGTTTGGCGGGTAAAAAACCGCACATGGGTATAGCAATGAATACCCGATGTGGCCCAATCCCAACGCCCTTCCAACAAATCGGCCACCACGCTCCAATGCCCCACATTGGGCAACGACATCACCACCGCCCCAGTGGGACTGAGCAAGCTTTTGGCGTGCGACAAGGCCGCTTCGGGATCGACCAAATGCTCTAACACGTCTAGAAAACTGATGCAGTCGTAGCGTGTAGCGGGTTGCCAGTCAAAAAACGACCCTACCCAAACGGCATCAATCTCGGGCTTGGTGCGGGCCACGGCAGCAGCCCCAGCAGTCAACTCCACCAACTGCGTGAACACTTGCGGTTGCGTTTGCTTGACCGCTGTCAAAAACCCCCCTTCGCCACCGCCCACGTCCAACAAGGTCGTCATCTGTGGGGGCAGCAAAGGCAAGACCTCGCGCCGCTCGCCGCCAAAGTAGCCACTGGCATCATGCACCCATGCGCCGGCTACCCGCACCACTTGCGCTGCACCCGCCAGATACTGGCGCCAACCCGCTCGGGTCGCCAGTCCAAAATGGGCTTGATGATCGCTCGCGACCGGCACGGCCTGCACCGCGTGCGCTGCCACAAAGCGCTCCATACCCCGCAAGGTGGCATAGGCGGCAGGCGGCATGGGGGCGGGTTGTAGCGAATCGCAAGCCCATGCCACATCTGCCCCCCCTTGCAAAGCCGCAGCCAAGCGAGCGATGCAATGCGCCTCGGGCGTGACCCACGGGCTTTGCACCCACAACACCCACTCATCCTCGCTGCGTGCAGGAGCCAAGGCCAAGCCTTGGGCCAACGTCATCCCCAAGACCACCTGCGTCTGTGGCGACCACAAACTTTGCAGCACACGCAGCCCAAAACGCGCATCCCCCGAATCGGGCAAACCTTGGGCAAACACGACCACATCGGGATGGATCATGGGTAGAGGCTGAGAAGACATGGTGATATGCAAAAATAGATAGCAAAAAAAGTGAGCTGCTTACGCAATATTTTATTGCCATTCGGCTGTTTTGACACTTAAAAATAGGCCGAAATCCTTAAAAAATGGCCTTCTACGCTGGTTTTTTGTCTGGATCACGAGCATTTTTGTGCTTGGCAGCGCATTTTTTTAAGAAAATAAGGGTATTTTTAACATTTAAATCCCCTGCAACCAAGGTATCAATTGCGTGAGCAGCTCACATTTTTTACTATTATTTTTACTCATTCTTCTGTCCCTCTGATCTGAATCACTCGCCGCATCACCGATGGCGCAGGCGCAAGCAAATAATCGGGCAGCAAATGCGCGGCCCACCAGGCTTGGGGTCTGCGGCGTATGGCGCTTTCCATGAACGCAAACAAGGTTTGATAGGTTTGCAAGGCCAAGGGGGTGGGCTGAACGTCCCATGCGATGTGCCCTGGGTCTAGGATGTCAGAGACTTGCCACTCCAAGCCGTGTGTGTCGGCCCATAGCCCTGAGGCCACCACCATTTCGCTGCCAGTAGCGGTGGCCATTTTTAAAGCGCCGTCGGGTACTTTGCGATGCTCGCCAAACCACGGTACCCAGCATCCTGAAGCCTCTGCCGTGGCGGGGGCATCGGGCAAAATCACCACTGCCTCACCTTGACGCAAAGCCTCGTAAAAAAAATCTTTGGCGGCTTTAGATGTGTGCATGAAACGTCCCCCGCGCATCAATCCTTGGTACGCCTGGAACTTGCGGGCATAAAACCGCCTCAAGCTGGGATGCAGCCCCGTATGCGCCACCACATCAGATGTCACCAAATGCACCTTGGGCAAATGCTGGGCCAAGGCCACGCAGTGCAGGAATAAATTGCCCATGTGCGGCATCACAATCACCAGCCCGCGCCCGTGGGTGCGCTGTTGCGCCAAGGCCGCCAGTGCCGGGCTGTGCAGGTTGGGGTAGTGCGCCAACAAACGTCCGGCAATGGCTTGCTGTGCCTCCAACTCCTCGCGGGCCACGGCCTGATAGCGTTCCACCACGCCTTGCTCAAGCTGTTCGGCGGTGGCTTGTGGATACATCTGCTGGTAGCCGATGAGGGATTGCTGCGCCACATAGGTCAAGCCTTGGGCCAGCTCGCTCCAATCGCGTCCCCAACGGCGATTCAGCTTGCCCCGCCACTGGCTCATGCGCAAGCCCCAGTCCCAAGGTAAGCGGGCAGACAAGGGCAGCCACAGCCCATAATCCAGCGTTTGCAACTGGTACGAGCACCGCAAGAGCAGGCGCTGGAGTCCAGCCGCTTCGGTACTCACGCCTGCCTCACCCATGCCAGCAATTGCTCAGGGCGGAAGTCGTGCGTCAGGCTCATCACGGGGGTGTGGATGGGCGTAGCATGAGGCCAACGCTGCAACAAGGCCGAGGCGCTATCGCCATACACCTGAGCCACTTGCAGCAACTCCGCCCGCGTGGACTCGTCCATTTGGGGGTGGATGCGAGGCAGGGTCGAGCGGTGTTCGCAAGGCGCATCGACCACCACGCTTTGCAACTGACGCGCCTCGGCGCTCAAGCACACATCCGTACCGTACAAATGCCAACCCAGTTCAGGTGCAGGACAAAGGCCGCTGCTGACGCGCACGGCCACCAACAACTCATCCAACGAGCGCACGGGCTGCGCTTGCGTCAGCGGCTCACCAATCCAACGATCACGGTCATAGACATAGCCGACGTGGGTGGCATCGGCTTGTAAGCCATACACCCCAACGACGGCGACGCGCGGCGCTTGCGCCAAGGCGGCATCCAACGCGCGGCCAAAGCGTGCATCCCACCCCTGCGGTAAATACACGTCTTGATGCACCATCACCAGCCACTCGTGTTTCGCCAGTGCCAACGCGGTTCTCATGCCATCGCCCGCGCTGGTGGCTTGAGCCACCAAAATCAGTTGATGCCCTTCCTCGGGCCGCAGACACGGCGAGGCCAGCAAACACCGCTGTGCAAGCTCTGGCCGATTGATGCAGCACACAAAACTAAAACGTCGCATTGCCAACTCCTAGGCCCACCGCAGTCAACGGAAATCCGTATCGCCGCCCGTGAGCCAAAAACGGTGTTTCAGTGCCGCGACGGGATGCCCGAGCAAATGCTCATGCGTCACCATCGCCTCGCAGGCGAGCACACGGGCCTCGGCCTGCTCCAGCCAAGCGGCAGGAAGACGAGTGGCAATGACCTCCGTTCCCCACAGCTCCAAGGTCTGACCCTGAAGCACATGGGCACACAGATGCGCGGCATACGCCAGCACGCCTGAAGTGAACGACAAAGGCCCGATCCAATCCATCAGCTCACAAAGCCCTGTCTCTGGCGTGATTTTGAGCACCAAAGCCCCCAGTGGGGCGGCGGGCGTGTCTGCTTGCGCCTTCGTTGCGGGACGAACCGCATAAATCCGGTAGTCAAAATGCGGGTGATGCACATAGCGATGTCGCCACCAGTCCGCATTGCGGATCGGCCACCAAAGCGACTGGGCGCTGAAGTCCACCGTCATCTGCTTGACCCACACATCTAAGTCGGCACAATCTGCCGCCTGCATCAAATCCAATGGGTAGTAGTGGGCGGTTGCCGCTTCTGCCAAGTTCGCCGCCAAGCGTTCGGGTTTCCAATGCCACGCCCAGACTTGGGTCACAGGCCAATACAGCTTCAGCCTTTGCCCGAGCAAGCCCGCGCGTTGATTGGGAAAGCCAAACCCAAGGGCATAGGGATTCTCAGGCCCCAAATAACGCTGAATGAACCCCTGAGCCACCCGCCCAAACGGGCCGAATTTGGCAAACACATCCCGAATCTCAGGCGCAACCATCACATCGCCCACCTGAACGCCGGTGAACTGGGCCGTGCCCCACTGCATCGCCCGCAAAGTCGCGCCGTAGTGCGCCACCAAGCGCCCTTCGTGATCGCGCATTCCGGTCGCCAAGCCACGACCATCGGCATACTTCCACGCATGAAACGCGGTAGACATGGGGTGCTTGAAGATGCGCTCAAACAGCGCACACACCTCTGCGGCATCGGCATCAGACAAGTACAACACCGGCCACTGATTGGGCGCAGACGCGCTCAACACTGGAGGCGGGGCTGCCTCTTGCGCCACAGGCTCAGGGGGTGATGCGTCAGGCACAGGCAAATAGGTGGGGTACAAATCGGCGGCCCACCACCGCCAAGGCATTTCAAACAGCTTCGCTTCTAGGGCGGCGTAGGCGTGTGCCACGCCTTGCTCGCGCACCGAAGTGGGTTTGCTGATCTGGATATGAAAGCCGTCGGCCTCGCGCCAAGATAAATAGGAGCCGATCCAGCACTTGGCCGACTTGGCTAAAAACTCGGGGCCGGGGGCCATCAAACGCGGGTCGCCCCAAAAATTCACCTCGGTGGCCCGACTCGGGGAACTGGCCGGCCCATCGCCCGCAATCACCACAATTTCACCGTTTTTCAGGGCGCGTGTGAAAAATAAGAGGTTGTCCTCGACATGAAACACCCCCCCAGGAGCCAAGGCTTGCCCCAACTGATTCATTTTGTTGGAGAAATGACGTGCCACACTGGGGGGAACACGCGCATCAAACATCAAATTGGTGGATACCAAATTGATCTTCAATCCCTGACGAGCCAGAAAAATCAAGCCCGCATACAAACTGTCAAAATGCGCCGTGATGAGCACCACCCCTATTTTTTGCTCTTGGGCCTTGAGCAAATCCTCTAATCCTGTGACGTGGAAGTGAGAGGTGTCGCAGATGTGGGGGAGTTTGGTGGCATCGTATTCCTCTAAGGAGGCCTGAATGTAGCGCCTTAAGGTGAAGACAAACGGCCTCCAAAATTGGGGTTTTGTTTGCTTGTCATTCCACATCTGCATGGTTTGCCATGTGGCGGGTCTTACATAGCGCAAACCCAAAGATAAAGTGCGCCAATCGGCATCGACAATAAAATTAAGGCATCCTCTTAATACAATGAAAGGCCAGGCCCATGCCCGAGGCAACAAGGACAGGCCACGCAAAAAAAGCCCATAATCAAGATGACTTAAGGCATGAAGAATAGATTTCATTGTTTCTTAAAGGCGAACACATGGTACCCAATTTTTTCTTGCTGGGACATGGTTTTATAGTTATTGGCAATTAAAGACCAATATTTCGCTTCCCTTGTTCTGGCTTGCGTGTGGTTGTAATTTAAGATGTGCTGGTAAAGCTGAGGAAATACAGAAACGCCTATATCTTCTTGACTCAACACATCGAATCCAGCTTTTTCCGCAAAACCAATATAGGCGGCTGGAGATTCAAAAAAATGGCTGTCTTTAAATCGCAGCGCATTCAAATCAGTACACGTAATATCTGCAATCACCGCCACCCCACCAGGTTTTGTGACTCTGAACACTTCCTGAAAAAACTTCAGTTTATCCTCATAGTGAAACGAGGATTCAATGCAAACTGAAAAATCAAACACCGCATCGGTCAATGGCAAGGCCATAGAACTGCCTTGTTGGGCTTGAAAACGATCACCCACACCCGCCAATGTGGCATTGGTCTCTGCGATATTCAATTGGCTTTGCACAATATCCAAACCTGTCATCGACAAGGCAGGATTCGTTTTTAAAAGATAAATACTCACCCCCCCAATGCCACATCCAATTTCTAAACCGTGGCTATTTTTCTCAGTCAATGGATGGCCAATTTTTTCTTTCACTAATTTAATAAACTCTATTTGTGCATCTCCCAAAGACACAATGCCATTCGGCCAAAAACCAAAATTGAGCATATAGCTGCATTGCTCAGATTGAAAAGCACTTAACTCTCGCCAATACTGCCGATTGGTTTGATAAAAATTAGTCACTTGATGAACGTCGGTCATAAAAATCAGCTCTGAAAATTCCATTCATGTGGCAATGTCACCCAGCCCTTTTCTAAGCCAGACTGATGAACACGCAACTGCACTATGCGCTCGGCAATGTCGTACACATGCAGCCCACGCTCGCAGCCCAACACCACCGACAAAAAATAATCCCCTTGCAGCAAAGGCATCTTGGGGAAGTGAAGTGTGACCTCGCCCTGCCCTTGGGCATCACGTTGGGGATGAGAGGGGCCTAAGCCACTGGACAACGTCACCCCACTGATATGCCCTAAACCAAAGCCCACTCTGGGGGCGGGCAAGTCGGGATTGCTGGCAAAGCGCACACGCACCGATAAAGAGGTTTCTTGGGAGTGAATCGCCAACTCTCGCCCCCGCTGCCCATCGTCTGTCCATGCCTCAATGGCGACGATGCGTCCGGTTTCCTCGCTGGCTTGTGAGCTGCCCATGACCTCTGGCGTCGAAACTGCATCGGCGGGTTCAGGTGTGGACGTGCTCGGTTGCAATACGTCACCGGCGGCAGCATGGTGGGCGGGCAACGACTCCGCCACCAAGGCCGTTTCATAAGCCGACGTCACTTGAGCTGCAGTGTCGTACAGCCGGACTTTGCCGCCCTCTAGCCACAAGGCACGGTCGCACAAGGCTTGGATGTGGTACATCGAATGGCTGCAAAACAGCACCGCCGCACCGCGCTCGCGCATTTGCATCACACGGTCAAAAGACTTGCGGGCAAATGCCCCGTCCCCCACCGACAGCGCCTCGTCAATCACCAAAATTTCGGGGTCTACGCTGGTGGCGACGGCAAATGCCAGCCGCACAAACATCCCGCTGGAGTAGGTTTTGACGGGTTGATGCACAAACGCGCCGATGTCAGCAAAGGCCAAAATGCCGTCTAATTTCTGATCGACCTCGGCCCGTGACAGCCCCAGCAAGGCGGCATTCAAATAGACATTTTCGACACCCGAAAAATCTGGGTTGAAACCAGCCCCCAGCTCCAACAAGGCGGCAATGCGTCCATGAACCGTCAACTGTCCAACCGTGGGCTGCACGGTGCCACACACCATTTGCAGCAGCGTCGATTTGCCCGCCCCATTGCGCCCCACCAAGCCGACGACCTCCCCCCTTGCCACCGAAAAATTCACATCCTGCAAGGCCCAAAAACTGCGCCCATAGTTGCGCCAACGCCCCCAAAGCAAGTGCTTGAGCCTGTCCGTAGGACGCTCAAACAGCTCGTATCGTTTGCCCAAACCTTGAGCGTCGATCAATACGTCAGATGACATCGGCAAACCCTTTGCGTACCCGCTCAAACCACAAAGCGCCCAACAACGCCACGACGCAAGACACCAACAAATGCAGCCCCCATGCCGACCAATCTGGCCACAAGCCATCAATCAACACCCGACGGGTTTGCGTGATCGGCTCGGCCAACGGATTGAATGCCATCCATCCCCTGAGATTCGCAGGCAATGCTTCAATGGGAAAAAAAATAGGCGTTAAAAACATCAAGGCCGACATCACCGGCCCCAAAATTTGCCCCACATCGCGCACATAAGTGCCCATGCCAGACAGCAACCAACCCAAGCCCAGCAACAAAGGAACCAGCGGCAACCACACCAAAGGCAAACTGATGGCCGACCACGGAATATGTCCTTCGGCCCACCACATTCCCCCCAACAGCAGCACACCAGACACGCCCAAGCCGACCAAGGCCGACCCCACATTCACCCACGACAGCAACTCCAGCGGAAACACCACTTTCTTCACCAACTGCGGTTGAGCCAACACCAAATTCGGCGCACGATTGACGCCATCGGCAAAAAACTGGAACACCGCCAACCCCGCGTACAGACGCAAAGCGAAGGCCAGATGCGCCTCTTCATGACCCAAACCGGGCCAACGCACCCCCATGATGTGACGAAACACCACTGTCAACACCATCAACATCGCCAAGGGCGTGATGACCAGCCACAAACCGCCCATCAAGTTCTGACGAAACCGGCTGTCGATCTCTCGCCGAACCAACTGCCGCAGCAACGCGCCATGCCGCTGCGGCCAAAGATATGCTTTTAAAGTCGATCGCACCATATATCAGTCGTTAAAAATTTTTGAAAGTGCATCGCAACCGCCCCAAGCGCTCACCGCACACCGAACCGACACCATCAGGCTTTGGGGGGATCCACACGCCCTTGTGCAATGTCCCGGAGCAACTCCGGTTTTTCGATTTTCAAGGCATTGCCATCCCGTATCAAAATGCGGTTGGTAAAAAAAATTTGAAACGCTCGGGTCACCGTTTCACGGCTCGCATTGATCATGATTGCCAGCTCTTGATGCGTGGGTGCCTGCTCCACCGTTGTGACCCCTTGTATCGAAACGGCTGGCAATTGTAAAAGCAGCGCACACAAGCGCTGAAAAGGCGTGGGCAAAGAAAGCAAGGTGCGCTGTGCCAAGCCATCTCTGACCCGCTGGGCCAAGCGCGACATCACGGCCTGAGCCAGCGCAGGGCGGTGCAAAATCAAGTCGCGTGCAGCGCCAGCCTCCAAAAAAGCCACGGTGGACTTCACAACCGCGACCACGTGTTCGGCTGGGGGTTGCCCATCGACCAAGGGCAGCTCGCCAAAGTAGTCGCCCTGATCCACAAAATACAAACCTACGCTGCGGCCATCGACAGTAAAATCAACGCCTTGCAATCGACCCTCTACCAAAAAGCCCAAGTCCACCACAGGATTGTCTTTTGCGATCACCACGCCGCGACGCGCAAACTCCCGTAGGTTCATTGCGCGTGATAAAGGCTCCAACTCCTCGCGGCTCAAAGGCTGCAACAGAGGAAAGCGTGAAAGCAGTTGTATCGATACAGGCATGAACAACCTAGTTTACCTAGCCCCTATCCATGATGGTGTGATGGGACGCACAGACAACTTGCAACAAGCGTGCGAAACTAAGAGCCTGTTGTCACCTGTCCACGACCGAAGGGACACCGTTATGAAACTTGCTTCTCTCTCTTTGCTGGGCCTGTCCATATTGGCCTCTTGTGCTTGGGCCACCTCCCCCACGGTGGGCGAGGCGACATTGGTCATTGGCCAAGCCCGCATCGTCGGCGCTGATGGCGCTGTCACCACGGCCCAAGTGGGCAGCCCCGTGCGCGTCGGCGACAAGGTTGAAACCCAAGCGGGTGGCCATGTCTATTTGCGCTTTGTAGATGGCGCAAACTTAAGCGTGCGTCCCATGAGCCGTATGCTCATCGAAAGTTACAGCCACAACCCGCAGCAGCCCCAACTGGGCGCTATTAAATTCAAGCTAGAAGAAGGCGTGGCTCGCTCCATCACCGGTTCGTGGGGCGAGGCTGCCCGCGAGCGTTTCCGCCTCAACACCCCCGTCGCCGCCATTGGGGTACGCGGCACGGACTTTACAGTGCGCTCAGATACCGAACGCACCACCGCCACCGTGTACACGGGCGCCATCGTCTTGGCCCCCCTGTCCAATGGATGTGCGCACACCGTCGGCCCCTGCCAAACCAGCACGGCCACGCTTTTGTCGGGCGATATGCGCGGTCAAATGTTAGAACTGGCCAGCCGCGACAATGCGCCTTTGCTGGTCGCCAACACCGCGTTGGCCCGCATGAACCGCGCGACCCCAAGCGCCGCCACAGACGTGGTGGTGGCCTCCGCAGGGCGTACGCAGGGACCAGACACCGCAGAAAATCGGTATGAAAGCAGCCCCCCACCCGTCAAAATCATCAGGACCGAAACCCGTGGTGCGGCGCTTGCCAGCCTAGAAATTCCAACACCCCCCCCTGCACCTGAGCCACCCCCCGTTGCACAAGCCCCAACGCCAGCCCCACCAGCGCCCACACCCGTGCCGCCGCCCCCGGTGGCGCTGCCGCCAGTGGCACAAGCGCCCGTAGAACCACCGCCGGTGGTCACCCCCGTTGGGCCGCCAGAAGTCAAACAACTCAGTTGGGCGAGATTTCCCTGGACACCCAGCCCCAATCCTGAAACCGACGCCTTCCTTTTGAGTTTTACGCAAGCCACAGAAGCAACGCTGGCCCGGCTGGAACGCATTGGCAGCAACGGCGCATACGCGCTCATGAAAACGCCCAGCAACAGCATGAGCACCCCCAGCAACAGCACCCTACCGCAAGAGCAGGTGATGAGCCTGCGCCTTGCCAACGCCACCGCCCACTTGCTGCCGCCCTTTTCTTGGGAAAAATCAGAAGCGGTCCATGTGCTCGGCGGACAGTTTCAAGTGGATTTCACCAGGGCCTTGTTCCAGACCTCTCTCACGCTGCAAAGCACCAAAATTGGAACCCAGAGCATCCAGTCCAGCGGTGAAATACAGTCCAGCGGCAACCTAAAAGCCAACGCAGGCGATGTGACCCTGTTTGGTGCCATGACGGCAGACCGACAAGAAGCGGCCTATGCGTTTGAAAAACTGCTGCCCATCGGCGCATTAAGGGGTGCCACCCTCTGGGGACGCTAATTGTTGCAGCCCCCCCAAGCGTGGCTCAGGCCATCTGCCTCGCGCAGACGCATGCTGAGTGCGTTTTTACTCATTGCTGTCCTTGCCGCCCTCCTTCTGTCGAACAGTGGTGGCGGTGTCGTTCGTGCCCTAGAGGAACGCTTTGGTGATGTCGTCTGGCGTTTGGGTGCCAGTCGCAGCGACGAACGCCGCCTGATTGTGGTGGACATTGACGACCGCAGTCTGGACGCTGTAGGCCCCTGGCCTTGGCCCCGGCCGACCTTGGCACAGTTGCTGGACCACATTGCCCGCCAAGGTGCCCGGTTACAAATACTAGACGTGGTGCTCACCGACCCCAGGGCTGACGATGCGGTTTTTTTAGAAGCGGTACAACGACACCGCCCCGTATTGGCCCAAGTGTTTGCGCTGCCCAAGGCCGAACACCCCCCCTCGCCTCAACCCCCGCAAGCCGGGCAGCCCGCCGGCGCATTGGATTGGCCCAGTTGCCCGGCCCCTTTCGACACCGCTGTGGGCCACCTCGCCAACCACCGAGCATTGGCTGCGCTGGGACAGCCGCCCTTGGGCCGCACCGGTCACATCAGCCCGGGCCTGACGCAAGACGGCATCGTGCGCCAGCAACCCGCTGTTGTTTGCTGGAACAACCAAGCCTTCCCAGCCCTGTCCATTGCGGCGGCCATGCACGCCACGGGTGAAACCCAACTGCGCCCCCAGCAAGGCACGTGGTGGAAAGCCCCATGGAGTTTAGAAGGACAGCAACAAGTCCTTCCCCCTTTGCCCCTGGACGACCAGGGCCACATTCGCATCGGCTGGTACCAGCACCCAGACAGCTTCATCAGCGTACCCGCCAGCGACGTGCTGGCCGGACGCACCCCACCTGACCTGTTCCAAGGTGCCTGGGTCCTCATCGGCAGCAGCGCCTTTGGTTTGAACGACAGCATTGCAACCCCTTTTGGCCCCACCGCCTCTGGCTTGCTGGCCCACACGCAAATCCTCACCACCTGGCTGGATGGCCGCACCCCCTACACCCCCCGCGTCGCCCCCCTGCTGCAAGCCTTGGCCGTGCTGATCGGCCTCAGCGTGGCTGCGGGCATGGTGTGGCACTCTGGGCGCACCCCCTCCAACACCACCGCCCCCCATACGCATCGGCTTCGCTCCACTGCTGCGGGGCGAGGACTGTCTTTGTGGTTGCCCGTGTGGGGCAGCTTTTATGTGCTGGTACTGGCATTGAGCCATGCCCTGCTGCTGCTGTACGCTCAATTGTGGATCGCGTGGTTGACGCCTGCCCTCATCGTCCTACTGGCCAGCTTGGCCCTGGCCAGTGCCGAACACCTGCGTGCGCGCGCCGAGCGCCAACGGCTGTACGAACACCTCAGCAGCTACCTGCCTGCCCCTGTCGCAGCTGCCCTGGCCTTGCAACCCCCCTCGGGAGCCATTCGTGCCCAGTCGCGCTCTGTCACCGTTTTGTTTGCCGATATACGCAACTTTTCGGCCTACTGCGAAGCACGCCCGCCTGAAGAGTCTGCAGCCGTGTTGCACGCCTTCTTTTCCGCGGCCACCGATGTCGTGCAACGGCATGGCGGCGTCATTGAGGCATTTCAGGGCGATGCTGTCTTGGCCGTCTGGAACGGCGTTGACCCCCTCACCACCACCACACCCCCTGCCGAGTCCCACGCCCGCCTGGCGCTGACAGCGGCCATTGAACTGCTGGCCCACTCCCGCCGCTTGCTGCCCGACCCCGCCCCCTCGGGCCTAGAACCCCTCGAGCTGGGCATCGGCATAGAAACCGGCTTTGCCACTGCAGGCTCATTTGGCCCTGCCCACAGACGCACGCACTTGGTCATGGGGCGCACCGTGACCATTGCCAATCGGCTGGTCGGCATGACGGGCGACTTGGCGCACCCCATTCTGGTAGGGGAAGGCTTGGCCACCCAAATCGGCACCCAAGTGGGGGGACACACCGCCGCCGTGTCCCCCACCACCAGCGCCACAGGTGCTGTCACATCGCTTGAATCGTTGGGCACCTTCTTATTAGATGGCCTGCGCGTGCCCCACCACGTCTATGCCGTGCCACTGCACGCCTTGGCCTTGCACCAGCCCCCCGCCCCACCTCCGACGGCGCAGCAGGGGTAACGGCGATGGTGCCTTCAACATCGAAGATGCCCCCACCCCAGGCCAGGGCGCACACGTGGTGCCTGGGGTTGCTGTGCCTGTCGCTTGCGGTCTGCGTGCCCGCTGCCCCCCTGGACGCCCCCACAGACGACCCCCTGTGTGGGCCAGACGCGCCACAGCACAGCACTGAACGCCTGTTGCAACGCATCACCCTGTGCCAACACAACCCCGACTGGCTGGCCCACCTGGGCCAACGCCTGAACACAGAAGCCCGCTACGCCGAAGCAGCAGAACACCTAGAGCGTGCGCTGCTGCTGCACCCCACCCACTTGGGCGCCAGCTTTGCCTACAGCGTCGCGCTTGCGGGCAGTGGCGACTTGGCCAGCGCGGTCGAGCTGCTGGCCCAGCTTTCCACCCGCCCCGATGTGCCCGCAGCACAGCGCCGACAATTGATCGCAGCCCAAATGCGCATGGCCGAACAACCCCTGTCGCGGCTTGCATTGACCGCCGCACCCGCGTGGGTCGCCCGCACCAGCGTGGCGTGGCGGGTGGGGCACGACAACAACCTGCTGGGGTCGCCTCGGCTCAACAGCCTGACGCTGACGCTGCCCACCGGCGACCAAACCTACGCGGTTGATCCGGTCAACCAGCCCCGCGCGGGCCACTACCAGCGTGTCGATGCCCGACTGGACGTGAGCCACCACCCCAGCGGACCACGCCGCACCGACGTCGCCTTGGCCCTGCAAGAACGCCGCAACGCCAGCACCCCAGAAAGCAACAACCAGCAAATCGAAGCCCTAATTGAAAGCCTGCCTGCCCAACAAGGCATTTGGGGCAACCTCAGCCTGGCCGCCTTGCGCACCGACGGCGGCACCCGCTACCACAGCACCAGCCTAGGCAGCGGGTGGGCATGGCACGTCACCCCCGAATGCCAGACCCGTCTGGGTGCAGAGTCACAAACGCGCCAACTGGCCAGCAACCCCGTCCTCTCGGGCCGCTACACCGGTGTCCTTTGGACATGGAATTGCGCCCCCACGTCTGCCACCCACACCAGCCGCCTGCCTGTGCAGTGGTGGTGGAGCCTGCGAACCGGCACCGACCACCCCACCCAGCCCACCCGCCCGGGCGGCATACAACACACCACCGCCTTGCGTGCCTCGGCCCGCTGGGCACAATGGCAAGCAGAAGCCGAATTGACCCACAGCCAAGACCGCACCGGCTACAGTCCCTTGCTGGACAACAACCGCCTGCGCCACAGCACCCGCACCCTTGTCCGTGTGGAATACCACTGGCCCCTGGCCCCTTTGTTTCCTGCACTGCAAGGCGCATTTGCCACCACGGGCATCGAAGGCTACGTGCAGCAGTCCAACATCCGCCTGTTCAAGGTCCGCAGCTACAACACCTATTTCAGCTTGCGCTACCAGTGGTGAGCGACACACACACCAAAAACCCCGTGGCATTCCGCCGTTGCAGCTTTGCCACACCCCCGCTGCAAGTCAACATTCTGTGGCGGCTTGTGATGTGCGTCACCACTATCCCGCCGGTGCAACGGCTACACTTGCTGCCAAGTTGGTGAAGAAGTATGCGGGTGTGGCTCTGTGACATACTCAAAACCTCAGCACTAACCCAAGACCCAGCCGCTGGCTGAACTAACGTTAGTTTTTATCAACGCAGTCTAGGAGTACACATGCCTGCTCAGTTTTTTGGCGCACAAGGTGCCGTAACCATTCTGAACCGCGCGTTCGCCAACACCTCCCCCAGCT
>DLPA01000211.1:7936-8190 GCA_002479815.1 bacterium UBA7470 | reverse complement strand
TTGATGATTTCCTCAATGACGGCTTCAACGAAGCTGGCCTTCATCTTGGTGGGCGTTTCGCTTTGGTCGGGGCTGTGCTGCGTCGAAAGCACCACGGTGGCGATGCTGTGGGGCTTGCCATCGACATAGCGCATGGTGACTTGGCTTTTCGCGTCAGGACGCAAAAACGGCAAGCGACCATCTTTGCGCAACTGGGCTTGACGCTCGACCAAGCGGTGCGCGTAGTAAATGGGCGCAGGCATCAGCTCGGGCGT
>DLPA01000211.1:0-7813 GCA_002479815.1 bacterium UBA7470 | reverse complement strand
CCAATGTTCAAGTAGTCGTCAGACGCATGATCCACACCCTGCGCGATGTCGTTGCTCTGCTTGTCATAGCACACCATGACGGCACAGCCTTTGTAGTCGATGCCGTACTCGGTGTTGTCGTAGCCGATGCGCTTGATGGTGTCGCGGGCGACTTGGATGTAATCCACATGGGCATTGGTGGTGATTTCACCGGCCAGCACGACCAAACCGGTGTTGGTCAGGGTTTCAGCGGCGACGCGGCTGCGGGGGTCTTGCTGAAAAATGGCATCCAAAATCGCATCAGAAATTTGGTCTGCCACTTTGTCGGGGTGGCCTTCTGACACCGACTCAGACGTAAAAAGAAAATCGTTCGCCATGCGAAATCGCTCCAAGAATGTAAAAATCAAGACAGTTGGTAAAACACTTCAGACGTTCTGCCTTGCTTGGAAACCAGCACGGGCGAACGCTTTAGCGGTGGATTGACACCATCCAGCCAGCGGCTGAGGGGTGTCCTGTGAATCGCTATAAGCGGCTCACGTCGTCCCGCAAGTAGTTCCATAACTCGACGACAAGGGTGCGATTTTAATGGAGTCGTCACCGAGGTGGGCTAGTCCTGTGTAGCACCTCTATTTGATATGGATTAAAAAATGAATGGCTTGAGTCAGGTGTTGATTTGAAAACCTTCTTTGTTTTGTTGAGTCGCTGGCCCTTGTGGGTGCTGCATCCCTTGGGTTTGCTGTTGGGGTGGGTGGTGTGCGTGTGCTCGCCTGCGTATCGGCGGCGGCTGTGGGCGAATGCGCGGGTGGCGCAAGTGCCTGCGGCGGCTATTTGGCAAGCCGTGGGTGAGACGGGCAAGATGGTGGCCGAGTTGCCGCGCTTGTGGCTGGGGCCGCCCGTGCCCGTGCAGTGGTCAGGCGCGGAGCATATCGAACGCGCCTTGGCTCAACAACAAGGCATTGTCTTTTTAACGCCACACTTGGGCGGGTTTGAGATGTCAGCGCGCGCCTATGCCGAACGCTTTGGCACGCAGCAAGCCATGTCCGTGCTGTTTCGTCCGCCCAGACAAGCGTGGTTGCAAGACGTGGTGGCGAGCGCAAGGAATAGGCCGGGCTTGCAGACTGTGCCCACCACCTTGTCGGGCGTGCGCCAGTTGGTCAAGGTCTTGCGTCAAGGTGGTGTCGTGGGCTTGTTGCCCGATCAAGTACCGCCTGAAGGCCAAGGCGTGATGGCCCCCTTTTTCGGGCAAGCGGCCTACACCATGACGCTTGCGGTGCGTTTGGCGCAAGTCAGCAACACCTGTGTGCTCTTGGCGTGGTGTGAACGCCTGTCTTGGGGGCGGGGCTTTGTCGTGCGCGTCGCCCCTATTCCCAGCGCGTGGCCGACCGAGCCACAGGCTGCGTGTACCGCCATGAATGCGGCGCTAGAGCAAGTGATACGCCAGCGTCCTAGTCAATACCTGTGGGCCTATGCCCGCTACAAAAAACCCAAACCCATGACGGCTGCGCCACAGGAACACGTATGAGCCTCTTGTCCAAAGCGATCAGCCATCTGGGTGTCGCCTTCATGCGCGTGTTGGCGTGGTGTCCTTTGCCTTTGTTGCGTGGCTTGGGCTGGTGTTTGGGGCGTTTGTTGCACGCGGTGGCGCGTCGGCGGGTGCGCATCGCCCGCACCAATTGGGCTTTGTGCTTTCCGCAGCAATCTGAGGCGGAGGTGTCGCGTGCGGTGCGACAGCACCTCGTCTATTTCGCGCAAGCATGGCTGGATCGGGGGTGGCTCTGGCATCGGTCGGCAGCGGTTTTGGCACAACGCTTGACGGTCACGGGCGATGTGCAGGGCTATACGCAATCGCCTCAGCCCAGCGTCTTGTTTGCGCCGCATTTTGTCGGGCTGGATGCTGGCTGGATGGCGTTGACAGCCTTGTTGCCGCGCCGTTGCTGCACCTTGTACGCACCGCAACTGGATTCTGTGGTGGATGAATGGGTCGCCCAAGGCCGAAAACGCTTTGGCTCGCCCCTGGTAGTCGCCAAAGCCGAGGGGTTGAAGCCCTTGGCATCGGCCCTACGCGCGGGGCTGCCGCTGTACCTCTTGCCCGACATGGATCACGGCCTGAACGATTCGGTCTTCGTGCCCTTTTTTGGCGTACCCGCCGCCACCTTGACCAGCTTGCCCCGACTGGCGCGGGTGGGACGCGCCGAGGTGCGCGCCGTTTGGACGCAGCTCACGCCCAACGGCTACCGCATCGACATCGGCCCCGTCTGGCCTCACTACCCCAGCGAGGACGTGAACGCCGATGTCGCCCAGATGAATCTGCATCTGCAAAGCCTGATTGCCCAAGCGCCCGAACAGTATTTTTGGGTACACAAACGCTTCAAAACCCGTCCAGAAGGAATTGCAGAGGTGTATTGAGACCTGAAGCGCATCAAATCTCCAGCCTCACCCCTCCCCCGTGGCTTGGCGGGTTAAGGTGGCTTGGGTCAGCAGCCAATCGCAAAAGGCGGCTACCTCGGGGCGTTGTGTGCCCAAAGGCCCTAAGACCAGCCAATAGGCCAAGGGCGACTCCAGACGGTGTTGGGGCAGGGGTTCGCGTAAATCGCCATTCGCCAAGCTGTCGGCCACCAGAGGCATACGGGCCAATGCCACGCCTTGTCCGGTCAAGGCGGCTTGCACGATTTGGTGGGCGTAGTTGAAGTACAGCCAGCGTTTGGGGGCCAAGACTTGATCGGGGGCGGAGTAGGTGTCGATCCAGCGTTGCCACGTCAGCCATTGCAGGTGCAGGGTGCGGTAGGCATCGCCCGCCTCTATCCATGCGGCATGGCACAAATCGGCAGGCGCGGTGATGGGGTGAGCCGCCAGCAGCCACGGGCTGGCGACGGGGGTGAGTTGCTCGCCAAACAAGCGTATCGCCTGCTTGTCCATCGTCTCAGGCACGGCGTAGCGCAGTGCAATGTCCACATCGGCGTGCGCCATATCGACTTTTGCATCGGTGGCATCAATTCGAATGTCGATGTCAGGATGCGCCTGCTGAAACGCCTCTAGCCTAGGAATCAACCACATCGAGGCAAACGAGGCCCACGTCGTGATGGACACGCTTTTGCGCCCCAAGCTGTGCCGTATCTGGCGCACAGCGGCATCCACCTCCTCCAACGCAGGCGCAATGGCTCGCAGCAGCACCGCCCCCGCCGACGACAAGCGCACCGAACGGGTGTGCCGCACCAGCAAGGGCGTGCCCACGTCTTCTTCCAAGGCTTGAATTTGCCGACTGACGGCGCTTTGCGTCAAGGCCAACTCATCTGCCGCCAAACGGAAGTTCAAATGCCGCGCCACCGCTTCAAACGCCCGCCAATGCCCAGCCCCGATGGGACGGGTACGCAACAGGGGCGATGAAGGGGGGATGGGTAAGTCGGCTGGGTGAGAGGGTTTTATTAATTCCATTTTTGCATCAATTACATGCGGCAATTTCATTGGATTTTCCTGTTCAAACACGCCATGATGCGCTTCATTGTCGCTGAAACAAGCTGTTTTTTTACCTTTTCATTACCAAGGAAACCATCCCATGTCTGCTGATTTTTTTGCATCAAACCTAGCTGCCGCACCTGCTCCTGTGGCGGCTCCTCCACCCGCAGCTCCCTCGGTCGTACACGCGGGTTTGTGGCAGTTGCACGCGCATCAAGCCCTGAGTTTGCGGCCTGCCATCGACCGCGAGCTGCACATCGCCAGTGGGCGCGTGTGGGTGACGCTGCACGCCCCCGCCCATGCCGCCGCGCCCTACCAACTGCCAGAAGGCGAATGGGTGTGGCCTGCGCCGCAAGCGCCGTCCACCGTGTTGGGCGATCACGTCTTGCAAGCGGGAGATCGCTTGTGGGTTCCAGCGGGCAGCCATTTGGTGATGGAAGCATGGTCGCCCGCAGGCGAGGCCGCTGCACCCGTGTACTTTGATTGGTTCGACCTCTCAGCCGCCCCAGTCACCGTGCCTAGCCGTTTTCAGCACGAGGTTCTGATCCCCTTACGCGCCAGCGCCAGCGCCTTGGGCGAGGCAGCGGGGGCGAGCACACGCAGCCTAGGGCTGTTGCTGCAAGCCTTTTGGGGGCTGTTGCGTTACAGCGAATACCTTGTACCCAGACGCGGGCAAGTGTCGTCGGATTTGGAGTCTTGCCGTTCGTGAGCAGCGACCTTCAGTGCCTCCAGTCCATCAAAGGCGAGGAGGCAAGGCTGAGGATTTGCGTCCGTACAACACAACCACGCAAATCGCCACCAACGTCTTGCCTGTCACGCATTGCGGACCCAGCCTTCATGCAGGGTGGCGGCTTTGCTGCGGCATAGCTCGGTCAACAGCTCGGTGGCCCAGTGTTGGAAGCTGTCGGGGTGGAGGTCGGTATCGGGGTGCAGCAAGCGCCACAGCAGGTGGAACATGGGGGTGGCCCACATCCATGCCCGCAGCTCTGTTTCTGGTTGACTGCCCCACTCCAACAATTTGTATTTCAGCATCACCTTGGCGGCGTGGCGGTGGTGGCGGGGGGGGTGTTGCACAAAGCTGTTCAAGCGTTGACGCGCCACGCTCAAGGCCGCTACCACATCGCTGAAGACAGCGCCGTGTCCGGGGATCACCAGTCGGGGTTGGAGGCGTTCAATCACGTCCAAGGTCGCCGCTGCGTCGTCAAAACCGGCTTCGCCGTCCAGCTCGGGAAAGATCACACCAAAGCCTTGCGCCCACAGTGCGTCGCCACTGATGAGGGTGCGCGAGGCCGGCTCGAACAGCAAGACGGCATGGCTGTCGTGACCGGGGGCGGCGTGTACCTCCCACTCGCGTCCGGCCAGCCGCTCGGTTTGACCGGGCTGTAAGACGCGATCAAAGCCAAAGCGGACGATGGATTGGCCCACGCTGTCATAGCCCAAGGCGGGTACGTCCCATGCCCGCACTGCCGCACTCAGGCCGGGCGGAATCGCCGTCGTCAACTGGGGATAGGCGGCTTGCAAGGCGGCATTGCCCCCGCAATGGTCGCTGTGCAGATGGGTGTTGAGCACGGCATCGAGGGCGCGGCCTTGCAAGGCGTGCGCCACCAAGGCCAGCGTTTGCTCGGCATGGGTGCAATAGCCCGTGTCCACCAGCACGGCGTGTTCGCCATCGTCCAACAGCACATTGTTGGAGGAAAGCCAGCCGCGCTCCAACACCGTCATGCCCTCAGGTACATTCGTCACGTTCGTCGTCCATTCATCGTTCATTTGTCGTTCACGGTCTGCACTGTGGCACAAACCCCCTTGATCTGTCGTACGCGCAGACGACACACCCGTCTATGATGCGCGGCATCATGATCGTTTCCTCTTCTCTGCTTGCCGAATCTCCCGCCGAGGCGTTGGTGCAACACGCTTTAACCGCCTTCGATGCCATCGTCGCCCAAGGGGGTGGGTTTCGGGACAGGCCGGGTCAGCGGCAAATGGCGCAGGCGGTGGCGCAAGCCTTCAGCGAGGCGGATTTGGGCACACTCCCCCCCACAGGCGATGGTACGGAGGCCACGCCTGAGCGCCGCATTGCCGTCATTCAGGCAGGGACGGGCGTGGGCAAGTCCTTGGCCTACAGCGCCCCCGCGATTGCACTGGCCTTGGCGCGAAATACCCGCGTGCTGATTGCCACCGCCACCGTCGCGCTGCAAGAGCAATTGGTGCATAAAGACTTGCCCGCCCTCGCCGCCCTATGGCCCGAGCCGTTTCGCTTTGCCTTAGCCAAAGGCCGAGGGCGCTACGTTTGCCGCCTGAAGCTGGAGCGACTGGTCGGCAGCGATGGCACAAATCCAGCAGACGAGGGCGATTTGTTCATCGACGACGGTTTGGCCTTGGCCGAGAGCGGCCCGCAAGCCTTGGCCGCCCAACTCGCCTACTGGCACGGCTTGGCGCAAGCCCTCGCCACAGGCACATGGGACGGCGACCGCGACAGCCTGCCCACCACGCCCGAGGCGCGGCAATGGCAACCCATCGCCGCCGAAGCCAGCTCGTGTACCGCCAAACACTGCCCTTTGTTCAACAACTGCACCTATTTTGAGCAGCGCAAGAGCTTGGTCGGCGCACAAGTCATCGTCGCCAATCACGATTTGCTGCTGTCCTCGCTTGGTTCACGCACCTTGCCCGAGTTGGATCATTGCCTGCTGGTGCTGGACGAAGCGCACCATCTGCCCGGCGTCGCGCTCGACCAGTTCACCGCCAGCATGGACTTGACTCGCGTGGGCTGGATCGACCCCTTGGCTCAGCGTGCCGTTCAAGTCGGCGCGGCCTTGGCCTTGGTCGATGCGCTGGAAGCGCCCCGCTACGCCGCCCAATTGCGTCAGGCGCTCCAAGCCTTGGCAAAAGCCGTCGCAGAACAAGTGTGGGCCGAAACCGATTTGCCTCTGCCCGCCTACAAACAGCGTTCCACCCCCAACGCCCCCGCAGATACGAGCACCCCCGAGATGCAGCGGTTGCGCCTGCCCGGAGGCCGCTTGCCCCAAGCCCTCCCCGCCTTGCTGATGGTGGTGCGCGATGCCGCCAGTCAATGGCTGGAGCAACTGGCGGCACTGGCGAAAGCCCTCAAAGCTGAAATCAAAGAGCGCCCCGAAGACGCGCGGCGCTTGTCTGGCCTGTACGCGCAAATGGGCACGCTCGCCCCCCGACTCGAAGCCGTCGCCGACACCACCCAATGGCTGCTGGCTGGCCTAGAAGCCGACAGCACGCCCGTTGCCAAATGGTTCACCCGCCACCCCGCCGCCGACGGTAGTTTGCATTTGCGCGTCCACGCCTGCCCCACGCTGCCCGCGATGGTGCTGCGCCAACACCTGTGGCCGCGTGTGCGGGCGGCGGTGCTGACCTCGGCCACCTTGACCAGTTGCGGTCGATTTGATTTTTTTCTGGCCGAAACCGGCTTGAACCAAGACGGCCAAGCCCGTGCGCTGGAAGTGCCCAGCCCCTTTGACTACGCCACCCAAGGCCGCTTTGAAATCGCCACCACCCGCGCCGATCCGCGCGAAGCAGCCCCTTTCACCGCTGAAATGTTGGGCCTGCTGCTCGCCGATTTGCAGCAGGTGCGAGGTGGGGCGCTGGTGCTGTGTACCTCCCGCGACCAGCTACGGCAACTCGTCGCCGCCTTGCCGCCTGTGCTGCGCGATGTGGCTTTGGTGCAAGGCGAATGGCCGCGCACCCTGCTGCTCAAACGCCACCGCGAACAAGTAGGCTTGGGCAAAGTCTCCATCATCATCGGCCTGCAATCGTTTGGCGAAGGCTTGGATTTGCCGGGGGATTTGTGCGCCACGCTCTTCATCACCAAACTGCCCTTCGCACCGCCCGACGATCCCGTCAGTGAAGCCCGCGCCGAGTGGCTGCAAAGCCAAGGCCGCAACCCCTTCATGGAGCTGACCGTCCCGGCCACCTCGGTGCGGCTGGCGCAATGGGCAGGCCGCGCCATTCGCACCGAAACCGACACCGCCCGCATCGTCTGCTACGACCGCCGCCTCATCCGCACCGCCTACGGCCAACACCTGCTGCAAGGCCTACCGCCCTTCAAGCGCGAAGTGCGCGAGGCCAAGGTGACTTGAAATCGCTAAAATCATAGTAAAAAAAGTGAGCTTGTTACGCAAGCAATACTTGGCTTACAGCCTATTTGAATCTGAAAATAAGCTGTTTTTTCTTGAAAAACCCCGTTTTCTGAGCGCAAAAACGGGGTTGGGGCTGAATTTTTGTACTTTCTGGCTGGTTTTTAAGCATCAAATCGCCCAAAATGCTTGTATTACTTGCGTGAGCAGCTCACTTTTTTATAGACGTGAGGCAGTGCTTTGTATCGATATCCGTGAGGGTTCAAACAGTTCACTTGAAG
>DLPA01000190.1:15150-22128 GCA_002479815.1 bacterium UBA7470 | reverse complement strand
GCGGCTGCCATCAACGAGGCCGAGGCCGAGTTGCAGCGCGTGATGCTCAAAATCCGCTACGCCAACGTGCCCGTCGTCGCCGCCGTGCGTGGGCTGGCGCTGGGTGGGGGTTGTGAGTTGGCGGTGCATTGCGCCCGCCGCGTCGTTCACATGGAGTCTTACATCGGTTTGGTCGAAGTCGGTGTCGGTTTGGTTCCGGGGGCAGGCGGTTTGGCCTACATCGCCCGCCGTGCGGCGGAAAACGCCCAAACCAGCGCCAACAAAGACCTGATTCCCTTCCTGAGCGAAGGCTTCAAAGCCGCTGCGATGGCTTCGGTGGGCACAAGCGCCTTGGAAAGCCGCAAACTGGGCTATGTCCTCGACAGCGATGTCATCGTCCCGCACAAAGACGAGCTGTTGGCCGTTGCCATCAACGAGGCGCTGGCTTTGGCAAAGGGCGGCTATCGCCCCCCCCATCAACGCCTGTTCCCCGTCGCGGGTCGTTCGGGCAAGGCCACCATTGTGGGCAGCTTGGTCAATATGCGCGATGGCGGCTTCATCAGCCAGCACGATTTCCACATCGCGGGTCTGATTGCCAACGTCTTGACAGGTGGCGAGGTGGAAGCGGGCACGCTGGTGTCCGAGTCCTACCTGATGACCTTGGAACGGCACGCCTTCTGCTCGCTCTTGGAACACCCCAAAACCCAAGAACGCATCATGGGCATGTTGTCCACGGGCAAGCCACTGCGCAACTGATGCAACTGATCCCACCAGCCGCCAGCGCCATGAACACCCGCACTTCTCCCCTCACGGCTGCACCCAACCGGATGCAGCGTCAGTTGGCCCGCTTGTCGGGCTTGCCTCGCGCCTTGCAAGCGCCAGCGCGTAACTGGGTGCTGCGCCGTGCCGTGCCTTTTACCGGAACGGCGGGCATTGAGTTTGTGACGATGCAGCCCGAGCGTGTCGAAGTGCGGCTGCGCAACCATCGTGCGGTGCAGAACCACATTCGCGGTGTGCATGCCTCGGCTATGAATTTGCTGGCCGAAACCGCCACGGGCATGGTCGTGGGGCTGAACGTGCGTGACGACTGTTTGCCGCTGGCGAAAGCGTTTGAGATGGCGTTTCGCAAACGCGCCACAGGGGGCCTACGCGCCATCGCCACCCTCAGCCCCGACCAGCGGCAAGCCATGCAGGCCAGCGACAAAGGCGATGTCACCGTTCAAGTCACCGTGACCGACGATGCGGACATCGAGCCTGTGACGTGCAGCTTCACTTGGGCATGGGTGCCCGCGCAGCGCAACACCCCGCCAGAGACGGCGCAACCCTGATGGAACCGTACAGAGCAGTCTGCCCTTTTTACTGTTTCTATCCCCTCTTTACCCCCTTTATCCCTTTAGCACTTGGAATATCCCATGAGCAAGCAACTTCAAGATGCCTACATCGTCGCCGCCACCCGCACCCCGATAGGCAAATCGCATCGTGGATTTTTTAAGCACACCCGCCCCGATGACTTGCTCGCCCACGCCATCCGTGCGGCACTGGCGCAAGCCCCCGGTCTAGACCCCGCCGCCATTGAGGACGTGATTTGCGGTTGCGCCATCCCCGAAGGGCAACAAGGCTTGAACGTCGCTCGCATCGGCGCGGTGCTGGCGGGGCTGCCGCACAGCGTGGGCGGCATCACCGTCAACCGCTTTTGCGCCTCGGGGCTGTCCGCCATCCAAATGGCTGCCGACCGCATTCGTGTCGGCGAGGCCGATGTGATGATCGCTGCGGGCACGGAAAGCATGAGCATGGTTCCCATGATGGGCAACAGCCCCAGCCTGTCGCCCAGCATCTTTGCCGACACCCAAAACGTCGAAAAGTACGGCATCGCCTACGGCATGGGACTGACGGCTGAGAAAGTCGCGCAGCAATGGAAAGTCAGCCGCGACGCGCAAGATGCCTTCGCTCTGCAATCGCACCAACGCGCCTTGGCTGCCCAAAGCAAAGGCGAATTTACCGACGAAATCACCCCCGTCACCGTCACCGAGCGCAGCGTCAACCTCGACACCGCCGAAGTCAGCACCCACACCCGCACCGTGAACTTGGACGAAGGCGCACGCCCCGACACCAGCTTGGCAGGCTTGGGCAAACTCCGTCCGGCCTTCGCCACCCCGCGCCGTGCCGACTTCAGCCCCACCGGACTGGGCAGCGTCACCGCAGGCAACAGCAGCCAAACCAGCGATGGCGCAGGCGCGTTGATCCTTGCCAGCGAAGCCGCCGTGCAACGCTTTGGCCTTACCCCCTTGGCCCGCTTCGTCAGCTACGCCAGCCGTGGCGTGCCCCCGCACCTGATGGGCATAGGCCCGGTCGAAGCCATTCCCGCTGCCCTCAAAAACGCGGGTCTGCGCCAAGACGACATCGACTGGTTTGAGCTGAACGAAGCCTTCGCTGCCCAAAGTCTGGCGGTCATGAACACCCTCGGCCTCGACCCCGCCAAAGTCAACCCCAACGGCGGCGCGATTGCACTCGGCCACCCCTTGGGCGCAACGGGGGCGATTCGCGCCGCCACCGTCGTCCACGCCCTGCGCCGCCACCAACAACGCTACGGCATGGTGACCATGTGCGTGGGCATGGGCCAAGGCGCAGCGGGGATTTTCGAGCGCGTTTGAGGCGGTTGGCTGCGGGGCGACTGCGCCACACCACACCCCACCGCTGTCACAGGGGTGGGGCAGCATTTAAAAAGTAGAGTAAAAAATGTGAGCTGCTTACGCAATTAATACGGTACTTATAGAAGATTTTATGCTTAAAAACAGGTGGTTTTATCTAAAAAATACCTTCCCAAGCCGCAAAAAACCCGTGTTCAGGGCTGAAAAACGGATTAAAGGTGGATTTTTTATATTTTCTAGCCTGATTTTGAGCATCAAAACGACTGAAATCCACGTAAAAATTGCGTAAGCAGCTCACTTTTTTTGCTATTTATTTTTACAGCATCGGCAGCGTCAGTAGGGCTTGTGCGCCGCCGTCGGGGTGGTTGCTCAAGGTGATGTGGCCGTGGTGCAAGCGGGCGACTTCTTGCACCAAGTTCAAGCCCAAGCCTGTGCCGCGTTCGCCGGTGTCGGGGCGGGGGGTGGAGTAAAACCGCTCGAACAGGCGGGGCAGGGCGTAGTCGGCAATGCCCGGGCCTTGGTCGCGCACGTCTAGGCGAACGTGTGTGCCCTCGTGGTGCAGGTGCAGGGTGAGGTGGCCTGCGTTGGGGCTGAAGTCGACGGCGTTGTCCAGCAAGTTGCCCACGGCTTGCCGCAGCAAAAAGCGGTTGCCCATGACTCGGGTGGGGGGCAATTGGGTGTCCAGCGTCAAGGACTTGGCGCTCAGGCGCTCGTGGCGGCTTTCCAGCACTTCGCGCACCACTTCATCGAAAGCGACGGGCTCTGCGTGGTCGAGTTGGCCTCGGTTTTCGGCGCGGGCCAAGTCGAGCACGCCTTCGACGATGCGCTGCAAGCGCCGCGATTCGGTGTCGATGTTGGCTTCTAGCCGCGCCCGTCGCGTGGCATCGGTTTCGTCGCTCAACAATTCAGCTGCGCCACGCAAGGCCGCAATGGGGCTTTTGAGTTCGTGGGCCAGCAATTGGGTGACTTTCTCGATGTGGGCTTTGCCGTCCAGCTCGGAGCGCAAGCGTTCCAAGGCGGTCGCCAAGCGCCGCAGCTCGCCGCGTCCGGCAATGGGGATGTGCTCGCGCTGACCAGCGGCCACCTCGTCGGCGTAGGCCACCAGTCGGCGCAAGTCGTGCGTCATCCAATACGAAAACGCCAAGGCCAGCACCAAGGCCACACCGAACAGCCACAGCACCGATGCCCACGCCCGCGCATGGGCCGCGTCGATGAAGCCTTGCAGGGATTGGGAGGGTTTGCCCACCGACAGCACCCCCATCAGCTCGCCACGCTGACGAATGGGGGCAGCCACGTACATCACGCTGCTGGTGCTGTCTTGGGCATCGCGGCGGGTGGTGCGCGCGCCGTACTCGCCTTGCAGGGTGCGACTGACATCGCGCCAGCGGGCGTAGTCGGCCCCTACATCGCGGCCCTGACTGTCGTAGATGACGATGCCTTGGCGGTTGGTGATGTAGATGTGCAGGTCGGGCGTGTGTTTCAGCACGCTGTAAATCTGTGCGCCAAAGCGCCGTTGGGCGTAGGCGGTGAACACGGCTTCCATGCTGGTGCGGGCGGTGCTGATGTCGGCCTCGCGCAGGTCGTGCGCCACCCATTCGGCCAGTAAGTTGCTGGTTTGCAACAGGGTTTCTTCGGCGGCTTGGCGTGCGCCGGGCACGAATTGATCGGTAAACATCTTCATCGCCAGCAGCAAGCCCACGGCGGCGACGACGACGTAGCCGACAAAAAAACGGATGAAGAAGTTCATGCGCCGTCTCGCGCCCTGTCGAGGCTGTAGCCCAAGCCGCGATGGGTGCGGATGGCATCGACGTGATGGACGGCGAGTTTGGCGCGTAGGCTTTTGATGTGGGTGTCAATGGCGCGTTCCAAACTGGCTTCGGCGAGGCCAGCCGCGTCCATCAACGCCTCGCGGGTGAAGACTTTTTCAGGCCGTGCCACCATCGTTTTTAAGATGAGGTACTCGCTGCGGCTCAAGTCCAGCGGGTGGCCTTGGCAGAGGATGCGGGCGCGGTCTTCATCTGCCTCTAAGGTCGTTGGGGAAGCGGTGCTGGTACTGGCAGAGACACTGGCGGGGGAAGGGTGGAGGCGGCCCCGTCGCAAAATGGCTTTGACGCGGGCGGCGAGTTCGCGCGGGCTGAAGGGTTTGAGCACGTAGTCGTCCGCGCCCATTTCCAAGCCGACCACGCGGTCGATTTCGTCGGCGCGGGCGGTGAGGAAGATGACGGGTACGTCTGAAAAGCCGCGCAGGGTGCGGCAAAGTTCAAAGCCGTTGCCGTCGGGCAGCCCCACGTCCAAAATCGCCAAGTCAACACCGCCCTCGCGCAGCAAGGCCAGCCCTTGCGAGGCCAAGCGGACATGGTGGCAGGGCAGGTTTTCGCGCATCAAAGCCAGAAGAACGTTGTCGGCAATGGGCTGATCGTCTTCGACCAGCAAAATTCTTGCAGTCATAAAATCAATCGCAAAAAAGATGAGCTGCTTACGCAATGAAATAAAGCGATACGGGCCAAATCATAGTTGAAAACGATCAGAAATCGTGCGCGTTGTGCGCCTCTGACACACCCACACACATCAAAGCCTCACACAAAACACACCGCACCCACATCCAGCCCGCACGCGGGTTTTTTACGCTGTGGGCACTGATCTTTTTTGATGTGAGGTGTGTCATGTGGTGTAAAAAATGGCGGTTTGTGTTGGGGTGTTTGTGTTTGATGTACGCGGCTTCGTCGTCGCCCACATGGGCGGCGCAGGGTGGGACGCAAAGCCGTAGCCTCGCGCCGCGTTTGTGGGTTCCCGATGGCAATGCGGCGCAGGACAGCGTGCCGCTGAAGTCCAGCAAGGCGGAGGTGGTGATTGAGGGGCCGATGGCGCGGGTCAGTCTCACGCAGCAATACGGCAACCAAGGCCAGCGGCCCATTCATGCGCGTTATGTGTTTCCGGCTTCGACCAAGGCGGCGGTGCATGGCTTGACGATGAAGATAGGCTCGCGGGTCATTGCAGCCAAAATCAAAGAAAAAGAGGCCGCTGCCCAACAGTTTGAAGTGGCCCAACAGCAAGGCCAACGCGCCGCGCTCTTGAGCCAGCAACGCCCCAATGTGTTCATGATGGACGTGGCAAATCTTCAGCCCGGCGAAACTTTAGAGCTGACCTTGGAGTACAGCGAATTGCTCGTGCCCGACAACGGGGTGTATGAGTGGGTGTATCCCACCGTGGTCGGCCCGCGCTATGGGGGCGAGTTGGCGCAAGCGGTGGACGATGACGCACTCCATGCCCCGCCCGCTGCATCTCCTGACCGCGTGTGGGCCAGCAATCCCTATGCCGCTGATCGGCCCCAAGGTGGCAATCCGGCTGCCGTTGCGACCAGCATCCGCGTGGCCTTGTCCAGCCCCTTGGGGGTGCAAGCCTTGGACTCGACGCAGCACAAAGTTCGCACGCAGTGGCACAGCCCCAAGTCGGTGACGCTGGAGCTGGACCCAAGCGAAACCCAAGCGGGCAATCGGGATTTCATGTTGCGTTTTCGCTTGGCGGGCGACCACATTGCCACGGGTGTCTCGACGTTTAAAAGGGGCGATGAGCACTATTTTTTGCTGATGGCCGAGCCGCCTCAGCGCGTGCAGCCCGCGCAAATCATGCGACGTGAGTATCTGTTTGTGGTCGATGTCTCAGGGTCCATGCACGGCTTTCCACTCGACACCGCCCGCGCGGTGATGACGAACTTGCTGCAAGGGCTGCATCCCCACGAGTTTTTCAATATCTTGTTTTTCTCAGGCGGCGCAGACGTGCTATCGCCCCAACCCTTGGTCGCTACGCCCGAGAATGTGCAGCGTGCGCTGGCGATGATGCAGAGCTTTCGCGGCAGCGGGGGCACGGAGTTGCTGCCCGCCTTGCGCCAAGCCTTGGCGATGCCCCGCGTGCCCGAGGTGGCCCGCAGCATGGTGGTCGTGACCGATGGCTTTGTCACCGTGGAACAAGAAGCCTACGACTTGATTCGTGAACATCGCCACGACAGCAATGTGTTTGCCTTTGGCATCGGCACATCGGTGAATCGGCATTTGATCGAGCGCTTGGCGCGGGCGGGGGCGGGTGAGCCGTTCATCATCACCCAAGCCAGCGAAGCGGCAGAGGTGGGGCCACGCTTTCGGCAGTACGTGTCAGCGCCCTTGCTGTCGAACCTGCGCGTGCAAGGCGAGGGGGTGGAGCTGTACGACCTTGAACCCGCCCGCATCCCCACGATGTTGGCGCAGCGGCCTGTGGTGGTGTTTGGCAAGTACCGACACGCCAAGGACGGCGCAGCGTTGACCCTGACGGGCGAGGGGGCGACAGGCGCGTACCGTGCCCGTTTGCCCCTGAACAG
>DLPA01000190.1:11842-15033 GCA_002479815.1 bacterium UBA7470 | reverse complement strand
CGCGAGGCCAAACGCGATGAGATCGTGCAATTGGGCTTGACGTATGGGCTGCTGACCGAGTTCACGTCCTTCATTGCCGTGGATGAAACCGTGGTCGAACGCGCCGATGCCACGCAAACCCAACCGCTGCCCTTGCCGCAAGGCGTGACACCATTCGCACTGGGTCGCGCCGCGCCCGAGCCGGAATTGCTGTGGCTCTTGCTGCTGCTGTTGGTGCTGTATGGCTGGACGCAAAGGGAGCGCCTCTCCCTGCTGCTGCCCAAGGTCTGCCATGCGCGGGATTGAAGGCGTGGGGTGGCGCGTGCAAGGGGCACACTGGATAGGCGTAGGCGCAGTCGGCGCAATTGGCGCAATTGCATGGCTGTTTAAATATGTCTATGCGCAGGCCGATGCCACCCAATTGCAAGGCTTGCTCTATCCGCTGGCGATGCTGCTCAATGCCCTCACCCCTTTGCAGTTTGTGCCTTTGCCCAGTGGTGAGTGGTGGGATGCGCGGCATCATCTCCTGCTGGTCAAAGCCTGTGCGGGTGGCAATTTTTTGCTGGTGTCGTGGCTGGGTTATGTGTGGCAGTGGCGAGAAAAGTGGCAACGACACGGGGGCGTGGCGGTCATGGCGGGCGCTGCGGGCGCGGCATGGCTCACGGTGCTGCTCGCCAATGCCTTGCGGGTCTTGAGCATCGCTTACATAGAAGAAGACGTGATCGTGGTGTTGGGTTTGAGTGCCACGGACAGCCACCGCCTGATTGGGATCGTGGTCTATTTTGCGGTGCTGATGGTGCAGATGGCAGGCGCCTTGCCGATGGCGGTGCTGCTCTATCTGGGGGTGACAGTGTGCCTGCCCTTGCTGCGGGCACTGTCGGTGGGCATGGAGGGCATCGACGATGCGGCGCTGCTGTGGCGCTCTGTGCAATGGACGCTGGGCATTCCTCTGGCCATGGGGCTGATGGGCTTGGGCTGGCAGTGGCGTGCGCGACACACTGCTGCACACAAGCCTTGATATCCCTGAGGCGTTTGTGTGTGTCAGGCTTGAAAGCGGTGCAACTGGGGATAATCACGCGCTTTTGCATTTGCTCGTCTTGTGCGCGTGTTGTTTTTGTGTTGCTCTTTTTGAAAGCCTGATATGAAACGTTTGGATGACTTCCGCATGACCTTGGGCCGCGACCAGTTGGTGCCCATCATGATCGGGGGCATGGGTGTCGATATTTCTTCGTCTGATTTGGCATTAGAGGCCGCTCGACTGGGGGGCGTGGGTCATATCTCCGATGCCATGATTAAAACCGTCACGGATCGTCGCTACAAAACCAAATACGTCAAGGCCAAACAAGCCCTTTACAAATACGTGCCTGAAACCGACGACAAATCCAACGTCAAATTTGATTTGGGTCACTTGGCCGAGGCCACACGGTTGCACGTCGAGCACACCATGCGCCGCAAAACAGGTTTGGGCAAAATTTTTATCAACTGCATGGAAAAGCTGACCATGAACGCGCCCAAAGAAACGCTGAAGGTGCGCTTGGCCTCGGCCTTGGATGCGGGCATTGATGGCATCACCTTGGCGGCAGGCTTGCATTTGGGGTCGTTTGCGCTGATCGAAGATCACCCCCGTTTCCGCGATGCCAAGCTGGGCATCATCGTGTCGTCGCTGCGGGCGCTGCAACTGTTTTTGAAAAAGAATGCGCGGCTGAACCGCTTGCCCGACTATGTGGTGGTGGAAGGGCCGCTGGCGGGTGGGCATTTGGGCTTTGGCATGGACTGGGCCAAGTACGATTTGGCCACCATCGTCGAAGAAATTTTGCAATACCTCCGCACGGAAAAACTGGCAATTCCAGTGATTCCAGCCGGCGGTATTTTCACGGGCAGCAATGCCGTGCGCTTCATGGAGCAAGGCGCGGCAGGTGTACAAGTCGCCACCCGCTTCACCGTCACCCAAGAATGCGGCTTGCCCGACGATGTGAAGCAAGACTACTTCAAAGCCGGCGAAGACGACATTGAAGTCAATGAAATCTCACCCACCGGCTACCCCATGCGGATGATTAAAAGCAGTCCGGGCATCGGCGACGGCATCCGTCCCAACTGCGAGGCTTACGGCTACTTGCTCGACGGCCATGGGCGCTGCGCCTACGTGACGGCCTACAACCGCGAAGTCGCCGCACATCCCGACCAAAAGCACGTGTCCGTCAAAGACAAAACCTGCTTGTGTACGCACATGCGCAACTTTGCGATTTGGACTTGCGGTCAACTGACCTGGCGACTCAAAGACACCAGCGTGCAGCACGACGATGGCTCGTACCAACTGCTCACCGCCCAGCACGTCTTTGAGGACTACCAATTCAGCACCGACGACCGCATCAAACGGCCTGAACCCACACTGGTATTGGCAGAGTAAGACGCATACCAGCCCCCGCTGACGACGGGGGCAATCATAAAAAACAGTAGTAAAAAAAGTGAGCTGCTTACGCAAGTAAACAGACATTTAAGCTAGTTTTAATACCTTAAAAAATCACCTAAAATCCAAAAAATATCCTTGTCAGCCTCCACACGGGTAGCGTGGGAAGGTGGGATAGGGTCTTTTTTTGGAAAAACAAGCCATTTTTAATCACCAAATAGGCCACGGGCCTATAAAATCTTGCGTGAGCAGCTCACTTTTTTTACTATTATTTTTAAATATCTTTTATGGCTTTACTGACGCTTTTGGATGCACAACTGGCATTCGGCCATGTGCCTTTGCTGGATCACACCGATTTTTCGCTGGAAACGCAGGAGCGCGTGGGTCTGATTGGGCGCAATGGCACGGGCAAATCGTCCATGCTGAAAATTTTGGCGGGCCTCGAAAAACCCGACGATGGGAGCGTGCAAGTCCAAAGCGGCGTGCGCGTGGCCTATGTGCCCCAAGAGCCACAGATGGAGGCCAGTGCCACGGTATTCGAGGTGGCGAGCATCGGGCTGGCGCGGGCGCGTGAGGCGCGTGAGCTGTACCTCAGCGGCGCAGCGGAGGTGGATTTGGATGCGCTGCAAACCGAAATCGAAGCCTTGGATGCCTGGAACTGGGAGCAGCGCGTGGATGAAACCTTGCAGCGTCTGCACTTAGAGCCACAAGCCTTGATCTCTACTTTGTCTGGTGGTTTGAAAAAGCGGGTGGCGCTGGCGCAAGCCTTGGTGATGCGCCCCGACGTGCTGCTGCTGGACGAACC
>DLPA01000190.1:11642-11787 GCA_002479815.1 bacterium UBA7470 | reverse complement strand
TGGACGAACCCACCAACCATTTGGACTTGGATGCGATTGGCTGGCTGGAGGACTTGCTGAACGAGTTTCGCGGCAGCGTGGTCGTCATCAGCCACGACCGCGCCTTCTTGGACAAGGTAACAACGCGCATCGTCGAGCTGGATCG
>DLPA01000190.1:11047-11508 GCA_002479815.1 bacterium UBA7470 | reverse complement strand
GACAAGCTCTTGGCCCAAGAAGAGGTGTGGATACGCAAGGGTGTGGAGGCGCGGCGCACCCGCGCCCAAGGCCGCATCAACCGCCTGCACGACTTGCGTGCGGCGCGTGCCGCACGGCGTGAGGCCGTGGGGCGCGTGCGCTTGGAAGTCGCCAGTGGCGCCGCCAGCGGCAAAATCGTGGCCGAGTTGGAACAGGTCAGCAAATCCTTTGACCGCGCCGAAGGCCGCAAAACCGTGGTGCAAGACTTCAGCGGCACGATTTTGCGCGGCGACAAAGTGGGCTTGATCGGCCCCAACGGGGCGGGAAAAACCACCCTGCTCAAGCTGATTTTGGGCGAATTGCTGCCTGACACAGGCACGGTGCGGCGCGGCACGCAGCTCACGGTGGCCTACTTCGACCAAATGCGCGACCAAATCAACTTGGATGCAACGCTGGAAGACTTCATCAGCCCGGGCAGCGA
>DLPA01000190.1:10817-11001 GCA_002479815.1 bacterium UBA7470 | reverse complement strand
AGCCCGGGCAGCGAGTGGATCGAAATCAATGGCCGCCGCACCCACGTCAAAAGCTATCTGAGCGACTTTTTATTCTCCCCCGCACGGGCGAATGCGCCTGTACGCACCCTGTCAGGTGGCGAGCGCAACCGCTTGCTGCTGGCGCGGCTGTTTGCCCGCCCCGCCAATGTGCTGGTGCTGGACG
>DLPA01000190.1:0-10758 GCA_002479815.1 bacterium UBA7470 | reverse complement strand
CCGACCAACGATCTGGACATCGACACCCTAGAGCTGCTGGAAGAGTTGCTGGCGCAATACGAGGGCACGGTGTTCTTGGTCAGCCACGACCGCCGTTTTTTGGACAACGTGGTGACGAGCACGCTGGCCTTTGAAGGCCAAGGCCGCTGGCGCGAGTACGAAGGCGATGTGCAAGACTGGCTGACCCAATCAGCGCGTGCAGCGGCGTGGCAAACTGCATCGAATACGCCCTCGGCTCAGCCGGCCGCCACGTCTGAAAGCAAAAACAAGCCTCAAACACCAGACGTCAAGCGCGACAATCCGCCCAAAAAGAAATTAAGCTACAAAGAGCAGCGCGAGTTAGACGCATTGCCCGCGCTGATGGCGACCTTGGAAGCCGAACAAGCCCGCATCGACGCCGCATTGGCCGATGGCAGTTTGTTTATTTCTGACCCCAAACGCGCCGCCGCTTTAAGCCAACGCCACACCGAGATTGACGATGCCTTATTGGCAGCGATGGAGCGGCAAGAGGCCTTGACCTCGTGAACGGTTGTCAGCGGGCTGGCTTGATGAAGAATTGGCGCGTATCGGCAACAGTTCGTGGCACAAACGTGACGAAATCCCTTGCTCACGCATTCGCTGTCTGTTACCGTTTGCGCACTCGAATTGCACCGTCTGGTGTTGCTCAGTGCTTACAACAAATCCCATGAATTGCTGACTTTGCAATTCAGCTTCACAGAGATGGTGTTTCATGCGGCTCAAATTGAAAGGCAATGCGCAAACGTGGTGGCGTTCAGATGTAGCGTTGGCCTTGATCGTATTGGGCTTGGTGTTTTTGTTGAACACATCCACCAACGTATTCGCCAGCCTTGAGAAAAAGTTTTACGACTTTGCAAGTGTTCAAACCGGTCGTGGCCATGCCGAGCAAATTGTGGTGCTGGACATAGATGCGCAGAGTATTGCCAACATCGGTCGATGGCCTTGGTCGCGCGAGGTACACGCCAAAGCCCTTGATATGCTGGCCAAGGCCAAACCGAAAGCCATTGGGCACACCGTCTTTTTTACAGAACCACAAACGGACAAGGGATTGCTGTATTTGCGGCAATTCAAAGAACTGACAGCGGGTATATCAACAGATGATCCTTTGTCAGGCCGCCTCACCGAGTTTTTCAGCAAGGCCGAGCGTGAACTGAACACTGATGTACAACTGGCTGAAAGCATCAAAAACGCCAACAAAGTCTTGCTCCCCGCCGCCTTCAAAGTCGGCCCCGTTTTAGGCAAAACGGGCGAAGCGTTGCCTGATTTCGTAGCGAAACATATTGCGCTGCCTGACGGTGCCGTGCTGCCACCCACCAGCGAGGGCCATGCCCAATTTCCGATTGCCTTGCTGGGTCAAGCTGCCGCAGGCATTGGTCACCTGACCCAAATCCGTGATCCGGCCGATGGGGTCTTGCGCTCGGATCCCCTGTTCATCGACCACGACGGGCAATGGATTCCCAGTTTGTCTTTGATGACCGCAGCGCAAGCCCTGAACTTGTCGATCAAAGACCTGAGGTCTTTAGGGGATGGGGCCTATCAGCTGGGAGGTATCAAACTGCAACTGGATGCTGGTGGGATGTTTTACTCGCAGTTCTACAAAGAAGGCGCTTTCGTCAAGGATTCTTTTTTTGACTTTTACTCGGGCAAGATTGCACCTGAAAAATACGCTGGCAAAGTCGTGCTCATCGGCTCCAGTGCCGAAGGCGTAGGTGATACCTTCGTCACACCCGCCTCTGCCACCACACCTGCGGCGCAACTGCTGGCGCACCAAGTATCCAGCCTCCTGAATGGGCACTCTTTTTCAGTACCTTACTGGGGTGGGGTCGTGACCTTACTTGCCATGCTGAGTGTCATTGTCGTCATGGGTGTGGTACTACCGCGCGTGACCGGAGGCATTGCAGCAGCCATTGCTGGGGGCTTGTTTGTCTTGCTGTTCATGGCTGAATATGTCTTGATTACGAACCGTTATCTTTGGGTTCCTTTGGTGCTGCCCATGGCGACATTGGCCTTGGGTTACATTGGTTTGGTGACCAAACGTTATTTGGTGACAGAAGCAGGCAAGATCAAGTCAGATGAACAATCCGCCGAGAGCTTTCGGCAACTGGGGCTTGCCAATCAGGGGCAGGGACGCTTGGACGAGGCATTTGATTTCTTCCGGCGCGTGCCTCTGAACGACATGGTGATGGACAATCTGATGAACTTGGCATTGGACTTCGAACGCAAACGCCAATTCAACAAGGCGCAGGCCGTTTATGAACACATGGCCAACCATGACAGAAACTACAAAGACTTGGCCAACAAACTCAAACGCGCCAAGAACTTATCTGAAACCGTGATGCTGGGTGCAGGAGCGACATCCAGCACCCTCATCATGGACGGAGAGGTCGAAAAACCGACGCTGGGTCGCTATCAATTAGAGAAAGAACTCGGCAAGGGTGCGATGGGCGTCGTCTATTTGGGTAAAGACCCCAAAATCAACCGCACTGTCGCCATCAAAACCATGGCGTTGAGCCAAGAATTTGAAGGCGACGACTTGGTCGAGGCGCGTGAACGCTTCTTCCGTGAAGCGGAGACCGCAGGCCGTTTGCAGCACACCAACATCGTGACCATTTTTGATGCCGGTGAGGAACACAACTTGGCCTACATCGCCATGGAGTTTTTGCGCGGTAAAGACTTGTTGGAGTTCACCAAACCGAATCACTTATTGCCCATTCCCTTGGTGGTGTCGATTTGCGCACGAGTGGCCGATGCGCTGGCTTATGCCCACAGTTTGGGCGTGGTACATCGCGACATCAAGCCGGCCAACATCATGTACGAACGGCAAGGCGACGTGGTGAAGGTGACAGACTTTGGGATTGCCCGCGTCACCGACTCCAGCAAAACCAAAACGGGGATGGTATTGGGCACGCCTAGTTTCATGTCCGCAGAGCAAATTTCGGGCAAGCGCGTCGATGGGCGTTCAGACCTGTATTCCTTAGGGGTCATGCTCTTTCAGTTGTTGACAGGGCACTTGCCTTTCCGAGGCGACTCGATGGCTGAGTTGATGTACAAAATCGCGAATGAGCCAGCCCCTGATGTGCGGTCCATACGCCCCGAGGTTCCTGCTGCACTGGCACAAGTCGTCGCAACGGCTCTAGTAAAACAAGAGCATCTTCGTTATCAAACTGGGACGGTGATGGCACAAGAGCTGAGACAGAGCACCAACTCCTCTTTCAAGGCAGGCTCATCGCAATCGAACGCACCGTCTGCACCTGCGACTTTATCGTCCCCTTCACCCACGGGTCTTGAAGCCCCAGCTGCGCAAGAGACACGCGCGTTTGATGCAACCGTGCCAGAACAATACGATACGACCATCGTCAGTCATCAACGTACGACCATCACCGATGCTGCTGGGACAGCACAAAGCACCGTGGTTCTGCGTTCGACATCAGACAATTAAAGACAAGGGAGCCATACATGGAGTTTGATTTTTTCGGGATGACGGATACCGGCAGAGTACGAGACAACAACGAGGATGCCGTGGCATGTGACCCACTGAGAGGCTTGGCCGTGTTGGCAGACGGTATGGGTGGTTACAACGCAGGCGAAATTGCAAGTGCGATGGCTGTCACCTTCATACGCACAGAGTTGTCGCGATGGTTTCAAGAAGTCAGCACCCACGCAAGCGCCCACGCCATCCGGCACGCCATGGAGGTGTGTGTCGGTAATGCAAATCTGGCCATCTTCAATGCGGCCCATGCCAACCCACAATTCAGCGGCATGGGAACGACCTTGGTCATTGGTCATTTCTCACCCGCACGGGTCATGCTGGGGCATGTAGGCGACTCGAGATGTTATCGCTGCCGGCACGGACAACTGGAACAATTGACAAAAGACCACTCCTTATTGCAAGAGCAATTAGAAGCGGGTTTAATAACGCCCGAACAAGCGAAGGTAGCTACAAATAAGAATCTGGTGACACGCGCTTTGGGCGTAGAAGAGTCGGTTGTAGTGGACGTTTCAGAGTATGCTCCCAAGGTCGGAGATACTTATATGTTTTGTTCGGATGGGTTGTCCGACATGGTGAACGATCGAGAGATCGAGCGTATTTTGTCTCTGGACTTGCCGTTGGCCAACAAGGCTTCTGCGTTGGTACAAACAGCCAATGAAGCGGGGGGACGGGACAACATCTCTGTCATACTCGTTCAAGCCAAAGGCAAGCCCAGCAACCAAAGTTTTTTATCTCGCATGCTACGCAAGTCTTGACTTGTTGCTTTAAAAATTGACAGGAGTCGGCCATGCCGAAAGTAATTATTTCGATTGATGGTGTCGTGACCAAAGAAGTACCGCTGACCAAAGACCGGACTACTTTAGGCCGCAGGCCCTACAACGACATCGTGATCGACAACTTGGCGGTCAGTGGTGAACACGCAGTATTTCAGATGTCTGGTGCTGAGATCATCATTGAAGACCTCAACAGTACCAACGGCACTTATATCAACGGCAAGACTGTCACCAAACAGCCGTTGAAGCACAACGATACGATTGAAATTGGCAAACACAAGATCCGTCTTGTCAAAGAAGCCGAGGGGCATGGGGACATGGAAAAAACCATGGTCATCAAAAAACCTCTCACGGGCGCTGGTGTGGACATACCAGCAGCCATCCGGGTGGTATCAGGAACCGCAGCAGGACGAGAAGTAGGCTTGACCAAAGTCGTCACCACGATCGGCAAACCCGGCGTGGCTGTTGCGGCCATCACGCGCAGACCTCACGGCTACGTGGTCGCCCTGGTCGAGGGTACAAACAAAGCAACTTTGAACAACCAGCCCTTAGACCATGCACCTCAAACGCTGAACCATGGGGATATGCTGGAGCTGGCCGGTACAAAGATGCAATTCATTCAGCAAGCCTCATAGGCGCTCTGCCGCGCTTGTTTCTTATTTGACTCGTCAAAACAATCGGTGGTGGGTGCATGGACAATCTCATCAGGCACCTACCAAGGGTGTTGGTCACATTTCTCCCTGTGATTCTGGCCTTGCTGCACGTTGCTGGCGTGGTCAGAGTGGATGTACTAGAGCGAATCGACGACATCATCTTTGACACCCGCCTACGCGCTACCATGCCTAAGACACTGGATGAGCGGATCGTTGTGATTGACATCGATGAGAAAAGTCTGGCTGAGGTGGGCCGCTGGCCTTGGTCAAGAGACAAACTGGCGCTCTTGGTTCATGAGCTGTTTGATAGACAAAAAGCAGCTGTTGCTGGATTTGACGTCGTATTTGCTGAACCGGACTTGAGTTCAGGACTGCATCAGTTGCAAAAACTGGCCAAAAAAGAGTTTCAGGACATTCCAGAATTTGCGAATGCAGTCGAAGCATTGACGCCTACGCTGGATCACGACTTGCTGTTTGCACAGAGCCTAAGCAATCGTCCCGTGGTGCTGGGTTATTACATGACCAGTGACAGGGACGGCAGAACCAATGGACAACTCCCACAACCTGCCATCGATTCGAGCATTGTTCAGGGACGCAAAATCTCTTTTACGAGTTGGAACGGATATGGCTCCAACATATCCAGCATTGCCAATGCCGCGCCTGTGGCCGGATTCTTTAACTCGATTACAGACAATGATGGTGTAGTGCGTGCAGTACCTTTGTTGGCAGAGTACAAAGGTAAATATTACGAGTCGTTGTCGTTGGCAATGGTGCGACGAATGATTGGCGAGTCTAGACTCGAACTCGGTTTTCCTCCTCCCAACTTTTTCTCACGAGACTATCAAGGCATCGAAAGTGTGCACATCAGGCAAGACGATAAAACCTTGAGCCTTCCTGTCGATCACCGCGTGGCCGCTCTCGTGCCTTACCGAGGTTGGGGGGGACCTCAGGGAGGCTCGTTTCGCTATCTCTCTGCAACAGACCTGCTGCACGGCCGTGTCCCTGCCCAAACTTTGTCCCAGAAAATCGTGCTCATCGGTACAACCGCACCTGGTCTACTGGATTTACGAGTCACACCAGTGGGATCTGCTTACCCAGGCGTTGAAGCACACGCGAATTTGATCTCGGGCATGCTGGACGGCCGTATGCTGGTCAAACCAGACTATGCCATGGGATACGACTTATTGATTGTCCTGGCAGCAGGCGTATTGCTTGCCATCACGCTTCCATTGCTGACGGCCGTCCGAGCGGTGATGCTGACGATGTTGATGCTGGCCATCATCATCGGTATCAACTTTTGGCTTTATCTTCATGCAGGTTTGGTGTTGCCACTGGCGACCAGCTTTTTCATGATCGTCACGGCATTCAGCTTGAATATGAGCTACGGCTACTTTGTAGAAAGCCGTTCTAAGCGTGAGTTGGTTCACTTGTTTGGTACATATGCACCACCAGAACTGGTGGACGAAATGGCAAAAGATCCTAAAAGTTACTCGATGGAAGCGCAAACCCGAGAGTTGACCGTGATGTTTTGCGATATGCGTGGATTTACTCAATTGTCGGAAGGACTAGAACCAGCACAACTTCAGGCTTTGCTGAATCGTTTGTTCAGCCGCTTGACACAAGTCATTCGCAGCAATCATCAAGGCACCATCGATAAATACATGGGAGACTGTGTCATGGCGTTTTGGGGAGCCCCCGTCCCCGTACAAGACCATGCGGCTCGATCCGTTGCAGCAGCACTCGAAATGATTGTGGCTGTGGGCAAAATCAACCAAGAACACCGACAAAAGGGGCTACCCGAGGTCGGTGTAGGCATCGGCTTAAATACAGGCTCGATGCACGTTGGTGACATGGGATCAGATATTCGTAAGGCCTATACCGTCATTGGAGATGCAGTGAACTTAGGCTCGCGTTTAGAAGCATTGACTCGGGTATATGGTGTTGATATTGTTGTCAGTGAGTACACCCGTAAAAAGGCAGATCAATTCACATGGCTGGAGTTAGATCGCATTCGCGTTAAGGGAAAGCAAGAAGCAGTCACAATTTATACACCACTCAACGCAGCAGATCATACAAACACTATTAAACAAGAAATGAGTATATGGCATCAATTTTTGAAAGCTTATCGCTCTCAGAACTGGGATGCTTGCGATGTACTTTTACTCAATATCAGCAAAATTTCCTCTCGAAAAATACTCCATGATACCTACATCAAGCGTGTTCAAGAACTGCGAAAACTGCCTTTTGATGCAACCTGGGATGGTGTTTACAGTTTTGACACCAAATAAATTTTAGATATGTATTGTCAATTTTTATTTTCCAATGAGTTAATTTATGAAAATCCGTGTACTAGGGTGCTCAGGAACGATAGCACGCGACTGTCGAACAACGTCATTTCTGATTGATGATGAAATTTTAATTGATGCAGGAACAGGCGTTGGAGATTTAGAGCTTTCTGAATTAATCAAAATTGACGATATATTTCTAACCCATTGTCACTTAGATCACATTGCCGCCTTACCCTTAATGCTTGATGCTGTTGCATCTTTGAGAAATACCCCTGTTCGAGTACATGGATTGGTCGAAACGATTCAGTCATTGAAAGATCATATTTTCAATAATCAAATTTGGCCAGATTTTTCAAAAATCCCCAGTATAAACAAGCCGTTTTTGCAGTATCATCCTCTGAATATAGGTGATGTTTTAAATATAAAGCAAAAAAAAATCCATGTGCTCCCTGCAACCCATATTGTGCCTGCCACAGGCTATGCCGTCAAATCTATCAAGCCTGAAACAAATTATTGGATATTTTCAGGAGATACCGCACACAACCCTGATTTTTGGAATACGGTCAATCAGATGCCTATAGATGCACTTGTTATAGAAACGGCATTCAGTGAGCAAGAAAAAAATATTGCCATGCTGAGTAAACACCTCTCACCTTCTGGATTAGAAGAAGAGCTTTCTTATATAAAGAGTTCAAAATCCTATCCTATTTATATTACACATACAAAGCCAGCAGCAATCAATCGAATTTTTGTTGAAGTTGAAGCCATCAACAAACGACGCGTCTGTGCACAGCTTGATCCTTATGACATTCGTTGGCTGCATACTGGTCAAGTCATTGAGTTACCAATCATTTAACTGTATCGGCCATGATGGAAACAGAACGCGCACTCAGTGATGCTCAAAAATTAGCCCCTCAAGAGCGTGGACTCTCTTTTGAGCTGATTTTTTATAAACATTTACAACAAGTCACCGCCCGTATTCACGACACAGAGAATTTGGATCAGTTGATGCTGGACTCGAGCCGAGACATTTGTAAGCTGTTAAACGCAGACCGTTTAACTTTATATGCAGTCAGTGAAGATAAAAATTTTATTACATCAAAAATCAAAACAGGTCTTAATTCAGCCAAAGAATTGATACTGCCAATATCAAGTCAGAGCATTGCTGGCTTTGTAGCTTTAACTCAGAAATTCATCAATATTGATGATGTTTACGATGAAACCGCATTACACGCGATTGATGTGCGATTGACTTTTCTGAAAGAAGTGGATCGGCGGTCGGGCTATAGAACACGAGAAATGATGGTTGCACCGATTATAGAAGGCACACAGTTGTTTGGTGTGCTTCAAGTGATCAATAATAAAAGTGCAGTTCCATTTGGAAAACTAGAAATTGATGCGGTCAAACAATTGTGCGCTACTTTAGCCACTGCCATTAAACGGCGTCTTCAAAAACCGATTGTTGTATCTAAATCTTCCAAATACGATTATTTGATCAGTGAAAGCGTCATTACATCAGATGAATTAAGTTCTTGCATCAAGAATTCACGAGAAGAAGGAATATCTGCCGAATATTTTTTAATGCGTGATTTAAAACTAAAACCGTCACAAATTGGACACTCACTTTCACGATTTTTCAATGTACCGTATGTTTCTTTTCAGAACGGTCGTATTCGATCTGATGCTTTGCATGGCAAGCTCAAAAAAGATTTTGTCTTGAGTCATTCATGGCTTCCTCTAGAAGAAGGGCCCGAAGGTTTACTGGTGATGACTCTGGACCCAGAGACAGTTGAGATCAGTAAGCAAGTACCTCTGATTTTCCCTCAATTTCATCGTGTTGTTTATGCAGTCACGACTCAGACGGAATTTGAAGAAACAGTTGCTCAAATCTACGGTGGCGCAGGGGAGACTGGTGTATCAATTGACGATATGCTGGCGGACATGGAAGACATCAAAGACGATGAACCTGTGGATGAAAAAAGCGTTGTCAGTGCAGCAGCTGATAATGACTTAGTTAAATTTGTTAATAAAATTATTGTCGATGCGTACAATCAGGGCGCATCAGATATACATATTGAACCCATGCCAGGAAAATTTAAAACAGGGGTTCGTTTTCGTATTGATGGCGCTTTGACTCCTTATATTGAAGTGCCTGCTAATTTTAGAGAAGCAATGGTCACGCGGCTGAAAATCATGTGTGATCTTGATATTTCAGAGAAAAGAAAACCCCAAGATGGCAAAATTAAATTCAAGCGTTTTGGCCCATTAGATATTGAATTACGAGTAGCGACCATTCCTTCTGCAGGTGGAGTTGAAGATGTCGTCATGCGTATTTTGGCCGCTGGTGAGCCTATTCCATTAGAAAAATTAGGTTTAACACCTCATAACAAAACTCGTTTAGAAGATACGATTTCTAAACCATACGGCTTATTTTATGTCTGCGGGCCCACAGGGTCAGGTAAGACAACGACATTACATTCCATCCTCAAGTTTCTCAATACATCAGAAACCAAAATTTGGACCGCAGAAGACCCTGTGGAAATCACACAAAAGGGTTTACGGCAAGTTCAAGTGAACAAAAAAGCTGGAATTGATTTTGCGCTCATCATGCGTGCGTTTTTGCGTGCAGACCCAGACATCATCATGGTCGGTGAGTCCCGAGATCAAGAAACGGTACGTATGGGGATTGAAGCCTCTTTGACTGGGCATTTGGTTTTTTCAACACTGCACACCAACTCCGCACCCGAATCCATCATTCGCTTGCTGGATATGGGCATGGATCCCTTTAATTTTTCGGATGCGCTGCTTGGCATTTTGGCTCAACGCTTGGCCAAACGTCTGTGCGCCTGCAAAGAAAGTTACGAGCCTAGTCATGAAGAACTGCACGCTTTTGTACGGGAATACACGCAGGATTTGGTTCACACTCAGGCATGGAAACAAAACCCACAAGCGGCGGTAAACGCCCTCGTACATGACTGGCGAACTCGCTATGGTCAAGACGGAAAGCTCAAGTTTTTCAAGGCCAAAGGTTGCGATCACTGCCGTGGCACAGGCTACAAGGGACGTGTTGGCCTGCACGAACTCTTGGTGACCAACGACACGATACGCGGACTCATTCAAGAACGAGCGCGCGTCTCTGATATTTTTGTCGCTTGCGTCGATAGTGGGATGCGGTCTTTAAAAATGGATGGGATGGAGAAAATTCTCATGGGCTTGACCGATCTGAAACAAGTCCGCTCGGTGTGCATCAAGTAAAGCGTCCGCGTTCTTGACTCCGCTAGATGCCATCAATAAACGTCAAACGCGGGCCTAGCATCTGACCCAGCCACAGCAGCGCCATGAAGCCGTACATCACCGTGCCCGAATTGTGGGCAAACATCACCTGCGTCAAGCCGAAGCACAAGTAGCCCATCACCAGCACGATCAAGCAAATGGCGCTGCTGCGTGCCGGATGCGGCGCTTGGTCGATGTGCTGTGGCGGTGGAAAACGGCTCAAGGTGTGCAGCGCCAACACCAAGGGCATCAAAAACAGGAGC
>DLPA01000163.1:34297-34430 GCA_002479815.1 bacterium UBA7470 | reverse complement strand
GCGCTCATGCTGCGCAGCATGGGGGGCAGTGCGGCCAAGGCGACTTCGCCCAAGGCGCGTTGGTAGTAGCGGCTGGCAAACCGTGCCAGATCACGCCACACCGCCGACAAAGGCGCAGCGCCTTCAAAAACGG
>DLPA01000163.1:11297-34236 GCA_002479815.1 bacterium UBA7470 | reverse complement strand
AAAACGGCGGCAATGGGGCGCAAGCGGGCGGGGTCGGGTGTGTGGGCATCGGCATCGGTAGGCGCATCCCACACCAGCCCGAGCACCTCTCGCGTGCCCAGCGGCACACGCACCAGCGTACCGGGGGCCAAGGGATGGGGAGCTTGGTAGGTCAAAACCTCAGCCAAACGGCTGTGGGCGGGGGTGGCGACCAAAACGGAGACAAAGTGGGTGCAAGTCATTGATTTGTCACACAATCCACAGTCATCCAGATTTTCTGTGGATAACTTTGTGGATAGCCTGTCTAAATGCGGTGCAAACCGTGATGCCACAAGGGTTTCATTAGAGTGCCCCAAAAATAAGCAATTATTTAAATATCAATTAAATCAATAGGTTGCAATTGCTACGCTCTGCATAGCGAGGAAACCGCGTCCTGCCGTGCGCGTGTTTTGAAGTCTTGTAGCAGGGGCTTCATTTTGTGCATAACCGCGAGCACATCCTTTGACTTACTCACCCCAGCCCTCCCCCGCTGGTGAGGGAGTGCAGACTCTGCTATCGGTAAAAGGGGCTTTTAGCTTCTCCTGCCAGTGGGGGAAGGGGGAACAGTTTAAGCCCGCATACGGCGCGAATGGCTGTGGACGGCGGCGACCAATGCGGCAACGCTGTCGGGTGGGGTGTATTGGCTGATGCCATGTCCCAAGTTAAAGATGTGGGTGGGGCCGGTGGTGGCGCGGTCGGTATGGGGCAGGCCAAAGCTGTCCAGGACGCGCACGGCTTCGGTTTCGATGTGCTGAGGCGATGCAAATAAGACGTTGGGGTCGAGGTTGCCTTGCAGGGCTTTGCCCGCGCCGCCCACGTCGCCTCCCACGACCAAACGGGCGCGGCCCAAATTAACCGTCCAATCCACACCCAACACCTCGCAGGGCAGGCTGTTCATCTCGTTCAGCCACAGGCCACCGCCTTTGGTGAACACGATGCGGGGGATGCGTTGACCGTCTTTCTCGGTTTGCAGTTGCTCCAACACACGGTGGGTGTAGGCCATGCTGAAGGTTTGGAAGGCCCCATCGGCGAGTACGCCGCCCCAACTGTCGAACACCATCACGGCTTGAGCACCCGCGTCAATTTGGGCGTTGAGGTAGGCGGCCACGGCATCGGCATTGATGCTGAGGATGCGGTGCATCAAATCAGGTCGGCTGTACATCAGGGTTTTGACGGCGCGGTAGTCGTCCGAGCCGCCGCCTTCGACCATGTAGCAGGCCAACGTCCAGGGGCTGCCAGAAAAACCAATCAGGGGCACGCGACCGTGCAGGGCTTTGCGGATGCTGGTGACGGCATCGAACACATAGCGCAGTTTGTTCATGTCAGGGACGGCCAATTCGGCCACGGCGGCTTCGTCGCGCACGTGTGTGGCGAACTTGGGGCCTTCGCCCATCGCAAATGACAGTCCCAAGCCCATCGCATCGGGCACGGTGAGGATGTCAGAGAACAAAATCGCGGCATCCAGCGGGTAGCGCTCCAGCGGTTGCAGGGTGACTTCGGTCGCGTAATCGACGTTGGTGGCCAAGCCCATAAAGCTGCCGGCTTTCGCACGGGTGGCACCGTATTCGGGCAAATAGCGTCCCGCTTGACGCATCAGCCACAAAGGGGTGTGGTCGGTGGCTTGGCGCAGACAGGCGCGCAAAAACGTATCGTTTTGAAGCGGGGCAAAGCTCATAGAACAATTCACTCATCAATCTAAAAGCTTGGATTATCGCCATTCGGCATAGGCTCCCAATTCCCCTTTGTGGAGGGGTGGCAGGCGCAAGCCTGACGGGGTGGTTACAACCAAAAATCATAGTAAAAAAAGTGAGCTGCTCACGCAAGAAATACCGCATTTTTGGCCGATTTAATGCTTTAAATTGATCTTAAAAACTCCAAAAATAGCCCTTCAAACCCGTTTTTGGGGTGTTTGGATCGGTGCGGGCGGTTTTTAAGGGTGTTTTTTTGAATTTTTGGCTGATTTTTTAGTTTTAAATCAGCCATAAGCCACGTATTTCTTGCGTGAGCAGCTCACTTTTTTTACTATGGTTTTTTGAAGCTACCTCGGCCACAGCACCCACAGTTGCAGCGCCTGCTTGAGTCCCCCCGCCATCTGCGCAGCTTGCGGCCCCCAGCCGGTGAAGTAGTCGGCACGCACCGCGCCCACAATGGCGCCACCCGTATCTTGCGCCATGACCAAGCGGCGGGTGCTCAGGGTGGGGCCTTGGGTCGCCAACCACACGGGCGTGCCGTAGGGGATGCTGGTGGAATCGACGGCAATGGAGCGTTCGGGGGTGAGCGGCACGCCTTGTGCGCCTTTGGGGCCAAATTGTGCGTCCAGTCCGTCTAAAGGCTCTTCCCTGAAGAACACGGTGCGTGGATTGCTCCACAGCATCTCGTTCACCCGCGTGGGGTTTTGGATCGCCCATTGTTTGATGCTGGCCCAAGAGGGGTCGGTGATGGCGCGTTGATCCAACAACCACCGGCCGACGCTTTTGTAGGGGTGACCGTTGTGGGCGGCAAAGGCCAATCGGATGGTGCGTTCTTGTCCATCGGGTTCGCGGACCAAGATGCGGCCTGAGCCTTGGATTTGCAAAATCAAGGCATCAATGGGGTCGGACAACCAGACCAACTCACGTCCCGCCAATTGGGTTTGGGCGGCGGGCAAGGTGTCGATTTCTTGTCTGGAAAACCACGCTTGATGGGGGGGAAGACGGGCGGGTGCGCCGTGCAAGGGCACGGTATGTGTGGCGGTGCGCAGGCGGCTGGCGCTCAAAACCGGCTCGTAGTAGCCCGTCAATAAGCCTGCGGGTGTGCTGCCGTCGGGGTTGCTGACACGATAGGCTTGAAAGCGTCGCAACAACCAGGTCCATTGGGTTTCTGCCGAGGCCAGGGCGAGTGGGCGCACCTCACGGCAGATGCCTTGCCATGTGCCTTGGGGCCGTTCGCAACTGCGTATCCACGCATTCCACAGCGCATGGAGTTGGTCTTGCCCCAAGCCGGGCACCTCACGCCAGCGCACCGGTTGCCACAGGCTGCGGGCGCGGGTTTGTGCGGGGGGAAGGGGCAAGGCATCGACTTCTGCCAATAACGCATCTAAGGCGACGGCCTCGTCTGGGACACGCTGCACGTCTTTTGTCACTGGCGGGGGGGGAGTCGGCACGGGAGGCGAGGGTAAATTGCTGCACGCTGCCAGCGTCAAGGCCGTTGCCACAGACAATAGGGCGTATGCTTTTCGTATTGCAATACGTATTGCTTTTTGTCTTCTTCCTTTCAGATTTGACGTGCTATGACCCTCTTGCTCCTTGAAGCGTTGGCCGCTGGCTTGATTTTTGTATTCATCATTTGGTGGACCATGTTTTCTGGTCGCCGAGGCGGGGAGTTGCCGCCCGAGCAGGCGACAGCTGATGAAACGCCAAAAGAAATGCCCACACAAATGCCGAAAGATACCGATCAAAAATAAGGGGCCACCCTCAGGGGAGTCAGCAGCGCACAGGCAGCGGGGGGGAGAGGAGCGGGGGTCAAAATCAAGCATCTGCTCGGTGCTTCTCGCTGTACTTGTGGAAGGTATTCGCCAGTTCAACAGCAGATTTGACGCCCATTTTGTCAAACACGCGCGCGCGGTGGACTTCGACGGTGCGCACGCTGATGCCCAAACGATCGGCGACCAGTTTGTTGGGCAGGCCGTCAATGACCAACTCCATGACGGCGCGTTCGCGTTCGGTCAAATCGGCCAATTGCTGCTGCCAATGCTGCTGGGCTTGCTGTTGCAGCAGCAGGTGTGCCGATTGCGCCAAGGCCGAGACGACTTTATCGACCAGTGCATTGTCAGAAAACGGTTTTTCACAAAAATCGAAGGCCCCACGCTTGACGGCATCCACAGCGGTGGCGACATCCGCATGGCCTGACAGGAAGATCACGGGGATGGTGTTGGCCCACGGCAAGGTTTGGAGTTTGTCGAACAAGGCCAGACCGCTCATGCCGGGCATGCGCACGTCCAACAACAAACAACAGGCTTCTCGGGGCCTTTGTTGCCAACAGGCATCCGAGAGGAAGGCGTCGGCACTGGGGTAGGTGTCACTGACGAGCCGACGTGTCCGCAACAGCCAAGACAGGGCCTCGCGCACGCTGCTGTCGTCATCGACGATAAAAATTTTATGGTGCTGAAGGAGGGGCATGATGGGGTTCATTCTACGCAGCGGGCGCTGCAGGAGCGTTTTCTCTAGACGGCAGCGTCGTCTGCCACAGGTAGGGTAAATCTAAAAATGGTGCCCGAAGGTTGGGCGGCCTCATAGGTCAATGCGCCCCCGTGTTGCTCAATCACAGTGCGGCATAGGCTCAGGCCCAAGCCCATGCCTTCGGCTTTGGTGGTGAAAAAGGGCGTGAATAAGTGGGTGGCTACTTCGGGTGTCAGTCCAAGCCCGTGGTCTCGCACGGCAAACACCAACTCCTCTTTGTGCTCGGTGGTGGTGTGGACGGCCACACTGATGTCCAGTCGTCGTAAGCCTGAGGCGCTGGTGGGCGTGTTGTCGGGCATGGCTTGGATGCCGTTGCGCGCCAAGTTGAGCAGCACTTGCTCAATCATGGTGCGGTCGCACAAAGCGGGGGGGCATTTGGGGGGGGTGTGGATGTGCAATTGAATGTCGTGTTTGCGGGCTTGCAACCCCAGCAGGGGCATGATGGCCTCCATCAGCCCATCCACTGGGACACGTTCGCGCGCCAAGACCCCATCTTGTTCGCGCCGGCGAACAAAGTCCGCCACACTGCGGATGACTTTCCCCGCACGTTCGGCTTGTTCGGCAATGCGCCGCACAGCCAACCGCACATCCTCCACGTCAGGACTGCTCATTGGGGTGTGAAGGTTAGAAAAATCAAGCAGATTCAGTGCCCCATGCGCATAACTTGCAATCGCGGCCAAGGGTTGATTGAGTTCGTGACTGAGCAGGGAGGCCATTTCTCCAGCGGTTGCCAAACGGGCGGTGGCATGCAGGCGTTCTTGGCTGGCGCGTTGCAAGGCTTCAATGCGGTGTTGCTCAGTCAAGTCCAGAATCGCGCTCATCCATCCGGTTTGCTGGCCGTGGGCATTGATCAAAGGGGCTTCAATGATGAGTACCGGAAAGCGCGTGCCGTCGTGTCGCATGAACACGGACTCAAAGCCTTCGCGTGGCAGCGTCTGCCCGGCCAGCCGCACTGCTTGACGGCGTTGGTATTCGTCAATCAACTCGGGGGGCCAGTAGGGGGCAGGAATGCCTGTGCCCAACAAAACGGCTGGCGACAAGCCCACCATTTGACAAAACGCAGGATTGACGTAGGTGATGCGCCCCTGCAAATCTCTGGCCCGCAGCCCAGTAACCAAAGAATCTTCCATCGCTTTGCGAAAGGCCAAGGCTTCCGCCAAGTTTCGTTGGGCTTGCAACCGCAGCCGCATGTCGTAGCCCAGCAAGCCCAAGAGCATGAGGAGCAGCGCCGACAACACGATGACCAAGCTGGTGATGCCCCACGTGGGGGTCGTCAGCAGCTCTCGGGGGCTTTCAATGCGCAACATCATCACTTGCCCGGGCAGCTCCAATACCACTTGCGCCATCAGCATACGCTCGTATCGGCTGGTGCCCAAAATGGCCAGGCGTGTTCCATCGACCTCCGTGAACGAAATCACGCGCCCGCGCTGTGCTTCCCTGGCGATCATTTCTTGCAAGAGGCCCTGCAAGGAATAGCTCATGACAAAAAAGCCACTGCCCGCGTTCGGAAATGAAACAGCAAGGCACATTTCAATCAACTCCAGCCCTCGCCCTGGGACACCCGGCCAAAATTGACTGCTGGAGAACGCGGGCGCACTGCTTCTCTTGGCTACGGCACAACTGGCAGACAAGTCTTGCGAACCCTCGTACACCATGCCTTGTTGCAGCACATCGTCATAGTAGGGGCTGTGGCGCTCGGACAAAAGACGCAATCGAGCGTCGCGCCACTGCAAGCGTGTCATTTCTCGGTGCTGAAACAAAATCTCCAGCGCCGCAGCCTCCCAGCTTTCCTCGTTGTCGGTCAGGTTTTGTAAATTCTGCAAGGTCTGCACATTGCGATTCAAGCCCGTGCGAATATCACTGACCATGTTGTGTGCTTCGAGCTCCAGCGCCGCCTGTGCTTGCGCTTCTTGAAACCGTTGTGCCAATATGATGGCTGTGCCCAGCAAGGCCAACAGCAGTACGACCAACAAGGCCCACAGCACGCCACGCTGCTGCCACCAAGCAGCGCGAGCGGGAACTGAGCTGGGAGGCGTTGACGACATGAGGAGGTGACTGAGGCGTTGCGATTCAAACGACTAAAACACGCGGTGTTGCAACGCAGGCAAGCGAGTACGGGCGTGCTCTAACACACTCATGTCCAACTCCGTCATCACGATGCCTTTGCCTTCTGCTTGCTGGGCCAAGATGCGCCCCCACGGGTCGATCACCATGCTGTGCCCCCACGTTTGGCGACCATTGTTGTGCAAGCCCCCTTGTGCGCTGGCCAAGACAAAGGCTTGGTTTTCGATGGCACGCGCACGCAGCAACACGTCCCAATGGGCTTGGCCTGTGGTGTAGGTAAAGGCTGCAGGAACGAGCAGTAAATCGGCGGCCAAGAGGCGGTACAGCTCAGGAAAACGCAAGTCATAACAGACGCTCAGTCCCACCGTCAAACGCTGGCCATTGCGACTTTCCAACTGAAACGACACGGGGCTTTGTCCGGCCACTAACACAGCGGCCTCGTCATACCGTTCATGACCATTGTTGAAGCGGAACAGGTGAATCTTGTCGTACCGTGCGACTGGTTCGCCCGCTGGGTTGAACACCAATGTGGTATTGGCGACTTTGTGGGGGACCTCGGTGGCCATGGGGATGGTGCCGCCCACCACCCACATCTGCCCCTCACGAGCGGCTTGCGAGAGCATTTGCTGCATCGGGCCGTGGCCAGGTTGTTCTGCCCACGTCAATTTGTCACTGTCGCGTTGGCCCATCAAACAGAAATACTCGGGCAACACGGCCAACTCGGCGCCTTGGCGCGCGGCTTCTTGCAACAACGCTTGGGCGGTTGCCAGGTTGTGAGGCACATCAGTGCCGGAGACCATTTGCAGTGCAGCTGCTTTCATGTGAACGTTGAACCTTGAGAGGGCTATTGGGCCGGAGTGGGTGAAGATGCGGAGGGCAGGGCTGTTTTTTCGACTTGTGGGTCGCTCCACGAACCATGCACCCGAAACGTTTGGGTTGTGGCACGTATCAGGGGTTGGCGCAACAGGGCTTGCGCTAAAAACGTGCCCAGTCCGACCGCAGGATTGATCACGGTGGCAATCAATGAGGCGGTTCCTGCATTGATTTCTGGAACCACCAACACCCGCAGGTCTTGGGTTTCTTGGTTGATGTCGGCTTTTCCTTCCATCAACACAGCGGCATTCACGCCTTTCATTTGTAAGTTGTTCGTGTAGGCGACCCCTTGCTGAATGCGTGCATCGCCGCGAATGAAATCAAATGAAAACCCTTGGGCAAACACATCCGAAAAGTCCAGCGTCAAGCGTCTGGGCAGCGACTGAAGGCTTAAAACACCCAAGAGTTTCGCCAGTCCGGGATCGGCTTTTAAAAATTGACCCGATGCAATGTCCAGTTCAATGTGTCCAGAAAGATGGGAACTGCTCATCGCCATGGGCGAACCTGGCCACCCCAAGCGCCCTGTCAACTGGCCTTTGCCCCCTTTGAATACGCCTGCCATGCCAAAGCGGCGCAGCAACAGGCCTGAGTCTTGCACGTCCAGCTCAAAGTCTAGGTCTGTTCGACGTGCCCATGCGACTGTCGTAGCGGTGACATTGGGTTCGACGCCTCCCCAACGCCCGGTGGCGGTCAAGCTGGCTTCGGGCACACGCAATTTCAGCTGCGTCAACTGCCAATCGGGGTGTCGCCCGGGCTGGGCTTGGTTGGTGGCTTGCAATTCCAAGCGTCCCCATGCCCGGCCCTCCATCTCCAGCGCCTCTATTTCCACATCCAAATCTGGCAGATGGCTGGAGCTCAGCGCTGTAGGGGTCGAAGTCGCCCCTGTCTCTGTGCCCTGTGGACTTGCATCTCGTCCCCAATGGGGGGGCAGGGTCAGTTTTTCTAGCCTGGCTTTGAGCAAGGGTGCTCGTCCTGACTGTGCCATGTGGTAATGCAGTTGCCCACTCATTTCACGGGTGTGTGCGTTGGCCTGCCACTGCCCCCCTTGACGCTGCGCGTCCACATCAACCCCCTGAAAACGGCGTGAAGCCAAGGTCAGGCGCTCCGTTTTCAGCCCTAGCCGTTCAGGCAACCATGCTTCAGCCGCCGCATTGCCACGCCCCTCGTTTCGTTTGGTGTTGCCTTGATTGGCTGTCAACGTTGTCGTGTCCGCGATCTTGGTGAGCCACTGTTGCCACGCATCGGCGTTCAACTCGGGCCACGCCACTTGCAAAGACCATCCCTTCGCGGCCCATGAAGAAGGCGGTGTGCTGCTGCTGTCCGACCCCACTCGCACCACGCCCCTTGAAAAACCAGCGTTGTTGGGGGCTTGCAAATCACGTTGCAACCACAGGCTGAATCGTGGCCCTTCAGGGCTGTTGAGGAAGGTGTGGAGTGTTTGCCAGCGTGGGGTGGCATGATCTGATGGATCTGACGTGGTGAGGCTCAATTGCAACGGCCATGACACCTCCGCTGCTTTATTCATCGGGGCGGGCAAGGCCAGTGCCAAGCCTTGCAGTGAGGATTGCAGCTCAAGTTGCGGCAAGCGATGCTTAAATCCCAGCTGCACGGTGTAGGGTGTTTGCCCCTGTGCGTACTCGGCCAAACTGGCCGTCCATCCCAAAAAACCGGCTTGGCGCAAGCCTTCTGCGGTGGCACTTCCTTGCCCTTTAAAGCTGGGATAGGCCATCGGCCCTTCGCTGTTGGACTTCATACCGCCCGAGAATTGAAGATCGCCCCCCAAGAAACGGGCTGTGGCTTGTGAGATGAAAAAACCGTCTTGTGTGAACTCCACCACACCACGCGCGCGCCCCAAGGTCGGACTCTCAGGATGCCATTGCACGTCATTGCCCAGCAAATTCAATTGACCTTTGACCGTGGTTTGTGGGGTGTGCAGCAAAGGCACATTCAAACCGAGTTGGATTTGTACAGCTCCAGTGGCCCGCACGGGGCGCAAGACTTCGCCTGTCATTTCGGCCAATGGCGAGCGGTGAACCACGCGAAGGGCGTCGGCCAACGGGCCTTCTATTCGCATACCCACTTCCACCGTGGGATGCCGCGCAAAATGAGCAATTTTTGCTTGGCCTTGCACCACACGCAAGCTGGGTGCTTGATCCACCAAGGCGCGTTTCACGTCCAAGCTCATCCCCATGCCGTTGAAACGCAAATCGCCTTCCAATTGACGAAAGGCCGGCCACTGCAAATGCGGGCTGGGCAAGCGCATCGGGGGGATATACGCGTAGTGGGCTTGCTGCACTTTGGCTTGGATGCGGAATTCGCCGTCAGCGGGCTTTTCAAACGGGAAACGGTGCAAGTCGCCGGCTACTTTGAAGCGCACGTCCGACAAGACGGCACTCAGCACCGACTCTTTCACGTACTGCCTGACATCGGTAGGAATGCCTCGGGGCAAGTAACGATGCACCCGTTCACCCTTGCCTCGACTGAGTTGCCCTTCCAGCTGCAAGATGCCAGGAAAGCGGTGGTGTGATGGACTGGTTTGGGGATCGCTGGTCGTCCATGTGGCCTGCGCCTGTCCCTCTGCATCGGCATTGGCAAAGCGCACTTGGCTGAGTTGGACTTGAATTTGTTCGCCCTTCAAGGTCCATTTGGCCTCCGCAGAGAAGCGGTGCATGGGAATCACAGGCTCGTCAAACACCCCAGGAAACTCCAGTTGCCCATGAGGGGCAAGGCTGAGTTTGGCCTGTCCTCCAGCGTGGTGAAAGTCGAACTCGACAGCAGCGCCCTGAAAACCGGGTCGCCCCATCCAAAACGGGTCTTGTGCGGCTTGCGCAGTGGCCGCTTGCGCCTTCAACGCCAAGCCCGTCGCGCGACCCCGTGTCTGAAAACTGGCCCATGTGGATGGCTCTTGAAGGTCATTTTTCCAGTTCAAGCGCAAGGTCTCGATCGTACCCTCTGGCTCCAGTGCTTGCAGTTGCGCCAGCAAGGACTTGGGAAACGGCAAACCCAAGGCCAACTCTCGTACCGCCGCCAAGTTGATGTGGTTGGCTTCAAACTCGTGAGCTGGTGTGGTGGCGCTGGGGAGGCCATGGTGACGCAAGCGAAAAACCCCATCTTTCCACGCAATGCCGTTGGGGGTAAGAAAGTTCAGGCGCTGTGTCGCCAGTTCCCAGCCTTTGGTGTGTTGTTGAATTTGAATGCGCCCTGACAAATCCCGTAACTCTAGAGGTTGGACCGTCGATGCCCACGACGCGTGCAGACGGTGCAACGCCAAGTCAGATGTCACCTCCACGGGTTGCCCGCGTTGGGCTTGCACCCACACGCGCAATGCACCTTGGCCTTCGTGGACGGTCAACCCCAGGGGTTGAGCGATCTGCCCCGCCACCGACAGGCGAGCCAAATCTACCCTTGGAAACTCACCGTAGGCTTCGCCACTCCATTCTCGCCATTGTCCGGGGTGCAGCGAGAGCAGGGGTGAGCGCATTTGAAAGCGCAAACTGAACTTTTGTCCCATGCCATCGCTGGGGACCGCATCCAAGCGGGCAAGATGCCGCCGCCCGGGGTTACGCAACACAAAATTCACCTGCTCCAAGTGAATGGGGGCTTGTTTGTGCCATTCATCGGTCCAGCGAATGCGTCCACCCACAATGGCAAACTCGGGTTGCGAAAACAGCCAATCGGCCACCACGCTGGACGCTTCAGCCCCCGCAGGGAATGACGCATCTGGCGCATCTGTAGGTGTCGTGGATGTGGGTGTCGCCCCAGCCATGACATCCAAACCCGCAATGCGTATGCGTCCTTGGGGGGTGCGGCGTATGTCCAGCTCAGGCCGCTCGACCAAGACCTGTTCAAACCCCAGCCGCCAAATCGACTTGACGGACAAGGAAACCACCACGCGGTGCAGCACCAAGGCATCGCGCCCTTGCGGGTCTAGCAATCGCAAGTCATTGATTTCAATGGTAGGGATGGCAGCGTTGGATTCGGCACGTATCTCCCCCAATCGCACGGGTATGCCTACGCTGCGTGTGGCGAGTGCCTCCATGTGAGAGCGCCATTCGCCAATTCGGGGCACAATCACCCAGTGTATGGCGCTCCATGTGAATGCAAACACCAACCACACCCCGACCACAAGCCACAACAGCAGGCGGGATATGACAGCGGCCCCTCGCCAGGGGAAGGAGATGGATGGTGAAAACAGGCTCATGAGGAGTTGGAATTATCCAATGCGTAGGCCCTGTCTTGCCCATCGCAAATCGTAAAAGCTGCAGCGGTATCTGAATGCAACCCACTCAAAGCCTCAGTTGTTCTCTTTCCTGTGTTGAACCACCGACAGATTTCACCGCCGCATTATCTGCACCCCCATCACAGTACTCCCGCATGGTGCAGCGCCTGCGCCGGCGGTATCCAGAAGAGCTGCAGCTTTTGCCAGCAGGCACACCGACGCTCGAAATGCTGCAGACCACCCTCGTTGCGCTGCAAGCACGTGGTCTGGGTTTGGGGGCGGCCTTGCGTGTGTTGCGGCAATTGGTCATGGAGCGTTTGGTGGTGCTTGATTGCGAGGTCCAGGTTGACGTAGACACCATCACGCAAGCAGTCACCTTGCTGGGTGAATTTGCCTTAGACCAAGCGTTGCAGCACGCACGGCGCAGTTTGAATGAAATTCATGGCCCACCTTTGGTGGCAGCGACCTCGTCTTGTGCTGCCGATGTGGCCCAGGAAGCACAGTTGTGGATCGTTGGGATGGGGAAGTTTGGCGCACGAGAACTCAACGTCTCCAGCGACATCGACTTGATCTATGTGTACGACTACGACGGCGAGACCGCAGGCAATGCCCAAGGGCGCTCCCGCATCAGCAACCAAGAATACTTTGCCAAAGTGGTGCGTCACGTGCAGCAACTCATTGGCGAAGTGACAGAGCATGGGTTTGTGTTTCGGGTGGATTTGGCCTTGCGGCCTAATGGCAACTCTGGCCCCGCCACCGTGTCGTTGGCGGCCTTGGAGGAGTATTTTCAGGTGCAAGGCCGTGAGTGGGAGCGCTTTGCGTGGCTGAAAAGCCGTGTGGTCGCCCCCATGCCCAACGAAGAACGACAGCACGCACGGGCATTGCGGCAAGTGGTGCTGCCTTTTGTATTCCGTAAGTATTTGGATTACAACGTCTTTGAGTCCTTGCGCGTGCTGCACAAGCAAATACGCGACCATGCCAGCAAACGCGCTGCAGGCCACCCCGAGCGGGCCAATGATGTCAAGCTCTCACGTGGGGGCATACGCGAAATCGAGTTCACCGTCCAACTCTTGCAAGTGGTGCGTGGTGGGCAGTTTCCTGAGCTTCGCACCCGCTGCACCCTCCAGGCACTGCCGCGCCTGAGCAAAGCCAACCTGATGCCGGTCAGCGCATCAGACGCGTTGGCGGCGGCCTATCGGTTTTTGCGGCAAGTGGAACACCGCATTCAATATTTGGACGATCAGCAAACCCACTTACTTCCGACCCGGGACGATGACTTGGCGTGGATTGCAACCACGATGGGTTTTGAGGGGGTGCGTTCGTTCTTGCACACGCTGGACAGTCACCGCGAAACCGTGGCTCAGGAGTTTGATACCTTGCTGGGCAAACCACAAGCCACCTGTAAAGGCAAGGGCTGCACAGGAACCGCCCAAGCGTGTGGCCCTTCCGATTGGGTGCATGATTTGAATGACTTAGCCCGAGCAGCCCCGCACAGCTTGGCCCAACGCCTGAGCGACTGGCGTGAGCACCCACGTGCGCTGGCCTTGCGCGACGATGCCCGCACGCGCTTGGTGCGCTTGTTGCAGCGCACGCTGTCGTGGGTCGATCAAAAGCGCGTGACGGAGGCAGCGGCGCTGCGAATGATAGATTGGTTGGAGCCGCTGCTGCGCCGAGAAAGCTATCTGGCACTCTTGCAAGAGCGCCCCTCCATCCATGAGCGCCTGTTGCGCTTGCTGGGCGCCGCCCGCTGGCCTGCACGTTACCTCATGGCTCACCCAGGGGTGATCGACGAATTGGCAAGCCAACAACTCATGACCGAACGCTTTGACGCGGCGCAGTTTGAGCAAGAGCTGCACGCCCGCAAACAGGCCCTGCGTTCGACGGGGGAAGACGACGACGAAAACTTGCTCAATCTCTTGCGCCGCGCCCATCATGCGGAAGTGTTCCGAACCTTGGCGCGCGATGTCGAAGGCGTGTTGACCGTTGAACAAGTCGCTGACGACTTAAGCGCCTTGGCCGACACCGTGCTGCGCGTGACCACCCAATGGTGCTGGGAGCGGCTGAAAAAACGCCATACCGACCAACTGGGCATGGGCATCATTGCCTACGGCAAGCTGGGTGGCAAAGAATTGGGCTATGGCAGCGATTTGGACATTGTGTTTGTCTATGACGACGACCACCCCGACGCACCCGACACCTATGCCGCTTTGGTACGCAAAACCATCAACTGGTTGACGGTGCGCACCAGTGAAGGCGATTTGTACGAAATCGACACTGCGTTACGCCCCAACGGCAATTCGGGCTTGCTGGTGACGCGCTTTGAAGCATACGCGGCCTACCAACAAGGGCGTGGCAGCAACACCGCTTGGACATGGGAGCACCAAGCCATCACCCGTGCCCGTTTCGTGATGGGCGGAGCCGATTTGTCGGTGCGTTTTGACGCGGTGCGTCAAGCCGTCATCACCTCGCCCCGCGACACGGCAGCACTGGCCCAAGAGATCAAAGCCATGCGTGAGCGTGTCGCAGGCGCGCATCACACGAAGGCCGACCTATTTGATGTCAAACACAGCCCAGGGGGCATGGTCGATGCAGAGTTTGCCGTGCAGTGGCTGGTGCTGGCCCACAGCCACACCCATCCTGCGCTGCAGGACAACGTGGGCAACATCGCCTTGCTGCAGCGCGCAGAAGCAGCAGGCCTGCTGCCCCCCACGTGGGGAGAAGAGGCCGCCCGTGCCTACCGGCACTTACGCCAACTCCAACACCAAGCACGCCTAGACGAGCGTGCGACACAAACGACTGCGGCTGAAGCGACCACCGCAGCCCATGCCATTCAACGGGTGTGGCAGCACCTCTTCGCACAATCATGAGCCGATGGCCCCGCCTGCCCTCGCAACAACGCCGTCTGCCTGCTTCAAGATGGTGGCTTTGGCTGTGCGTGCTCCATGGTTTTTCTAGTATGTTGGTGTGGTGGGCGGGGGACGCCTCCAGCCAGCTCTTGACTTGGCGCTCAGGTGAGAGCTGGAGTCGCCCTTGGACATGGTGGACGAGCGCATGGGTGCATTTGCACACCCCTCACCTGATCGGCAATCAAATGGTCATTGGCGCATTTGCGGCGTGGGCTTGGCTGGTGCGCCCCGACCGTCCCGCTGCGGTGGCGTGGTTTCTATCGTGGCCCATCGCCACCGTCGCGCTGAACCTGTGGCCGCAAATTGGCTATTGTGTGGGTGCATCAGGCGTGCTGCACGCGGGCGTGGCAATCATGGCCGTGTTCATGATCTTAGGCCACTTCCAACGGGGCAGCGAACAAGCATGGGGTTGGATTTTGCTGATCGGTTTGGGTTTTAAAGTGTGGTCTGAACAAGCGTGGCACACGCCCGTGGTATGGGACAGCGGCGCGAATTTGTCCATTGTGAGTGCGGTACACCTGACCGGTGCGTTGTCGGGCATGGCGCTGGCCCTGGTTGTCATCACGGTTTACGCACTGATTGTGGGCTTTTTGCACCGCCTCCGACGCAGTGCCCGACTCGGTGACCTATAAAATCATAGTAAAAAAAGTGAGCTGCTTACGCAATTAAGACCAGCTATTTGGCTTTTTTTATTCTAAAAATAAGCCCCTTATTCTTCAAAAAACCACGCTGAACCTGTTTTTGGGCAAAGAAAAACGGGTTTTTTGCTGTTTGAAGGCTATTTTTCACAAAAAATAGCCTTTTTTTAGAATTGAAATCGGCTGCAAATGTGTTTTTCATTGCGTGAGCAGCTCACTTTTTTTACTATGGTTTTAACATCACATCAAGCCTGATAACCTGCCTCATGTCATGGGCATTTGAATACGATGGGGTGATTAAAAATAACATTAAGGCAATAATGTGACCAATGAGTTTTATTTTTGTACTCGATCGTTTCAAGAAAGGCCGATATGTCTCATGCGTTGCGGAACTTTTGGTGGGCTGATGGGACCCAACCCCAGCGGCACACCACGCATCGGTTCGCTGGAAACGATGTCGTGCCTGTTGTCCCTGATCTTGACCTGCAAAGACGGCTGTACCGCAGTGATGCGGTGGCGGCTGCAATCCTAGGGCGGTTCTTCTCCTCCTCCCTCCCTCCCTGGTTCGCCCTGGGGCGCTTTGCGGGTCTTTTTTCTGCCTGCGGAGGTGTCGTCGATGTACGCTGACATCTCCCCTTCTCTGCCTGGTGCCTCGGGCCACCCACGCGCCAGGCGCGTGGCCGTCATCGGTTCTGGCATTTCGGGTTTGGCCGTGGCCTACCGCTTGCGCGACCGCGCTCACGTGACGTTGTTTGAGGCAGGCGCCTATTTTGGCGGCCACACGCACACCGTCGATGTGACGCTGCCCAGCCGCGAGGCCCCCCACACGCTTGTCACACACGGCGTAGACACGGGATTTTTGGTGCTGAATGAGCGTACCTATCCCCAACTGCTGGCGTTATTCGCCGAATTGGAGGTGCACATCGCGCCTTCCGATATGTCGTTTTCAGTGCAAGTGCCAGGCGCAGGCTTTGGCGGACACGCTGCCTTAGAGTGGAGCGGTTCCGACCTCTCCACCGTATTTGCCCAGCGCAGCAACCTGCTTCGCCCTCAGTTTTGGGGAATGCTGGCAGATTTGTTGCGCTTTAATCGCTTGGCCACCCGTTTGTCACAGCAACTGGATCAGGCCGAGCACCACGCCACCGTATTGCAGCCTTTGGGTGACTTTCTAAAGCAGGAAGGGTTTTCAACTGCATTCCGTGATTGGTACTTGCTCCCCATGCTGGGCTGCATCTGGAGCTGCCCCACCGACCAAATGCTGCAATTTCCAGTGGCGACCATGCTGCGCTTTTGTCACAACCACGGCCTCATCCAAGTCCGCGACCGCCCTCAGTGGTACACCGTGGCGGGTGGCGCACGGCAATATGTGGAAAAAATCATCGCGACCGTCCCTGATGCGCGACTCAATACGCCCGTGTATCAAGTCCATCGGCATGGAGATCAAGTACAAATCGTCTCCGACCGTGGACTGGAGCACTTTGATGAAGTGGTGTTGGCTTGTCACAGCGACCAAGCCCTTGCGCTCTTGGCCGACCCCAGCGCATCGGAAACCCGCGTCTTGAGCGCCATTCGCTACCAACCCAATCGTGCGGTCTTGCACACCGACACGTCAGTACTGCCCCAGTCGCAAGCGGCGTGGGCGGCATGGAATTACGAACGTGCGCCCTCAAACGATCAAGAAAGCACACACGTTTGTCTGCACTACTTGCTTAACCGTTTGCAGCCTTTGCCGTTCGATCCCTCGGTGGTTGTGTCACTCAACCCGACACAACCCATTGTCGCCGCCCATATCTTGGGCGAATACGAATACGCCCACCCTGTTTTTGACCTGGAGGCGATACGCGCACAGCAAGAAGTGCCCACGCTGCAAGGCCAAAGGAACACCTACTTTTGTGGCGCTTGGACGGGCTATGGTTTTCATGAGGACGGATTGAAATCGGGTCTGGCCGCAGCCAAACAGCTGCTGGCGACCTGGGACTTGGCATCGAACACAACGGCGGCCCCTGAGACGAACGTTCACCGCCTTGCGACCATGTAAAGGCCCGCCATGCACACCATCGCCCCCCAGTTTGCCCCCTTGATTGGTTTTGGGCAGGTGCGCCACAGCCGTTTGCGGCCCACATCTCATCACTTCACCTACCCCAATTGGTTTTTGCTCTTGCCCATGCGAAGCTGGCGGGATGACGCGACTGCATCCGTGCTGGCGCGCAATACACCTGCGGCGTTGAGTTTTTATGACTGTGACCACGGCGACGGCCGCAGCGATGCACTGACTTGGTTAGACGACTTGCTGGCGCAAGAAGGCATCACTGAGGCCGATGGCGAAGTCTGGTTGCACACTTATCCCCGTGTGTGGGGCTATACCTTCAAACCCGTCAGCTTTTGGCACTGCTACCGCGCCGATGGAGCGCTGGTTGCGATCGTTGCCGAAGTCAACAACACCTTTGGGGAGCGCCATTGCTATCTCTTGCCACAGCCCAGCTACGGTGTGCCCTCTCACGCGGAAAAAGTGTTTCATGTGTCACCGTTCTGTGATGTCAGTGGCCGTTACCGCTTTGCGTTCATGCGGCGTGTGACGGACACCGCTGCGTCCATGCCCTCCCACTGGTTGGCTCGGGTGGAGTTGCACGATGGCGATGGCCTGTTGGTCAACACCAGTGTCAGTGGTGCATTGCAAGCGCTCAATCCTGCCACCCGCCGTCGTGCGCTGTGGTCTTACCCTTGGCTGAGCGTGGGTGTGATGTTGCGCATTCACTGGCAAGCCTTGCAGTTGTGGCGCAAGCGCGTGCCTTTTTTCCGCAAGCCCACACCGCCGACTGAATTTGTCACTCGATGAGCTTTTGGGATCTTGCCCTGGGCTTGGTTTTTATTCTTGTCTTTTTTTGAGATGGTTTGCCATGGACACGTCTGTTGATTTACCACGCCCGCACGCAGCCCCGTCAGCGCATTCCCGTGTGCCCGCCTCCGCGCGTGCCCTCATGACTTTATTGGAGCAACTGGAGCTTGGACAGCTTCACGTCACCTGGCCTAACGGACTGCACAGCGTCTATGGCACCGCCACAGACCATGCGCTGCAAGCACACCTGCACCTACACAATTGGGAGGTGTGTGCCCAAGCCCTTAAATCAGGCGACATCGGCTTTGCAGAAGGTTTTATTGCAGGCCACTGGACGACAAAAAACCTCGTGGACCTGCTGCGTTTGCTCATCGCCAATCGCAAGGTCTTGGAGCGTGTGGTGTATGGACACTGGTGGGGACGCTTGGCCTATCGCCTACGCCACTTGCTCAACCGCAACTCGAAAGCCAACAGCCGCAAAAACATCCACGCTCACTACGACTTAGGAAATGCCTTTTACCAACTGTGGTTGGATGACACCATGAACTACTCGTCGGCGTGGTTTGCATCGCCCACGTCGGACATGCGCACCGCACAGCAGGCCAAAGTGCGCCGAGCCCTGCAAATGACAGGACTACAGGCGGGGGATCGCGTGTTAGAAATTGGTTGCGGCTGGGGCGCACTGGCTGAGATGGCCAGCACCGAGTTCGGAGCAAATGTCGTCGGTGTCACCCTCTCCACCGAACAACTGGACTACGCGCAAGCCCGCATGAGCCGCGTCGGAACACACACAACACCCACGATGGCAGCAGATCGCCCATGGGCCGATTTACGCTTGCAAGATTACCGTGACATCGGTGTCACCACACCCGAACAGCCTTTTGATGCGATTTGCTCAATAGAAATGCTGGAAGCCGTGGGACACCAATACTGGCCGACTTACTTCGCCACAGTGCAGCGCCTGCTTAAACCCGGGGGACGCGCCTGCATTCAAACCATCACCATCGACGAGGAGTGGTTTGATCGCTACTTGCACTCCACCGATTTCATCCAGCAATACATTTTCCCAGGCGGTTGTTTGCCCAGCCCCAGTGCCTTCCGCGCTCAGGCTCAAGCCGCTGGCTTGGTGGTGATGGATGAGTTGGCATTTGGCACAGACTATGCCCGCACCTTGGCTTACTGGCGTGAACGTTTCTTGGCTCAGCAATCAGCGGTACTGGCCTTGGGGTTTGATGAACGTTTTTTACGGATTTGGGATTTCTATCTCGCGTACTGCGAAGCAGCGTTTGCCGAGCGCAACACCAATGTCATGCAGTTCACCCTTTATAAGCCCACTTAAATCATGACGAACGCACCGCATCGTGCCTTGCTGCGCCGCCGCAGCGTACTGCTGGCGGGCTGGTCATTGGGATGGGTGGCGTTCTGCGCCCAATTAGAAGGTGCGCAGGCGTTGGCAGCACCAGCTTGGCTGCGGTCACGCTGGCCTGACGCGCAATTGTTTGGACAAGCGCAATTGCGCTTTCTGGGGCTTCACATCTACACCTTGAGTTTGTGGACCCGGCCCGATTTCAACCCCAGCCAAGCCTTGGCACACGAACTCGCCTTGGAGTTGCACTATCACCGCTCGCTCAAAGGTGCGTTGATTGCCGAACGCTCACTTGCAGAAATGCGCCGACAACCGGGCTTTGACGACGGCCGCGCTGGCGCATGGCAAGCAGCGATGACTCGTTTGTTTCCTGATGTACAGGCGGATGATCGCCTTTTTGGTTTTTATCAGCCTCAAGTCACTCCTGACCATGCTACGGCCTCATTTGGCTTCAACGGTCAGCTCAGAGGCGACGTGCATGACCCGCTGTTCGCACGCTTGTTTTTTGGGATTTGGCTGGCTCCTGAAACCTCAGAGCCACAAATGCGCCGGCGTTTGTTGCGTTTGGATGGAAAGCCCCAGTCATGACGCAGCCTCTTCAGGTATCCCCTGCCTCATCACCCGCGATTGCAGCGTTTGATGGGCCACAAGGCTGGCGGCAAGGCTTGGCTTATGGCTTGATGGGCTTGCCTTTGGCATTTGTCGCCTTGCCCTTGTACGTCATCTGGCCCAATCACTATGCCCGAGAGATGGGAGTGTCACTCAGCGCCTTGGGCTTACTGTTGCTGGCAGTACGCTTGGGCGATGCCTTGATTGATCCGTGGTTGGGTCGCGTGTTGGACCAATACGGTCGTACAAAAGAAAAGTACAAAAAAACCATAGGCCATTTGTCTTTATGGGGATCTTTGCTCCTGCTGACATCGATGTATGCGCTTTTTGCACCACCCACTGGCTTGCGTGGCAGTCCTATGGGGTTGTTGGCTTGGGCTGGCCTGGGCTTGGTTGGTGCGAGTTTGAGCTATTCGGCCTTGACCATCGCCCATCACGCATGGGCTGCCCGTTTAGGGGGGGATACTCGCCAACGCAGTCGTGTCGTCGCGTGGCGTGAGTCGGCCGCTTTGGCCGGGGTCATCATGGCATCGGTCTTGCCCAGCATGGCAGGATGGCCTGCACTTATCACAGGCTTGGCCTTGAGCTTGCTGATCGGCGTCGTGCTGTGGTCTAAAGCGGTGGTTCCTGATACACCAACGCTTACCAACCCATTGCCCTTATTGTCTGCGTCACCTTGGCAGCAAGCCCAGTTTCGACGCTTGATTGCGATTTTTGTGGTCAACGGCTTTGCCAGTGCCATTCCTGCGAGTTTGGTGCTGTTCTTTGTACAAGACCGTTTGCAAGCGCCCAAAGGCATGGAAGCGGTGTTCTTAGGCAGTTATTTTCTTGCAGCGGCGGTGTCTATTCCAGCATGGCTGGCCGTGGTGAAACGCTGGGGCTTGGCACGCACATGGGCGGTAGGCATGGGGCTGTCGGTCTTGGTATTTGCATGGGTGCTGCGTTTAGAAACGGGCGACTTCACCGCATTCGTCCTCGTGTGCCTGCTCTCTGGCTTGGCTTTGGGCGCGGATTTGGTCTTACCCGCTGCCTTGCTCAATGGCGTGATCGCAGAGCTGGGCGAGCAAGGGCGCTCAGAAGGCGTGTATGTGGGTTGGTGGAACATGGCCGCCAAATTGAATTTGGCCTTGGCTGCTGGTGTAACCCTACCTTTACTGGCCTTCTTAGGGTACAGCCCGGGGCAGCAAGACCCCACAGCTTTATGGGCGCTGACGTGGGTGTATGGCGCTGTGCCGTGTGTGTTCAAAATCATAGCCCTAGGGCTGTTGGTGCAACTGTGGATCAGGAGATCATCGTCATGAATTCCCTTATATGGTCGCGTCGTCGTAGTTTGGTCTGGTTGGGGGCCGTGGCCACTGCCAGCAGTGTGGGGGGACTGACGGGTTGCGCCAGCACGCACACGATCGAAGATTACCGCGACCAAAAACCGGTGCTGGACTTGCCAACTTACTTCAACGGCGTGATTGACGCTTATGGGGTCTTTCAAGACCGTTCAGGTCGCGTGGTACGGCGCTTTACCGTCGTCATGACCTGCACTTGGCAAGGAGACCAGGGTGTGTTGGACGAGGTATTTACGTACAGCGATGGGGGCAACGAGCGCCGCATCTGGCGACTCACCCGTGGGCCTGATGGTCAATACACAGGCACGGCAGATGACGTCGTGGGCACGGCCCAAGGCCAAACGCGGGGCAATGCCTTTCGCTGGGCCTACACCCTTAGGCTTCCTGTAGATGGTACGACCTACGAGGTGCAGTTTGACGATTGGATGTTCTTAATGGATCAGCGCGTCATGCTCAACAAAGCCGTCATGAGCAAGTGGGGGGTGCGCCTAGGCGAAGTGACCCTCAGCTTTGTCAAACGTTCTTGAATCTGAGTTTTCAATCGTCATAGCCCCTATCGCTTGCCATAAAAGCGTAAGCAGCTATCAAGTTCACGAAAGAGCTGCCATGTCATTCTTGTTTCAATCTTTAAATCCCCCTCTATCCGATTGGCGTGGGCGTGTGGTGTGGCTCGTCGGCGCATCCACAGGCATCGGTGCTGCCACAGCAGTCGCACTTCATGCCAAAGGCGCGCGCGTGATCGTATCGGCGCGTGGGCAAGCAGCCTTGGCGCAGCTCTGTCAAGGTCGGGAACAACTCTCACCACTGCCCTTGGACGTCACGGATGCCGACAGTGTCAAGCGTGCATCGGCACAGATACAAGAAAATCATGGCGTGATTGATTTGGTGGTGTATTGCGCAGGCCACTACAAAGCCATGACCACCTCCCAATTCGACATGGCCGAACAAAAGCGGCATTTGGCTGTGAATTACGAGGGTGCGTTGCACACCCTATCTGCCGTGTTGCCGATTTTGAAAACACAAGGCCACGGTCATTTGAGCTTGGTCAGCAGTGTGGCGGGGTTTCGGGGCTTGCCTCAGTCTTTGGCCTATGGGCCAACAAAAGCCGCTTTGACGCATCTGGCTGAGGTGTTGTACTTGGAGTTGCACGCCCAGGGCATCGGGGTCAGCGTCATTCACCCTGGTTTTGTCCAAACGCCGCTGACCGCTCAAAACGAATTTACCATGCCTGCGCTTATTTCACCTGAGCAGGCCGCTGAAGAAATCATCGCAGGATGGAAGGAAGGCGAATTTGACATTCACTTCCCCAAACGCTTCACACGCTGGATGCACCTGCTGCGTTTGCTGCCTCCACGGATTTGTTTTGCTGCGGTACGCCGCGTCACTCAACAGACTTGAGATGTTCATGACTGCGCTGCCCGCTGCTTCATACCCACACCCTACCATCATCAAAGTCGCTGCGCTGTACGAACAACTCACCCTTGAGCGAGTGGAAGAACTGACGGCGTTGTACGCAACCGATGCACGATTTAAAGACCCCTTCAATGACGTGCGCGGACACGCCGAGATTCGACGCATCTTCTCTCATATGTTCACTCAAGTGGATGCGCCTACATTCATCGTCACACGCACCATCGCCTCAGGGAATGAGGCTTGTTTGATTTGGGAATTTCGCTTTCGAATGCGCCGGTGGCAACCACAAGAGCAATGTATTCTTGGCTCCAGCCATCTGATCGTCAACGCTGACGGCAAAATCAGCCTGCACCGTGACTACTGGGATGCGGCGGAAGAGCTGTACGAGAAACTCCCCGTTTTGGGCAGTTTGATGCGTTGGCTGAAGGCACGGGCACGCA
>DLPA01000163.1:0-11133 GCA_002479815.1 bacterium UBA7470 | reverse complement strand
GGGTAGTGAGGTCGCCACGCAAAGTCGGGAAAGCGAAAATCCAAATACCCCAATGCACAGCCCACGGCCACATCAGCCAGCGTCAAGTGAATGCCATGACAGTAAGGCTTGTCCGCCAGCTCTTCACTCATGATCTTCACGGCTTGCTGAACTTTGAGGATTTGGCGGTCTGTCCAAGCTTGAGAGCGCTCGTGCGAGGCGCGCCCCGGCCAAGTGGCCTCTAAACGTGCCAGTACCGCTGCATCCAACACCCCATCGGCCAAGGCCTCCCATGTTTTGACTTCAGCTCGCTCGCGTCCAGCAGCAGGAATGAGCTTGCCCACGGGCGAAAGGGTATCGAGGTATTCGACAATGACGCGGGAGTCGTGAATCTTGTCGCCCCCCTCCATCACCAAACAAGGTACTTTTCCTAAGGGGTTGATGTCGGCCATACGGGTATCCGCTGCCCACACGTCTTCTTCGACAAACCGAAATTCCAGTTTTTTCTCTGACATGACAATGCGAACTTTACGCACATAAGGGCTGGTTTTGGAGCCGATCAGTTTCATGAGTAATACAAAATGAGATATTAAATGCGTGTTGAGTTTTGGGTTGTCCCCTGTAGATTTTCATTGTAGCCATTAGCCAAGCGAAGTCTAGGTGAGGGGGTATCTCTACAATCGCATCTTTTGCTGTTTTTCGTGTCTATTCTGAGTTTCCCCATGTCATTTCCCGCATCTGCTTCATCTGCGGCCCTACAAGCCGTGTCTGCTTTGTCCCCTCTTGACGGTCGTTACGCAGGTCGCTTGGCTGAGTTAAGCCCCCTCATGAGCGAACAAGGCTATATGCACCGTCGCGTTCAGGTGGAAGTGGCGTGGTTCATTGCCTTGTCTGATGCTGGGTTTGAAGAATTCAAGCCATTGTCCGCAGAGACACGAACTTATTTAATGAATTTGGTCAAACATTTCTCTCCAGTCGACGCAAACGCCATCAAAGAGATTGAGAAAACAACGAATCACGATGTCAAAGCGGTCGAGTACTGGCTCAAGTCCAAATTCCAGTCACGCCCAGAATTAGAGTCTGCGGCCGAGTTTGTGCATTTTGCGTGTACGAGCGAGGACATCAACAACACCAGCCATGCGCTGCAACTGCGGGCTGGGCGTGACCAGGTGCTTCTGCCTGCGCTGCACCGCCTTTTACTGAAACTACGGGAAATGGCGCACGCTTATGCCGACGTGCCCATGCTCAGCCGTACGCACGGCCAAACCGCCAGCCCGACTACGGTAGGCAAAGAAATTGCCAACGTGCTGATGCGCTTGCAAGCAGGGGTGGATCGTATCGCTGCCGTGAAGATGTTGGGCAAGATGAACGGGGCGGTGGGCAACTACAACGCACATTTGTCGGCATGGCCGGACTTCGACTGGGAAGCCTTCAGCAAAAACGTGGTCGAAACACCTGAGCCTGTGGGCTTGGGCCTCACCTTCCAACCGTACAGCATCCAGATCGAGCCCCATGACTACATGGCTGAGGTATTCGATGCCATCGCCCGCGTCAACACCATCTTGATCGACTTCAGCCGCGACGTATGGGGCTATGTCAGCTTGGGCTACTTCAAGCAAAAACTCAAAGAAGGCGAAATCGGCTCCTCCACCATGCCACACAAAGTCAACCCCATCGACTTTGAAAACGCCGAAGGCAATTTGGGGCTGGCCAATGCCTTGCTGCGCCATTTGAGCGAAAAGCTGCCCATCAGCCGCTGGCAACGCGACTTGACCGACTCCACCGTGCTGCGCAACATGGGGGTGGCCTTGGGGTATGCGGTCTTGGCCTATCACTCCTTGGGGGTGGGTTTGGGCAAGCTCGAACTCAACCGCGATGCCTTGAATGCTGATTTGGATGCCTCTTGGGAAGTGCTGGCCGAACCCATCCAAACGGTCATGCGCCGTTTTGGGCTGCAAGGCGCTTACGAAGAACTCAAAGCCGTGACACGCGGTAAAACCGTGACGGCTGAAGATTTGCACACGCTGATTCGGTCTTTAAGAATTCCACAAGCCGAAAAAGATCGCTTGTTGGCGTTGACCCCCGCGACGTATGTGGGCAAAGCGGCTGAATTGGCCCGGCGGGTTTGACATGGCGCTCAAATCCACCATCTACAAAGCCACGGTACAGATGGCCGACATCGACCACAGCTACTACGCCGACCATGCCTTAACGCTCGCTCGCCACCCCAGCGAAACCGACGAGCGCATGATGGTGCGCTTGGTCGCACTGGCCCTGAACGCCCATCGCTTGCAATCGGCGTGCGGGGGCGATGGCACACTGGCCTTTGGCGCGGGCTTGTCCGATCCTGACGAGCCTGATGTGTGGCTGCGCGACTTTACCGGCGACATCAAATGCTGGATTGAAGTGGGTCAGCCGGAAGAAAAACCCATCCTCAAAGCCTGCAACAAGGCCGAGGCCGTGGTGGTGTATGCGTTTTCACACGCGGCTGAAGTCTGGTGGAAGGGTTTAGAACATAAGCTGGCCCGCGCCAAAAATCTGACGGTTTGGCGCGTGCCCAGTGAGGCTGCACAGCAACTCACGGGCATGGCCGAGCGCAGTATGCAGCTCCAGGCCACGATTCAAGAAGGCGTGCTGACGCTGAGCAATGCCCACCACAGTTTGACGATCGAGTGTCAGTCTTGGCGATAAAAAACAGAAATAATTGACATCGATCTCGACCAGATCAAGAAACCATCAGGTTGGCCTTGACCGACATCGCTGGGGTCAATAGATTGATCGTCTTCAATTTTTGTACCGGAGCGTGCGCACATGGCGGTCGAACTCTACAACCAAAACGATCATGTATGCCTGATGTTTTCTCATTTGTCGGATGAGGGCGGCGAGGCTGTACAGGCCAATCAGTTTTTGGTCATTCACAAAGATCACGGCTGTTTGATCGACCCAGGCGGCAACATGGCCTACAACGAGCTGCTGCTGACCATAGGGCGCTTTTTCCCGCCTCAGCGCTTGAACAAGATTCTGGCATCTCATGCAGACCCGGACATCATTGCATCGCTCGACCGTTGGATGACCAGCACCCAAGCCGACTTGTACATCTCCAAGCTCTGGGAACGTTTTGCCCCCCACTTTTGCAAGCCTGGTAAAACCAAAGGCCGTGTGGTCGGTATTCCTGACCAAGGTATGCACATTCCTATCGGCGAGACCACGCTGGTGGCGCTGCCTGCGCACTTCATGCACTCCGAGGGTAATTTCCAGTTCTGGGACCCTGTGAGCCGCATTTTGTTCAGTGGGGATTTGGGTGTGTCTCTGGTTCCTGCTTCGGTGGCATCCACGCCTGTGACCGCACTCGCGCCCTTACTGCCGCGCATGGAAGGTTTCCATCGCCGCTACATGGTGTCTTCCAAAATTTTGAAGTACTGGGCAACGATGGCGCGCAGCCTGCCCATCGAAATGATCGTCCCGCAGCATGGTGCCCCCATGAAAGGCGCTGCCGTGAGCGAGTTTATTGCTTGGATTGAGCACTTGAGCTGCGGTATCGACCACCTGAGTCAAGCACACTACACCATCCCTGCCTAAACCTCATGGGGCGTGTCTGGGGCGGATGTACTGGAGACGGCGCGCTCGGCGTAACGGTTGAATCGCCACGCCTGTCCTTCTAGGGTGATGCGTCGCCAAGTGCTTCGCTTTTGGGCTGGACTCATGGCGGGCCAGTGCTGGACCTCATCAAAGCTGCGCCCGCAGCCCTTGCAGTGCGCATCGCCTTGCGAGGTAGAGCAAATCGCAATGCACGGCGTGTCGGGCGTAGTGTCGTACCACGCCAGCCATGCGGCATAGGCCTTGGGCGGCATGGTCTTGACGTCGGCCCAGTCTTGGTGGTACCAGGCCATCAACGCATAGACCTCGGCCAGGGCGCGTGTCTCTGGCGGCAAGGAAACGCCATCGGGTGAGGGGGTGACGCGTCGCCAGTGGTTGATGGCGGCTTCGATGTCCGTGATGTGAATGGCATTCATAACTTCTCCTTGACAACGCGCTGCATCAGCGCCTGCGCCGCTTGTTGGGTCAGTGTGGAAGGACGAACGGCACTGCTGGCCAACACCAAGCGCGTGCGCAGTTGCGGCTCACACACACGACGCACGGCAAAAGACGATGGATTGATGTGGTGCGTCACCGCATGGCGCGAGAGCAAGGCATAACCCGCCCCATCGGCCACCAACTCCAAAATGGCTGCGACCCCATCCATTTCTAGGGCGATACGGGGGCGGCAACCCAACAAGGCCATTTCCGATTCGACCTGCATTCGTATGGCGTTGGGACGGCTGGGAATGACCAAAGGCAACTGCGCCACTTCGCGCAAAGGGATGGGGTCGGGTGGCAGATCGGGCGTCAATCCTGCAGGGCGTTGGTGTATCAACACCAATTCTTCATCCATCAGCGGCCACAGCTCCAACTCTGGACTGGGTTGTGCGTTGTAGAGCATGGCCAAGTCCAAACGCCCTTGAATCAAGCCCTCGCGCATGGTGGTGGACAGCCCCTCGCCGATGGACAAGTTCACCTGGGGTAACTCGGCTTGAAAGGCGCGTGTCAGTGACACGGCCAACACACGGGCCAGTGTGGGCGGCAGCCCCAAAGCCACACGCCCGGCCAGTGCTCCCCGCACGCGACCCAATTCTTCACGGGTGCGGGCGACTTGGTGCAAAATGCCTCGGGCGTGTTCTAGCAGCAATTGCCCAGCCTCGGTGGGCAATGCGCCTCGGCCATTGCGAATCAATAGGGTTTGACGCAACTCCACCTCTAGCAAGCGCACTTGGCGCGACAAGGCGGGTTGGGCCACATTGAGCAAGTCCGAGGCACGTGTGAAACTGCCCAACTCCGCCACCCGCACAAAGTATTCCAATTGTCGCAATTCCATACACCAACGACTCCTAAGTTGTGGCCATCTGCCATACCGCCACGCTCTAACTGCTAGTGTGCCATGCCACTTTACGAAGTAGGTGTGCTGTTTCAACAATGCCAGGTTTGATGACCGTGTTTTTCCGCTCTTCATTCGTTCCACACATTCACAACGAGAAAGCTCATGCGCATGCCAACCCGTACCCAAGTGGCCATCATTGGAGCTGGCCCCTCCGGCCTTTTGCTGGGCCAGTTGCTGTACAAAGCGGGGATTGAGGCGGTGATTTTGGAGCGGCAAACGGGCGATTATGTGCTCAGTCGCATCCGAGCAGGGGTGTTAGAGCAAGTGTGCATTGATCTGATGGATGAAGCCGGCGTGGGCGATCGTATGCACCGAGAAGGCCTGGTCCACAGCGGCTTTGATCTGTTGTTCAACGGCGAACGCCATCGCGTTGACTTGAGCCGGTTGACCGGTGGCAGCCATGTGATGGTGTACGGTCAAACCGAGTTGACCCGCGACTTGATGGAGGCCAGACACGCCGCAGGCTTGCCCACGGTTTATCAAGCGCACGACGTACAAGTGCATGATTTTGATACCGATCACCCCCGCGTCACCTACCGCACTGCAGAGGGTCAACTGCATACACTGCACTGCGACTTCATTGCCGGTTGCGATGGTTTTCATGGGGTTTGCCGCGCCAGTGTGCCCCGCAACGCCATTCAAGAGTTTGAGAAGGTCTATCCTTTTGGGTGGCTGGGCTTGCTCTCGGACACCCCACCCGTACACGACGAGCTGATTTACATCAACAGCCCACGCGGTTTTGCCTTGTGTTCGCAGCGCAGCAAAACCCGCAGTCGTTACTATTTGCAAGTGCCCTTGACCGACCGGATAGAAGAATGGACCGATGCTGCTTTTTGGCAAGAACTGAAATTGCGCCTCGATGAAGAAGCAGCGGCCCAATTGGTGACAGGCCCGTCAATAGAAAAGAGCATTGCACCTTTGCGAAGCTTTGTCACCGAACCCATGCGGTTTGGCCGCTTGTTTTTGGCCGGGGACGCTGCCCACATCGTCCCACCCACCGGCGCCAAAGGGCTGAATTTGGCCACCACCGACGTCAAATACCTCAGTACCGCCCTGATAGAGCACTACCAAGAACACAGCAACGCTGGCATCAATGCTTACTCCGCACGCTGCCTGCGCCGCATCTGGAAAGCCGAACGCTTTTCGTGGTGGTTCACGTCCATCATGCACCGCTTTCCAGAAGACAGCACCATCACAGCCAAACTGCAACACGCAGAGTTGGACTACCTGATGCACTCAGACGCGGGCCTGCGCACCATCGCCGAAAACTACGTGGGCCTGCCTTTGGACTTTGCCCAACCCAAAGCTTGAGCAAGCCCTGTGGCTGGAGGCACAGGCTGGCTGTGATGCAAGGCAGAGCAGCTCATAAAAAATAATAGTAAAAAAAGTGAGCTGCTTACGCAATATTTGCTTTATTTTTAGCCAATTTTTTTCTTAAAAATAGTCTAAAAAACAATAGAAATCGAGTTGGAGACATCAAAAACAGGTGTATGGGGCTTTCTCTCGGGGTTTGAGGGTATTTTTTTATAAAATATAGGCTTTTTTTAGATGTAAAAACAAGGTTTTGTTTTTAAAAAGCTGCGTGAGCAGCTCACTTTTTTTGCTCTGCTTTTTGAGCAATCAACATCAAACCGATTGGCACTTCTGAGGTTGCCTGCCCTCGTACCGCGTCACCCACAGATGCAGGCCGACGGCAAGCAAAAGCCACAGCAGGGCAAGCACGGCCCACAAGGCCCAGGCCATCGGCACGATCCAACCCACGGCCTCCGTCAGCGCAGACGCTGCCGAAGGCCAATGCGCCAAAAAGCTGGCCCAGGACTGCTCGGCATATTGTTTGAGGGGATCCAGCCAAACGGCAGGCCACACGTCGGCCAACCACCTTGGCCAACTGAGTTCGTAGCCTTGTCCCCATCCGGGCAGCACTTGATCGCCTTGCGCAGCCACCCACGACGCCACTCCTGTCACCGCGCTGATCAGCAGCGTCCAACACGCAAGTACCACAGCAGTCACCATCCAAATGAACCATTTCATATGCAGCTCCAACACATCATCCGCCACAGCCACCGCCGTCCACCCCTTCTACAGTGCAGGGGCGTCTTGCGCATTTTGAGACTCGGCGCGCCACATCGTGATGTTGATGTGACTCACCACTGCGCCTCGCAAGCGGTGCGCATCGTCAGGATCGTACAAAGGACTCACACACATCACAAACCAATGTGGGCAAGCGGAGGCATGGCAAGGGTACGCCATGCGAAAAGAGGGACTCAGGCCATGAAGCACTTGCCGTATCCCTTGCGCGGCTTGGTGTGCATACGCCGCATCGGCCAAGCCGACAACCGGCACCGAGGCAGAAGGCGGCCCTGCATCTGCCCCCTCCTCTGACACGTTGGGGTGACAAGCCAGCAAATAGTCCATCCCTGGGCCACCATGCCGCATCTCAGGGTCACCGTTGTCTGTGGCCAATTGTCGCCATGCGGCGTTGACCATCGTGATCGTGCCGTGCACGTCCAGCACTGCAATGGGTTCGGTTAACGCATCTAGTACGGTTTGCAAATGACTCAACTGATGGGCAGAGGTCATGTCAACGAAACTCACCACGGCACCTTTCATGGCGGACGAGGGGACACGGTAAGGCAGCATCTTGACCAAATAATGTCGCCCCTCAGGGCCTGCCACATCTTTTTCTCTAGGATGGCCCTGATCCAAAGTTTGACGCAAATCCGCCATCAACTCAGGATAATCCAGCGTGTGATTCAAGTCTCCCAAGGGACGACCCACATCCGAATCACGCAAACGGAAAATTTGCGCTGCCTCTGCACTGAAGCGGGTCAGATTCAATTGGTGATCGACAAACACCGTCCCCGAAGACACCACTCGAGCCAAATTGTCAAGGTCGGCATTGAGTCGGTGAAGAATGTCGATTTTCTCTTGGTACTCCGCATTCACGGTGTTGAGTTCTTCGTTGACGGATTGCAACTCTTCGTTCGCGCTTTGCAGTTCCTCGTTAGAGGCCATCATTTCTTCGTTGGTGGCTTGCAGCTCTTCATTCGAGGTTTCCAACTCCTCAATGGTGGCTTGTAAACTCTCACGAGTAGCGGCCAATTCGTGTTCCAAAACCTCAATCCGCTCAGACGTTTCGGTTTGAACGTCCACCGACACAGGCGCATCCGCACGATCACCGCTATACACCGGCTCGAAGGCCAGCAACGTCAGGCGCTGATGCTCGACCTCGCCCACCGGCCACGCGGAAAGACGAAGGTGCAGGCGCACCGTCTCGGCCTCATGGATGGCGGGCAGCGCGACAGGCACCACATCCGATGTGACACTGGTGTTTTCACGCACGCTCTTAAACAACAAGGCCGCGGCCACTGGAATCAACTCATCAGGCAGGATGCGGTTCAGGTCCAAACTGGCCTGTCCCTCACGAATTCGCAAATACTGATGCACCCCTCCATAAGAGTGCATCAATTCGTGGCTGGCGTTGACCAAAATCGCTGCGGGAGGAGCGAATGCGCGCAACAGGGTGGCAAAGCCCTGCTCCACAGCACTCTGTCCATGCTTGCTGCCCGCCAAATGGGGCGTGGCACGACGAGTGATTGGGGGAATGGGCGGATAGCTCGGACTGTTGCTCTTGCTCAATTCCAGGGGCATGGTGGTTGGGCGCAGCACTTGCCATATTTTGTGCCGCGCAGACAGCGTCTGAAAATCTCGCTGCAAATCGCCCAACGATTCGCTGGAGCCTAAGAACAAATAGCCTTTAGGCCCCAAGGCATACTGCATCCGCCGCAAGGCCCGATCTTGCGCCGTGCTGCGAAAGTAAATCAAGGTGTTGCGACACACCACCAAATCCATTTTGGTAAATGGAGGATCGGATAACACGTTATGGCGAGCAAACACAATGCACTGCCGCAACTCGTTCTTCACGACAAAGGCGTTGGCTTTTCTGACAAAAAACCGCTCTAACTGCTGGGAAGACACCTCTGCCATGATGGACTCAGGATACGTGCCCGCCCCGGCCGTTTCAATATTGAGCTGCTCGACATCGGTAGCAAAAATCTTCAACGTCGGCCACCGTTTGGCGTGCTCAAACGCCTCTAAAAACAGCATCGCGATGCTGTAGGCTTCTTCACCCGTAGAGACACCTGCGCACCACACGCGAATGCTCTGACCGGCTTCTTTGCCAGTGACAATGGGGTCGATCACCAAACGCAGCAGCGCCTCAAACGCATCCGTGTCCCTGAAGAAGCTGGTCACAGGAATCAGCAATTCGCGCCGCAGCGTCAACACCTCGGTGCGATCTTGGTTCAGCAAGGCCAGATAGCCCTCGATGCTGCCGACCTGCTGGACCGCCATGCGTCGCTCAATGCGCCGCATCACCGTGCCAGGCTTGTACTCATCAAAATTGATGCCCCCCAACTGCAGCAGCAAATGCAAAATGCCGGACAAGGCCGCATCTGGCCCCAAAGGAAGGCCTTGCAAATGGGCAGGATGAGCGTGATCGGCCAACGGGAGGGCCTGCTGGGTGACATGAGCCACCACCCGCTGGGCAATCCCTTCTACGGGCAAAATGGCATCGACCAACCCAGTGGCGATGACGCTGCGGGGCATCCCATCGAACTTGGCATTCTCAGGGTCTTGCGCAATTAAAAATCCGCCTGCCTCGTTGATGGCGCCTGCGCCGCGCGTGCCGTCGGAGCCTGTGCCCGACAAAATCACCCCAACCGAATGCTGCCCGTGATGTGTCGCCAACGATTGAAAAAACACGTCAATGGGGAGCGTGAAACTGCGGGGACTTTTGGGGGTCAGACGCAACACTGGGCCATCCATGTGCATGATGGAACCTGGCGGAATCAGAAAGACCTGATTGGGCGCAATCGGCATATCCTCTTCCACCATGAGCACTGGCATTTGTGTGTGCCTGGCGAGCAAACTCGCCATCATGCTCTTATGGTCAGGCGACAAATGCTGGATGACCACAAACGCCGCGCCGCAGTCGGCAGGCAAACTGGCAAATAATTTTTCTAGGGCATCCAGGCCCCCTGCCGATGCACCGATGGCCACGACATACAGGGCCTGGGTGGGCTGAGCAACATCAGAAGCCGAGTTCGGGAGAGCGCGACGAGGGCTGCGATGGGGGTGGTTCATGACAATCAAACAGGAAATGTCGCGCTAGCTTACCCTGCCTGTGATCCCCCTTGCAAGCGCCCAGAAAATAGCACAAGTGCGACGGTGATGCCCCCTCACCGCTCGTCGTAACTCAGCACCACTTTGGGGGTGAGGGCGCGGGCTTGGCAGCTCAGGACGAAGCCTTGGGCGATTTCGCTCGCTTCTAGGGTGAAGTTTTTGTCCATCGTCACTTGGCCTTCCAGCACTTTGGCGCGGCAGGTGCAGCACACGCCGCCCTTGCACGAGTAGGGCAAATCCAGTCCGGCGTTGAGCGCCGCGTCCAGCAAAAACTCGCTGGCTTTGGCTTGCGTTTCGTGCGGTTTGCCGTCGCGCCACACGGTCAGGGCGATGGTGGCTCCGGCGGCGACTTGGGCTTGGAGCGTGGTGCGGGCATCGGTATCGGCCTGCACTTTGGCGGCTTGGGCGCTGCTGGTGGTGAAGCGTTCGGTGTAGATGCGACTGGGGTTCACGCCTGCCGCTTGCAGGGCTTGTGCGGTGGCCTCGATCATGGCCTCGGGGCCGCAAATGAACACCTCGTCCATGCTGGCGGCGGGCAGCAAGCTGCTCACCAACGCCTGTACCTTGGCGGTGTCGATGCGGCCTTCCAACAAGTCCACCTCTTGCGCTTGGCGCGACAAAATGTGGATCATGGTGAAGCGGTCGGCGTAGCGGTCTTTCAAGTCTTGCAGGGCTTCGTTGAACATCACGCTGCTCATGCGGCGGTTGCCATAGACGAGCGTGAATTTGGAGTCGGCTTGCTCTTCCAAGGTGGTGGCCGCTATCGACAAAATCGGCGTGATGCCCGAGCCAGCGGCAAAACCCACGCGGTGAATGGCGCGTGCTTTTTTGACGGTGAAGCGTCCATCCGGCGGCATCACCGCCAGCACATCGCCCGCTTGCAGTTGGGTCGCTGCCCAGTTGGAGAACACGCCGCCTTCCACAGGCCGTATGCCCACTTGCAGCTCGCCCTCGCGCTGCAAGCGGCTGCGCGGGCTGCTGATGGAGTAGGTGCG
>DLPA01000152.1 GCA_002479815.1 bacterium UBA7470 | reverse complement strand
TTGGTCGGTGTCTTCTTCGGCTACTACCCCGCCCGCCGCGCCGCCAGCCTACTCCCCATCACCGCCTTGCGCTACGAGTGAGCAGCAAAAATCATAGTAAAAAATATGAGCTGCTCACACAGCATTTATGCGTATGAAAGCTGTTTTTTATTGTAAAAAAAGCAAAATTCCTTTAAAAAATAATGCGTGGGGCATGAAAAAGCCGTTTTCTTGGTGTTTCTCATGCCTTTGGAGCTGAAATTTTGTGGATATGGCGCTGTTTTTCAGAAAGAAATTGGCTGTATATGTCGCATTGGTTGCGTGAGCAGCTCACTTTTTTTGCTATGATTTTTTGAAGGCTTTATCCGGCCAACGCTGCTTTGATGGCGGCTGACACTTGACCCATGTCGGCTTTACCTGCCAATTGCGTTTTGGCTGCACTCATGAGCTTACCCATGTCGGCCCCTGTGGGGGTGCGACCCAGCTCAGTGCTGAGTTGTTGTACCAGGCCTGCCACAGCTGCTTTGACTTCTTCGGCACTGAGGCGGGCAGGCAGATAGGCTTGCAGGACCTGCATTTCTGCCGCTTCTTTGTCTGCCAGGTCCTGACGCTGGGCTTTTTGGAAGGCTTCGATGCTGTCTTTGCGCTGCTTGATGAGCTTATCGACAATCGCCACGATCATGGCATCGTCCAATTCGACGCGCTCATCGACTTCTTTTTGTTTCATCGCAGCGGTGAGCAGGCGTATCGTCCCCAACCGCGCCATGTCCTTGGCGCGCATGGCAGCTTTCATGTCTTCATTGATGGTGGCTTTTAGGCTCATGGCTTGACTCCTGGAAATGAAACGAACAAAAAACAAAACCCGCGCAGGCGTCCCGTGCGCGGGTTGAATGATCCAAAGATCTTAGAGAGGAGCGCCTGTGTTCAAGCCCCCTGCTCCATCAGCGATCAGTACAACTTCTTCGGCAGCTGCATGCTGCGCACGCGCTTGTAGTGGCGCTTCACAGCAGCTGCTTTTTTGCGCTTGCGCTCGGCGGTGGGTTTTTCGTAGAACTCGCGCGCACGCAAGTCGGTCAGCAGGCCCAGTTTTTCAATGGTGCGCTTAAAGCGGCGCAGCGCAACTTCGTAAGGTTCGTTGTCTTTAACGCGAATAGTGGTCACAGTTTCGGTTTTCCATGGGATGTGCTGATTTGAAACACCGTGGAAGATCGGGCCACAGATGCCAAGTGTCAGCGAATGTTGCCCGTCTATCGTTGATCATAGAGGCCGACGGGCTTTTGCCAGCAAAGCCTAGGATTATAGCTTTTTACCAACTGGCTCCTGGGGCCTTTGTCGGCTTTTCGCGACAACGCTGGCGCTGTGAAGACGATCGGCGCTCAGGCCTGGTTCAGGCTGATGCCCCCGTGGCCAACCACTGCGTCACGGTTGCGGCGGGTTGGGCCCGCGATTGTGCCGCTGCTTGACCCGCCCACAGGGGTGAAAAATCATCCCGACCGAGACGTTCTGCCGCTTGGCGCAAGGGGGCCAAAGCGTCAGAGGCCAACGGAAATGCAGGCGCTACTGGCGACAACGCGCCCAAGTCACGCATCAAACGGTTGGGAATGCCTCGGGCTGGACGACCACTGAAGAGGCGTGTCAAGTTCGTGTGCGCAGCGCGTGGGCTGGACAAGGCGGCGCGGTGTACGGCACTGGTGTTGGCTTCGGGGCACAGCAAGTAAGCCGTGCCGACTTGGACGGCTTGTGCGCCCAAGGCCAAAGCGGCCCGCACGGCTGGAGGGCTGGCGATGCCCCCCGCCGCAATCACAGGTACGGAGACGGCCTGAACGATCTGCGGCAGCAAAGCCATGAGTCCCAGCTGCAAGCTCAGATCGTGGTCTAAAAAATGACCGCGATGCCCGCCGGCTTCTAAGCCTTGTGCGATGACGGCATCGACCCCCTGCGCCTCTAAGGACTGTGCTTCAGCGACAGTGGTGGCACTGGACAGCACTTTGGCACCTGTCGCCTTGACGCGCGCCACTAAATCGGCTGTAGGCAGACCGAAATGGAAACTCACCACCTCGGGCCTCGTGTCTTCAATCACCTGCGCCATGGACGTATCAAAGGGCTGACGACCTCCCCCAGAAGGGATTTGCTCGGGGGTAAGGGCGTGCTCCTCATAATAAGGATGCAGTGCGTCGCGCCATGCCTGTTCTGCATCGGGCTGAGGTGCGGGGGGAAGATGGCAAAAGAAATTGACATTCAATGGGCCAGAGCTGGCGGCTCGGAATGCCAGTATTTGTGCGCGCAAACCTTCCGGTGTGAGCATGGCCGCAGGCAGCGCCCCCAAGCCCCCTGCTTGACTGACCGCGACGGCCAAGCGGTGATCTTGTGACCCAGCCATAGGCGATTGAAAAATGGGGACAGAAAGCGATAAGTGTTGCAGGAGTGAAAGCTTCATTTGTGAACGAATCAAAGAGCAACGGGTGATAAAAACAAGGTTGAAGCTGTCAGACTTGAATGATATGTCACACGCTTGATTTAGAGGGTCTTTCTACAATCGAATCCACGTAAAAAGACTGTGTTGCCCTGTCGATCACAACCACCATGACTGAAGATACATTACAAGCACTCGCAACTTCGCGCCTATTTTGTGGATTGGCTCCCGCTGTCTTCCAGGATTTATTGGACCGGTGTCGTGTGCTGAATTTGGCATTTGGCCAGGTGTTGCTGGAACCAGGTGTACCGAATCGGTCGCTGCTTCTTTTGTTGTCGGGCGAGCTGCACGTGCGGGTTGCTCGCAGCGACACCGAGCCTGTGGTCAGTGTCCCCGTCGGCGATTGTGTGGGCGAAGTGTCGTTGGTCGATCAGCGTCCGCCCTCCTCTTTCGTGCTCGCGGCTTCACCTTCTAAGGTGTTGGACATTCCAGATGCTGTGGTTTTGGATCTCATCAGGCGCGAGCCTTTGGTCGCGATCAACTTGCTGCGTTTGCAAGCGAATCACTTTCGGCGACAAACCGATATGCTCAAGTCCAGCCGATCCACAGCGCAGCGTTTGCGCAGTTTGGCCCAAACCGATGCACTGACAGGTTTGTACAACCGATCTTGGGCCAATGAAACCTTAGAGACGCAACTGGTCGTCAGCGCGCAAGAGGGTCAACACGTGTCGTTGGCGATGATCGACGTGGATCACTTCAAATCCATCAACGACCGTTACGGACATCTTGCTGGTGATGCCGTGCTGCGTGCTGTGGCCCATATTTTGCGTGATCGTTTTCGCAGCACCGATGGCGTATTTCGCTACGGCGGCGAAGAATTCTTGGTGATGATGCCTGGCACGCCTTTGCATCTGGCTGTTGAGATTTTGGATGCCTTACGCGTGGCTTTGGCGGAGACCCCTATACCACTGCCTGACGATCCCACTCAAACCGTACACTGCACGCTTTCTGCTGGAGTCGCACAATACGAAGCCCCACAAGGATTGAACGATTTAATCAGCTTGGCTGATCGGATGCTCTACCACGCCAAACGCAGCGGGCGCAACCGAGTCGTGGCCAATTACCATATGCGCACGCCCCAAGAAGAAGCTACTGCGTTGCTCAAAGACGGGACGTAAACAAAAACTCAATACGGCGGGAGCAAGCGGCGCAAGCCCAACAGCAGCACCAACCAAAAAAATAGGCAGTTACGCATCATCAAGCCTGTCAACGAAAGCGGCAAGGGTGCTGTTGTTTCAGCTACTGACTCACGATCTGCACCAGGCCACGACAGCGCCACACGACGACCCAATTCGCGCAGCCACGCCACATCACGACTTGACGCAAGGCTTGTGCGACCAAATGCGCAGCCAACGCTACCGCTAACGCACCATGTTCGGTCCGCAAATCGGTGTGGGTGATGCGGGTGCTGGCGCGAACCAAGTCGCGCAGCAAGGACAAATCATGCCCCGCACAAACGCCCAACAGCGCACTGCGCATGGCTGGGCCGTTGCCCGCAGAAGCCACCCCTTCGACATGAGGAAACAAGCACAAGGCCCAGTGACGCCACAACGCACGCAAGGTGGCCCACCCAATGCCCGCTGGCAAACCCAGCAACCACCAGCGCAAGCGTGCGGTTAAATCGGTTCGAAACAACTTGACCATGCCTTCAGGTGTGGTGTTGGGGCGACTGCGAAGACGTGCCGCCAAAAGCGCTTGGGCCAATAGACAAGTGTGTTCCGTATCGTCAGAGCACAAACCCATGCCAAACCACAAACGGTGACGCAAAGGCCCCAGCCCCATCCATCTTTGGGTACGCCGCCGCGACAAACCTTCAAATGGTAAACCCCACGCGTCCCCCAAAGCCGTGCCAAGCACACCCCCCGTCACCGCTTCTTGATGTGTAATTTCTGCCGGATAGGAAAACAAAAGAGAGTGAGAAAACATGGCACGCTCATTCAAAAGTGGAAGCCTGACGATGGTCATTGAGAAATCCTCTCCGCCACGGCATCAAGTCAGAAGGACGGCGCTTACCGCGCTTTGAAGTCACACAAGATTCATACCAGCGACACACATTTGACATCGCAGTTTTCCAGAATGTCGCCATCTCCAAGCACCTCACTGACAACAAGTGAGGTTTGGACACCTTCCTCTAACTGACTGTGGTGCTATGAAAGAATTGCCTACCCCTACTTTGGACTTAACGCTGACAACTTGGCCTCGGGGGTCGCTTCATCAACCCAGCGAAACACCTGTGGTGGGCAAGGCCCTTCAAACATTGGGTAAGACGGGTATCGAAGTCGCATGGGCCAGCCACCAAGACGACGTGCGTGCCGCACAGCGACTGAGATACGCCGTCTTCGCCGGTGAAATGGGCGCACGCCTGCCCCAAACGATCGCTTTGCATGACATTGATTTATTTGATGACTATTGCGAGCACTTGCTGGTGCGAGACAGCGCCACGCAGGAAGTGATTGGCACCTACCGCGTCTTAACGCCCGTTCAAGCCAAACGGGTGGGCAGCTTTTACACCGATACCGAGTTTGATTTGACCCGTTTGCGCAGCATACGTGAGCGCATGGTGGAATTGGGCCGCAGTTGCGTCCACCCCGAGCATCGCCACGGGGGGGTCATCATGGCCTTGTGGAGTGCCTTGGCCTCGTTCATGGTGCGCAACCAACTCGACACCATGATCGGCTGCGCCAGCATTCCCATGACCGATGGCGGCCACACCGCCGCCAGCCTATGGCGGCAGTTGGAGCGCACGCACTTGGCCACTGTGGATTGTCATGTCCGTCCACGCCTGCCTTTGCCTGTGCATCGCCTGCACAGCGATCTGGAGGTGCAAGCCCCCGCCCTGATACAAGGCTATTTGCGCTTAGGTGCAAAAATTTTGGGCGCACCTGCATGGGACCCCGACTTCAACAGTGCCGATTTGCCCATGATGATGCGCTTGGCTGACTTGCACCCCCGTTATCGCAAACATTTTCTAGCCAGCGATCGTGTGTCCCATGACGGATGAAGCATATAAAAAGCATAGTTAAAAAAATGAGCTGCTTACGCAAGTGATACAAGTAATGCAGCCGTTTTTATTCTGAAAAAAAGACCTAAAATCATCAAAAATGGGCTTTAAACGCGTGGGGAGAACCTCAAAAACGGGTTTTTAACACCCTGAACGGCATTTTTTTATAAAAAAACGGCTTGTTTTTAGATTGAAATAGATCAAAAGTATGGTATTTGTTGCGTAAGCAGCTCACTTTTTTTACTATTATTTTTAGAGTTATATCAAACGCATCACCCACATTCTTCACCGTTTACCACAAAAGCCACACGCATGGGTGAAGCCCAGGGGGTGAGACGGCAGGGTGACGCTTGACTGCGCCGACGCACACCAATACCCGAGCAAGACGGCGTGATGTCGGTGGACATGACCGTCATGCCTGTGCCTTCTGTGTGATGAAGTCGTGTAGGGCGGTCAAGGTCGCCTCGGGTGCTTCGGTCATTTGGTGATGACCGACGGGCACGGACACGACTTCCACCTGCCGGCCTGCGGCGCGGGCGGTGCGGATCAAGCCTTGGGCGGCTTTGGGGTGCGTCATCTGATCGTCGCTGCCCAGCAAGAACAGGACAGGACAGGTCAAGGCGGTGATGGCGGCTTCCCCGTTGGCGTAGCTGTCGCAAGCGACAAACCCACGGTGGAAGACGTTGACCCTCGGGTTGCTGGCTAAAACGCGCTTGCCCAAGGCCATGCCCGCGCCATAAATCCAAGTGCCCGCCCCCAAGGCCGAGGGCGGTGGGGCCAAGGTGCTGCGCGAAAACACGTTCACCATTGCCAGCGCCTTCATCGGGTCGTTCAGCGATGCGTCGATGAGGGCCGCCGAGACTTTCATGGGGTAAGCCGTGCCCACCAGCACCGCGTGCGTGGCGCGGTGTTGCAAGCGTGCGGCGGCCTCTAAGGCAATCAAAGACCCCCAACTGTGCCCCACCAAGGCCGCTTGTGCGATGCCCAGCGCGTCCAGCACCTGCACCACGGCATCGGCGGCTTGCTCCACGCTGGCGGGCGCATCGCCCGTGCTGCGCCCGTGACCGGGCAAGTCCAAGGCCAACACATTCCAGCCATGATGGGCCAGATAGCGGCTTTGCAAAATCCAGACGCTGTGGTCGTTGAGCACGCCGTGGATGAACACCACGGTAGGCTGTGCCGGATCAAAGGTTTTGCCCCCCGTGTAGGCGTACACGCTGAAGGCTGCTGGTGCGGTGGTGATGTCGATCTGCATGACTGGTCTTGCTTTCAAAAATAGACAGCCCATCCCACTTTAGGCGGCTTTCTCCGCCGCTTTTAGGGCGCGTTTGAGGTCGTCGATCAAATCTTGCGGGTCTTCTAAGCCGATGGACAGCCGTATCGTGCCCGGGCCGATGCCGGCTTTGACCAGTGCTTCATCGCTCATTCTGAAGTGGGTGGTGCTGGCGGGGTGGATGACCAAGCTGCGGCAATCGCCCACATTCGCCAAGTGGCTGAACAAGCGCAAGGCTTCGATGAAAGCGCGACCTTGGGCACGACTGCCTTTCAAGTCAAAACTGAACACCGACCCCGCGCCCGCAGGCCCGTGCCGCAGCAGCTTGTGGGCCAGCGCATGGCTGGGATGCGTCTCCAGCAGCGGATGCCCGACACGCGCCACCAAGGGGTGACTGGCTAAGAAGGCGACGATGGTTTCGGTGTTTCGCATGTGGCGCTCCATCCGCAGCGGCAAGGTTTCTAAGCCTTGCAAAATCAGCCACGCGCTGTGGGGCGACAAGCACGCGCCGAAATCACGCAAGCCCTCGCGCCGCGCCCGCAGCAGGAACGCGCCCACGGTGCTTTCCTCGGCAAAGTTCATGCCGTGAAAGCCCTCGTAGGGGGCTGCCAGTTCCGCAAATCGGCCTGAGCGGGCGTATTCGGCGGCCCAGTCAAAACTACCGCCATCCACCACCACACCCCCAATCACCGTGCCATGACCGCTTAAAAATTTGGTGGCAGAGTGGTACACCAAGTCTGCCCCCAGTGCCAGCGGCTGCTGATGCCAAGGCGTGGTCAAGGTGGCATCGACCAGCAAGGGCACACCAGCGTCGTGGGCAATTTGGGCGATGGTGGGAATGTCCAACACATCCAAGCCCGGATTGCCCACCGTTTCGCCAAACAACAGACGGGTGTTGGGCCGGATGGCGGCTTTCCACGCATCGACATCGTGAGGCGCGACAAACGTCGTTTCAATGCCAAAACGCGACAAGGTGTAGTGCAGCAAATTGTGCGATCCCCCATACAAGGCCGAGCTGGAAACGATGTGCCCGCCCGCGCCCATGAGCGTCGCCACACACAAGTGCAAGGCCGCTTGCCCACTGGCAACGCTGATCGCGCCCACGCCACCTTCTAGGGCTGCGACTCGCTGCTCCAGCACCGCATTGGTGGGATTGCTGATGCGGCTATAGACATGGCCCGCACGTTCCAAATTGAACAAGGCCGCTGCATGGTCGCTGGACTCAAACACGAATGAGGTGGTCAAATGAATCGGGACGGCACGCGCCCCCGTCGTCGCATCAGGCGCAGCGCCTGCGTGCAAGGCCAAGGTGTCAAAGGCGGGATCAGAGTAACCGGGCATACAAACTCAGCAACAAGATAGAAAACCCGAGTATCTCCCGTGCAGCTTCCAAGGATGACTGTTCTTATTCTTGGGGTTTTCCCGAAAACGAAGTACAATCGTGGGCTTGCACTTTTTGAGGGTGCAAGCATCGTACATCTGCCTCACAACCTTGGCCTGTTTTAAAACCTGCCGCTGACACCTTCAGTGGTTGCCATCAGGCTCCATCAGCTTTCGGGATTCGCCACGATAGGCTCCTATCAGTCGGCCCGCTTGCGATGTTCGTTGGGTGGTTGATGTTTTTTAACCCACGAACGAAGCATCGGCGATTCCGACAAACGCGGTTGAATCATTGTCTCAACCGTTTGGTCAATGCTGACATTGGCCTTGGCTCCTTGCCTCCTCCTACAAGAGCGGATCTCGCTGCGCTTTATTCGATTGCGCTTTTCTGGCGTACCTGAAAACTTTGATATGAACGATATGAATCTGATCGGTGGTGATGTGCTGTCCGCCGACACCGAATTGCTGTCCTCTGACGCGGGTACAGCAGATACTGTAGACACCACCGTCGCCCCCACGCCCAATGGCTTTGAACGTCTGCATCTGGCCCCTGAGCTGATTGCCGCCGTTACCGACTTGGGCTACACCGACCCCACGCCCGTGCAGCTTCAAGCCATCCCTAAGGCACTGCCCCAAGAAGGCGACGGTGTGTATGCCGACTTGATGGTCTCCAGTCAAACCGGCAGCGGCAAAACGGCAGCGTTTTTATTGCCCGTGTTGCACACCCTGCTGCAAGTGCAGCAAGACCAACAGCAAGCCGAGCGCGACGCATTTGATCAAGCCGTGGCCGAAGCCGCCGCCAAAGGTTTGCCCGCACCCAAGCGTCCACGCCGCAAAGACCCCACCAATCCCCGCAACTTCAAGCCTGCGGAACCTGGCGCATTGGTTTTGTGCCCCACTCGTGAGTTGGCGCAACAAGTGGCAGCCGATGCCATCGACCTTGTGCGCCATTGCCGTGGCCTGCGCGTGGCCAATATCGTGGGCGGTATGCCTTACCAGTTGCAAATTGCCAAACTGCAAAACGCCAACTTGGTCGTCGCCACACCGGGCCGTTTGTTGGACTTGGAGCGCAGCGGTCAAATCAAACTGGGCGATGTCAAGTTTTTGGTGATTGACGAAGCCGACCGTATGTTGGACTTGGGTTTTTCCGACGACTTGGCCGAAGTCAACCAACTGACGGCGCAACGCCGTCAAACCATGATGTTCTCGGCCACGTTTGCGCCACGCATTCAGCAATTGGCCATGCGCGTCATGCACGACAACGGGGCGAATGTCGAGAAAATTCAAATCGCCACCCCACAAGAAAAACACGCCAACATCACCCAAAAACTGTTTTGGGCCGATACGCCTGAGCACAAACGTCAATTGTTGGATCACTGGCTGCGCGACACCACCATCAACCAAGCCATTGTGTTTGCTTGTACTCAAATTGAATGCGACAGCTTGGCGGAAGACTTGCAACAAGCCGGTTTCTCTGCGGTAGCGCTGCATGGCGCTTTGAGCCAAGGGCTGCGCAACCGCCGTCTCTCGGCCCTGCGCGATGGTCGTGTGCAAGTGCTGGTCGCTACCGACGTAGCCGCACGCGGCATTGACGTGCCCACCATCAGCCACGTCTTCAACTATGGCCTGCCCATGAAGGCAGAGGACTACACCCACCGCATCGGTCGTACAGGCCGCGCCGGACGTGATGGCTTGGCGGTCACGATTGCCGAGATGCGCGACCGCCGTCGCATTGCCGACATTGAATTTCACACTCGCAATCCGCTCAAGCCCGATGTGATTCCGGGCTTGGAGCCGAAGTTGCGTCCTCCTCCGTCTTTCTTTGCTCGTGACGAGCGCAAAGGCGGTAATACTGGTGGCGGTCGTGGCAAAGCCGGCGGTTTTGGTGGTGGTGGACGCGGTGGTGAAGGCCGTGGTCGCTTTGGCAATGATCGCAACAACGATCGCAGCAATGACCGTGGTCCTCGCTTCGGTGATCGTCCTGAGCGTTCCGAGGAAGACAGTGGCTATCGTTCAGGCGGTTTCGCCGGCTTTGGCCGCAGCGATAAAGCGCCTGCAGGTCATCGTCATCATGATGCAGCCGAACGCCACGCGCACGCCCCACGCACGCCTCGCCCCGAAGGCCACCGTGGTGCTGGCGACCGTGGTGAGGTACGCCAAGACCGTCCCATGTGGGGGTCTGACGAGCACCGTGGCCCGCGCTTTGGCGGTGAGCGCAGCGAGCGTGAAGACCGTGAATCACGCGAGTTTGCGGGCAAGCGCAGTGGCGGTGGTGCGGGCTTCAAGCCGCAAGACCGTGGTTTTGCCAAACCTGCTGGACGCGGGGGGCGCAGTTTTGAAGGACGTGAACAAGGTGGCTTCCGTGGCCGTCGTGACGACCGCTGATCCTGTCTTAACCGCCCAAGGGCTGCGCTGGGCTTGGCCCGGTCAGCCCGCGTTGTTCCACGCCTTGAGTTTCCAAATTTCAGCAGGAGTAGGATGGATTCAAGGCGATGAGCAAACCGGAAAAACCACGTTGCTGAGATTGCTGTCCGGTCAATGGAGTGGGATCAACAGCCCCTTCAAGGACCAGTGTCAGGGGACGATCACCGTCGTAGGGCAACACATAATGGCGATGGCTTATCCATCGCCTTTTGTTTTTTGGGCTGATCCTGATGATCCCAGCGGGTCGGGTAACCTGCAAATCAGTGCCCGTGCGTGCTTGGCACAATGGCAGCAACAATTTCCCACCTACGATCCGCACATACAAGCCGAGCTGTTAGAGGGGCTAGACCTGATTCCCCATCTGGACAAAGCCCTGTTCATGCTGTCCACAGGCAGTCGGCGCAAGCTGGGATGGGTGGGTGCATTTGCAGCAGGTGCGCCCATCGCTTTGATCGACCAGCCTTTTGCGGCTCTAGATCGGGCTTCCATCTCCTGCGTGATGGCATGGTTAGAAGACGCAGCAGCGCACCCACAACGCGCGTGGGTCATCGCAGACTACGAAGCGCCGCCTGGTCTGCACTTGAGCTGGCGACTTGAGCTGCCCTCACAGTCCTAACAGCGCACGCACCCGTACCCGTTCGCGTTCCTCAAAATGACCGTCTAGCCATTGTGAAAAATAGGCTTGTTGTTGCACTGGCGACCACTGTGGGGTATTGCTGATGCGGTCCCATTGCACACGCGCTTGTGTCAAGCGGGTGTGCCACATGGCCTCTTGCGCATCCAACGCCGCCAAACGGTCGGCAGCTGCCGTGCCAAATTGGGCACTTCTGAGGGCATGGGCTTGGGCGGCATTCAGATGAGGCAAGGCTGCATGAGCGGCTGGTGCTGCTGGTGCGTTTGACGTAGTGGTCTGCGGTGTGTGGTCCGATGCCAAGCTTTGCGTCAGCAAGGCTTCCTCTTCCGCATAAAACGCTGCGGCCCATGCCACCCCAAGAATTTCACGCCGCTTGATTTGGCGCTCCTGCAAGGCCCACCGCAACGATTCAGGTTCATCAAGGCGCACCCCGTAGCGGTACTCTTGCCCTTCCAGTACCAAATACTTGTGCCAAATTTGCATGATGGCTTGCGCCGCACTCACCCCCACGTCTTTGCTCGCCTTGGCACGCAGCCACACGCCCAACGCCTCACGGCTGACTTCCCCTTGGGTGGTCAGTAATTGGTCAAAGCGACGACGCAAGGCACGACTGGGTTGCAGTTGACCGTGGGCATCAAGGCCCCAATCCCCATCCAATGCCGTGCCGCGCAGCGAGCCGTGTTCAAACAGGACGTGTTCGATTTGTTCAAGTTCACGCACACCGCTGCCACGAGCCGGTGCTGCACCATCTGAAACCACGGGTGTGGGGCTGTCGCCGGCGGCGATGTGGGTGAATTGCGACGCCGGCGACCAACGCACGCGCTCATGGGCCTGCTCTGGGGACGCATAGGGTGCTGTCATCCACCACCACAGGCTTACAAACAATCCCAACAACACACCGCCCACCACAGGCCAGCGCAGGTGCGTCTGCATCTTACAGCCCTACGTTTTTCAGACGATTGGTGTGGCTGCGGTAAAACGCCACTGGATCGGGCGTGAAGAGTCCGCGCAAGCCAAAGGAATGGTTCACTTCGTCCATGTGATTCCAAGGATAGTTATCGCGCAAGACCTCACCCCAGCGTGACGAACAACGGCTGACCAAACCGTCGCTTTCCCCCGCAATGAAGGCCGATCCAGCCACCATCGCCCCATCCAAGGGATCAAGCACGTTGGTCAGCGGGGAGGTGCCGCCAATCGAGTAATACCGAATGCCATTGACCACACCAGGACCACTGCCGCACGCCGTGGTGGGCGCGCCTTGTGGAAACTTCTGGGTAAAGCGCATCGAGCCTGCGGTGGTCAAAGACTCCATCGCCGCCAAGGCATTTTGTGGCAACTGTGGCGTGCCGGTGAACCAGCCCATGACCGAAGTCAAACTGTTCACAAAACTGGCTGCGATGCTGGTGGTATTGGTGCCTTTGAGCACGTCCCGAATCACATCAGCCACGGGTGAGCCTTGTGTGGGAGAACCCACCGTGGTGACCGATGCGACCAACTCAGGTGCCACCGCAGCCACATAACGCACCGTATGCCCCCCATGGCTGTGACCGATAAGGTTGAATTTTTGATGACCATAGGCCGCTTTTAAGCGCCGCAATTCCGCCAGCAATTGCTCGCCACGCACTTCACTGGACTGCGTGGCCGACTGCTGTGTTTGAAACACGGTGGCACCATCGGCCCGCAACTGACGCGGAATATCGTAAAAATAATCCACCCCAGCCAAGGTATCAAAGCCAAAAATACCGTGGGCCAACACCACAGGGTACTTGGTTTTTGTATAACCCGACTGTGCATGAGCCGCTGGCATTGCGACCATACAAGCCAAGCCCAATACGCCCACACCGCCCATACGCGCCAGCACGCCTAAAAAAGTCATTTTCCAAATCTCCTAGAGCACCAAGATGACAAAAGAACAAACGCCGTACTTCACCACACTGTCCATCCCTTGCCTAAAAGCTTGCAGGTAACTGACAGAATGGCGCGAATTAAAAACGAACGTTCGTTCTATTGAAATACTGGTTTTCCCGTAAGGTCTTTGGAACCTGTGCTCCAAAAGCGGATGGGCTTATTTTTTCTTCGTGGCAACGATGGCTTGATACGCCCCTTTGCTCATCTGGACACCTGAGGCCTTGGCAATCAGGCGCACCAGCTTCCAGTCTTTGGCATAGCCCACTGCAAAGAAACGGTCGTTGTTTTCGAGTTGTTTAGACATCAACTCTGGAAAATGAAAGTCATAAAAGCAGCGTTTGATGTCGCTTGCCAATTTGGGGTCCAAATCGTGTGCATGGGAAAACGCATCGGGTGGAAACTCTTCGCTTTCGTAAATCACCCGGAACTGGTGGCGCTTGATGTCACCTTTAGCCACCAAGCGTTCAAACACATCGCTGGCCACCGCAGCCGCGTCATACAAGCCCAATTGCACGCCAATGATGGACTTATCGTGCTTGCCACTGAACGCTACTTTGTAATCTTTCTCAGGCGTTAAACCCAATTCGGGAAACAAGGCCCGAGGTGCTAAGTTGCCTGAATTCGAGGTGACGGAGGTGTGTGCAATTTGCTTGCCCTTTAAATCAATGGGTTTTTGGTAAGCACTCTCGGTTTTCACAATCAGCATCAGCGTGTACGTGTCGCGCTTACCTGTGCCAGCGGGGCCTTTGCCTGCAAAGGGCACTGCACCAGCAAAGTTGACGGCATACATCGTGCCGCCTGTTGCAAACTGGGCGACGTGGACTTGTCCGGTACGCATCCCCTCTAACACGTTCGCCTCTCCCACGGGGGGATACAACTGCACATCTTTTTTCAAGCAGCCTTTTAAGTAATCCACCAAGGGGCTGTAGGTTTTCATGGCGGTTTGTGCATCCTCCACTGAAGACACCCCCAACACCAAGCGATCGGGGGTTTTTCCCATCGCCGGGCTGTCGGCTACTAAGTCACGATTGGCATCACAATACGTCTCGTCCAAGTCGCCACGATGGGGGCAAATTTGTGCGTGTGCCGTTAAAGCGGCTTGCGCCAAGCACAAGCTCAATACGAATTGGGAAACACGCGATGTACGATCAAAACCAGTGGTGGACATATTCTGTCTCCTCTTTTAACGTCTAATTGAAGCAACCTTGATGTAATTTGTTGCAAACAGAATACATTTTTTGCGACATTCCATACATCTACTTCTCCAAGGTCGCATACGAGACTTTATTCTCGCTTACTTCTAAGCTTTTTTAAGAGGATTTTGCTTGCTTTGAAACTCCCCTTTCGAGAAAAACCAGCTCCTCAAAAGACGTTTCGTTGTTGATAATTAAACAAAATAATAGTAAAAAATGTGAGCTGCTTACGCAAGTAAATAGAGGGCTATGGCTGATTTTTATCTGAAAATCAGCCGTTTTTATTGAAAAAATGCTGCGTCGGCAGTCAAAAACCCGTTTTTCAGCCCCTAAAAACGGGTTTGAAATGGGTTTTTTCAGCTTTTCGGCATTATTTCAAGCATCAAAATGACTAAAAGTGGCGTATTACTTGCGTAAGCAGCTCACTTTTTTTGCTATTGATTTTTATGCCTTGATGTGTGCAGCTCGCTTCAAGCCCAAGGCGGTTTGGAGCATTTCTTTCATCACTTGGCGTTTCAGGTGGCGGTGGGTGGTGTGTTCGCCTTGCCACCACCAGCC